>NZ_LT608328.1:979263-1283526 GCF_900095795.1 Petrimonas mucosa
TCAGGACTCAGATCCTGCACCTCTGCAACATGAGAAAGCGACGAAGGTCGAACTCCATTTTCTCGTTTGAGGCAGGTAGTATCGATACGCTCATCAAGATTGTGGATGATAATGACGGGCTGACCGTTATTCCGGAAATGGCGATATATAACCTCAGCGAACAGCAGAAAAAGAATGTACGGCCGTTCAAGAACGTTACTCCCGTTCGTGAGATCAGCCTGATCACCCGCAAGGAGTTCATCCGGGAACGGTTGATTCAGATTATTGCGGATGAGGTAAGGGAGGCTGTTCCCGCATCACTCAAGGATCCGGCACTGAAGAAATATGTGGTTCCGTTGTAGGTGCGACACCTTTTTCAATAGTATTGACACAGATGCAACCACTGGATATCATTCATAAGTATTATAAGAAAGGAACGAAACTTTACGATATTTACATCTCTCACGTATCGGATGTAACTGCCAAGGCATTGCTTGTCGCCCAGAAGCACCCCGAACTGGCCATCGATGTGAAGTTTCTGGAAGAGGCGGCCATGCTGCACGATATCGGTATCTTCAAGACCAAGTCGCCGGCGATTGCCTGTGAAGGTAGTTACCCCTACATCTGCCACGGTTATCTGGGCAGGGAACTGCTCACATTGGAGGGGCTTCCCAAGCACGGACTGGTGTGCGAACGGCATACCGGAACCGGTTTGAGTCTGGAGACCATCATCCGGAAAAAATTGCCCGTTCCGCACAGGGATATGCGACCGAAGAGTCTGGAGGAGAAGATTATCTGCTTTGCCGACAAGTTCTACTCGAAGTCCCAACTGGGGAAGGAGAAACCCCTTAAAAAGATCCGGGAGAGCCTCAAGAATCATGACAGCCACCAGATAGAGATATTTGATGAGTGGTGTGAGCTGTTTTTGTAATAGTTTGGCAAACTATTTGCAGTAGCAATATCTGAATAGTTGCGACAGGTTATGCCGACCTGCAACCACATTTTTTTTTATTGTAGATTATGAAGAGAAACAACGATTATAACGGGCCGGAGGAGTTGCACGACAACGAGGTAAGCCAGGAACCGGCCAATCTGAACAGTGAGGAGAGTGAAAATGCGGAAAGCAGTATCGAGGACAATTTGTCAGCAGAGCCCGATCCGCTGGAGGAGTTAAAGAGGAAATATGATGAGTTGAACGACAGCTATTTGCGTCTTCACGCCGAGTTCGATAATTTTCGCAAGCGGACAATGAAGGAGAAGGCCGACATCATTAGAAGTGGCGGTGAACGTGTACTGACCGATATCCTGCCATTTGCCGATGATTTCGAACGGGCATTGCAAGCGCTTCACATGGCGGAAGACAAGGAGGCGATGGTGGAAGGGATGGACCTGATCTATTCAAAATTTGTCAACTTCCTTAACCAGCACGGTGTAAAAGAGATTGTGGCTATCGGACAACCTTTTGATGCCGACCGGTTCGAGGCAATAACTACCGTTCCGGTTCAGGAGGAGGCACAAAAAGGGGTTGTCATTGATTGTGTACAAAAAGGGTATCAGCTAAACGATAAGATTATCCGTTATCCGAAGGTAATTGTAGGGGAATAAGATGGCGGCAAAAAGAGATTATTACGAAATATTGGAGGTGCCCAAGACGGCAACGGCGGAGGAGATCAAAAAGGCTTACCGCAAGAAAGCCATCCAATACCATCCCGACAAAAATCCAGGGGATGCTACGGCCGAGGAGAAGTTCAAGGAGGCTGCCGAAGCGTATGAAGTGCTCAGTGACCAGAATAAACGGGCCCGCTACGATCAGTTCGGGCATGCGGGTGTAGGAGGAACCGCATCGGGCGGTGGATTCGGCGGAGGCATGTCGATGGAGGACATCTTCTCGCAATTTGGCGATATTTTTGGTGGCCACTTCGGCGGTTTCGGCGGTTTCGGCGGGTTTAGCAGGAGCAGCAGGCGTACCAACCGGGGATCCGATCTCCGGGTGAAGGTGAAACTCAACCTGAAAGAGATCCTTCATGGGGTGGAGAAGAAGATAAAAGTGAAGAAATATGTGGCCTGCACCTCATGTAACGGTAACGGATCGGAGAACGGAACTTCAGTTTCCACCTGCTCCACCTGTAACGGTAGCGGTGTGGTGACCCGGGTACAGAATACCATCCTGGGACAGATGCAGACCACCACAACCTGTCCCACCTGTAACGGGGAGGGGAGGAGTATCACCAGGAGGTGTACACACTGTAACGGCGACGGCATAGTTCTGGACGAGGAGGTAATCTCCATCAAGATCCCTGCCGGTGTTGAAGAGGGTATGCAGCTCTCCATGTCGGGAAAGGGAAATGCGGCCCGTCGCGGAGGTGTCAACGGTGATCTGCTCATCCTGGTGGAAGAGGAGGAGCATCCCGATCTGATACGGGATCACAATGATGTGATATATAACCTTTTCATCAGTTTCCCGACGGCAGCGTTGGGCGGAACGGTAGAGGTTCCCACCATCGAGGGAGTAGCCAAGGTGAAGATCGAGCCGGGAACCCAGCCTGGAAAAGTACTCCGCTTGCGCAACAAGGGACTGCCAACCGTAAACGGTTACGGTACGGGCGACGAACTTGTGAATGTGAATGTATATATTCCTGAAAACTTGAGTGATGCGGAAAAGAAGAGAGTTGCGGAGCTGGACAAGTCTCCCAATTTCATTCCATCGAAATCGGCAAAAAAAAGTGTGTTCAATAAATTTCGCAAGATGTTCGATTAGTCAGGCTATATGACTGTATACCTGTAAACCGGATAAAACAGGAGGGTGAATCACAAAGTGATTTCACCCTCTTTTTATTCGGATAACCTATCTGAGAACCTATCCCAATATTCATATCTCGGGAGGTCAAGTTTTATTTTGAGACAGTCTCCTGTTCTTTAAAGCCGGTTACACTTTTCGAAAAAGTTGATTCTTTCAAGTTCTTCCCGGATGAGTATCTCCTCTTCGTCCGTTATATTCTGGAAAGGTGTGCGGTTTATTCCCAAATCAAGGCCGATCAGTTTCATGATCCTTTTCCCGGCGACGATATTGCCCCGGTAGCGTGCAATGACATTGATAACCTCCTGGGCAAAATTCTGGTGAGCTACCGCTTCAGCCAGCTTGCCGCTGTTATATGCCTCAATCACGCCCGTCAGCGATCGGCCGATATAGCTTCCGGTGCCGCTGATTCCACCCTGGGCACCACCCATTACCAGTGCAGAGAGGATGGTTTCGTCCTGACCGTGCAGCATGTCGAACTTACCATTGCCGTAGAGCATGCATTGGTTGTATTCGTAGATACTTTCGTAGGTATACTTGATTCCCGCCAGGTTGGGGATGCGTCCGTCTGCCGCCTTCAGGAAGGGCAACATGGGCAGGAAGACGCCACTGAGGGCAGGAATATGGTAGAAATAGAACGGAAGATCGGGAGCTCCACAAGCAATCTCTTCGCAATATTGCACCAGCTCCTCCACTCTTCCCGCTTTGGGAAAAGGAGAGGCCATGGCTCCGATACCGAAGGCCCCGATGGCTTGGGCATGCTCTGCCATGCGGTAACAATCCTTGATGCAGGTGGCACCTACATGTACGATCACCCTGAACCCTTCCGAGGCAACCGAGATCCATTTCTCGGCCAATTTCATCCGCTCCTCCACGGTAAGCATATACCCCTCGCCCGAAGAGCCATTGATAAACACGCCGATCAGTCCGTTTTTCTGCAACATGGCTGCATAATCGGCTATGGGACCCATATCTACCTCTCCCTTGCTGTCGAAGGGGGTAAATGGAGCCACGATTAATCCTTTGATCTTTTCAAACTGTTTCATATTTTTTCCATTTAGTCAATTTCAGCAGGTAAAACTATGTTTTTGTTCACTAACATTCGATTCCACCAGTTTTGCGACCCATTGGCCACCCTCTTGCTAAAAGAAAAACTCGTTTCGTTCAAACAGCTGTTCTTTCTAAGTGCAAGAGCGGGTGGAATGCATGAACATTCACCCTTTTCTGTTGTCGGTTGGCCGACTCTCCTCTTCGGGGTAGGTCAGCTTCTCTTTAGGTTTCAGAAAAAGCAGCATCAGAAGGAGTGCAGCCAGTACCACAATTGCCAGTTTACTGAAATCTGCTCCCAGATTTCCGGCATCGGTGGAGCTGCCGAGTATCAACGTAACGGCATAGCCGGCAAAAACGCCCATCATGTTCATGATGCCGTATGCCGTGGCGCGGTATTGTTGGGGAATAATCTGGCAGAGTATCGGCATGTTGTTGGTGTCGAACATCCCGAACCCGATCCCGAAGAGCACGGCTGCCCCGACCAGTTCCATATGCGAATCTCCGAACCCCAGCAACACAAGGGAGGGGATGGTGAGCGCCAATCCGATCGTACTCGTATAGATTCGTCCCCTGATATTTTTCTGTACCCATCGGTCGGAAAGCGGTCCACCGATAAGCACACCGATAAATGAAGCGATGGCAATGGAGATGGTGGCCATGGGGCCTGCTTTTGCCATTTCAATGCCCAGGTTCCCGGAAAAGAGTGTCGGTAGCCAGTTCTTGGTAGCCCAACCCGGAAAACTTGGAGCCATGAAGTAAAAGAGCATGATCCAGAAGGAGAGGGTTCCCAGAATAACGCCGAAGGAGCGGAATATCGACGGCTGGCCGGAGGGTGCTGCCAGCTGGCCTCTCCTTGAGACGGCTCTTTCTTTCGATGCATGCCCCTCCTTGTCGTGTAACAGGAAAATCAGTACTACAGCGTAGATAATACCGGCAATCCCGAACCAGTGGAAAACGGTATGCCAGGAGTAGTTGGCGGCAATGGTCGCTCCGAACCCGCCCAACGCCTGGCCGGTATAGAGACCCGACATGTGGATGCCGATAGCCAGTGAGCGGGTTTTTGAGGTGTGGAAATCGGCAATCATAGCCAACCCGGTGGGCAGGTAAAGCGCTTCGCTGACACCCATAAGGGCTCTCAGCCAGTAGACCTGTTGAAAAGTTTGGGCATAGCCCAGCCCGTACGTTACGGCCGACCAGACAAAGAGGCTGCCGACAATGAGCCATTTACGATTGACACGGTCGGCAATCATGCCGGCTACGGGACTCATCAATCCGTATATGAGGAGGAAGATCCCCATCACCCGTCCGAAATTTTCGGCAATGGCCAGTTCCCTGATATCGAGCTGCATCGATGATTGCATGGTGGATAACATCTGCCGGTCGAGGTAGTTGAGTAATGCCACGAACCAGAGTAGTCCGACGACGATCCACGGATAAGCTTTGCTGTTTCTCATAAATTGATCTCTCCTTTTATTGTTACCGGAGTACGTACACCAGGCTTTAGCTCGCCCTGTACGACATAAAACTCCTTTCCTTCAAAAACCAGTGTTGCTCCTGCACGTGCTGTGAGGGAGGTATCCAGTATGGTTTTCCACCCACCGGTAACGGTGTCAAATATACGACATTCGCGACTGAATTTATAATCTTCGATGGGACGTGTCATGTATTCTTTTGAAAATTCGAGGTGCAGCAGTTGTCGCCCCTCGACGGTTAACGCACCATTGTATGTGATATTGTACTGGGTAGTGATGGCATCAAGGAAGATGGTCCGGTTTACTCCTCCCATGCAGAGGATATAACGGTTCTCAACCGGCATGGCAACTGCGCCGGTCAGCGAGAAGTGCTCTCCCGTCTCCTCGTCGGTCAGCTCGCCGGTTATCTCCCATTTGCCCGCAGTTACATCGTAGCGAAGAATCTCGCTGCTTATCACCGGTTGCCTTAGGCTATCACCGCCGAAAAAACCACCGAGCAGATAGAGGTACGACCGGTTATTCTGCTTTATCGGCACCAATAGGGGTTGAAGGCGAGGAGGTCCGGGAAATTGCGGCAGTTCCTTCCATTCCGAACCGCTCCTTGCATCGATGCAGTAGAACCGGTTTGCCGGCTTTTCGTCAATGTTCCCTCCAGCTACAAAGACTGTGTCTGCTATGGCAGATCCTGCCATGTTATCCATGGTGGCCGGGAGTTGAGGAAATGGTTTCAGTACTGCGGCTCCGGTTTCGTTCAACGAGACCCTGAGGACGCTTCTCAGCGATGTTGTCGCGTTGTTCCCCCCAACCCACAATGCACCGTCGGAAAGAGGGACAGATACTCCGTAAGCCGCCGAATCGGGCAGATGGCCGATAAGTCTCCACTTCCCGCTCTCTTCATCGTAGCTAACGATTTCGCTGTAGTAGGCTTTTGTGCCCCCTTCGAACCCTAACTTCCCGGGGAAGTTGGCCCCGCCCGCCACAATGAGTTTGTTTCCGATCAGTGCTGCATAGCTTGCCGAAACCCCCTTGTCGAGATGCTCCGTGAGGCCATCGACAGATAATTGATTCAGTTTAAGTTCCATCTTCCTGTTATTGTGATTATCGCCGCATGCAATAGCGTATAGAGCAATAAGGAACGAAAGGATGAGTGCACCGGTCCTAAGTTCAACTTAGAAGTGCAACATCCACGTGTTGTTTTTTGAAATGATTCTTCACAACAATCATGAAAAACACCGGGGGGGGTTGCCTAACGGCCGGGGGCGCGCAAGCCCCCGAAGAGAGTCGGACAGCAACATAAAAGAAAAAGGAGACCGAAGTCTCCCTAAAATTAACTATTATGTTGCTTATGAAAAAATACAAACAGTTAACTTCAGAACAAAGGTACGCGATTTATTTAGGTTTAGAAAACGGTGACACCCAGCGGACGATCGCTAGCTTGATAGGTGTCAGTCCTTCAGCGGTGTCCAGGGAGTTGCAGCGCAACAAGGACAAGCGCGGGGGCTACTCGTGGCGACTGGCCCACGAGATGGCGATGGAGAGAAGGGAACGCCTGCCCGGCAACCGGTCCACCCCGGAACGGATCACGGAGATGCTGGAAGCCCCGGTGTACTTCACCGACCCCTATTTGGCATGGCAAAAAGGATCGATCGAAAACGCGAACAAGCTCATCCGGCAATACATCCCCAAGGGGGGCGTCCTTCAAGGACTATCCACCCGACAGATTGAAGCGGATACAGCACAGGCTGAATGAAAGACCGAGGAAAAAATTGGACTTTAACACACCCAAAGTTGAGTTTTACAAACAATTAATGTAAATTGCACTTGCTGCTTGACTCTGCCCCAGGGCAAGTTTCCGGATTTTATTTTCAATTTCGTTATTATCTATCTCGAATTTGCCGTCCGTCATCGTCCTTTCCAACCTGTCCCAAATTTTTAGAGTGTAGGCAACCGCGATTCCTATGGGAGATTTAGGCAGGACTTGCCCCCGCTGGTCTTCCAGCCACCGTTTCAGCTCTTCCATTACCGGTATTGATTGTTGTTCGCGCAGCCGGTGCCGTTCCTCGAATGGCATCTTTTCCTCACGTGCCCGTTTCTCTACCCGGTAGAGTTTCGCGAACAAGTCAAGGGCTTGACGCGATCTCGATGGCGAGTTCTCCTTGGCGTGTTCAAATTTTCGCCGGCTATGGGCCATGCATGGCAAAAGTGTGATGTGCTCCGCGTCCTTATACTGGTAATACCCCGCGTACGCGTCAGTTTGGAGCGTGCTGCGGTACCCGTCAAGAAATCCGGCGGCGACATCCTCCGAGCGGGATTTTCCGTACCTGAAGCACGCCATGCCTTCCACGGGGGCATGAAACACCCACATGTACCCCTTGTGCGTGGCTCCGGGCTTATCCGAGGTAAGAACAGGTATCGGGGATTCGTCCACCTGAAGGTAGTCGCGTTTCATTATTTCATGGACCAGTGTATCGTGTAACGGCTCAAGCAAGCGGCAGACGGCGGCGTACCAGCCCTTGAGCGTCGACTCGGCAACCGGTATCTTTTGCCGCTTGAATATCTCGGCCTGGCGATAGAACGGGAGGTGGTCGATGAATTTGCTCGCGCAAATATGGGAGAGAATGCCTGCCCCGGCATTTCCTTTCACGATGGGCAACGAGGGCATGGGGGCCACAGTAACGCAGCCTTCACCTTCCGTGCCCGGCACCACGTACTTGGGACGGATAATAGCCCGCACGTAAACGTCGGCGGGCTTGTACTCCAGCAGCTCGGTGACAGACTCCCCTATCTTGACGGCTCCATCGGGGATAAGGTCAGGTTCAATCACCTCCTCTTCCCGTCGCAGGTGGGAAGGGAAAAGCGGCCGCTTTCCAGGCGCTTGTGGTACAGCACGAGCCCGCCCCGTTCCCAATGGAGCAGCTTGATGGTCGTCCTGGACCTGTTGACAAAGATGAACACTTCCCCGCCTAACGGGTCGCGTCCCAGTTCCGATGAGACAAGCCCGCATAAACTGTCAAATCCTTTACGCGGGTCGGTGGGTGAGAGGCAGAGGTAAAAACGCTGGGATTCGTTAAGTGAGAACATCGTCCGAGGAATTAAAAAGTGAGCAGTTCCCCGAGTAGCGTGATGTCGGTTACCCCCTCGTCCACGCGAAGAGTTACCCCGCCGGGATAGGCGATCTCGAACCGGGGCATCCGCCGGGAGGACGGCTTGCCGATAACAGTTACCGGCTGCAAGAGGGATGGTTCCTTTGCAGGGGGTATTTTTGAGGCTTCATGTTCCGGATGGACTTCAAGATACAGTTTTCTCCATTTGTAAAACTGCCATTCACTCATATTTTTGGACCGGTAAAAATCCGTGGCCCGCTGACCACTTTGAAAGTACTCTTCGATCAGGGAAAACGCTTCGTGTTGAGTAAAACGACGATTCATTTTGTTAGTGTTCATCTTTTTTTGACAAAGATCACGGTTTAATCGAAGCAATCCAATACGCCTATGACCGACGGCTTACGATACAAGACAATAGACGGAAAAGCTTCCATCGATAATTATCCATTTTTATCGCAAAGTTGCCAATAATTGGTAATTATGGAGTGTTTTTACTGTTTTTCTTTTGAGTAATATTCAATCCCACTCAGTAAATTTAAATCTGCTGTAAGAGGTTTAGAAAAGAAATAATGGTTTAATTTAATTCTATAAAAAATATTATCCAAATTATTTGCTTTTTTGTAAAATGAGATTTACCTTTGTTTTTAAATAGTACAAAATGTACAACTCAAAGGGGAGAGTTGGTATAAAAAACTCATTCCAGTTATAATAAGGGTTGAAATTAGAACTAAATAAAACACAAAATATCCATTACAACAAGGATGATATAGTACAAGAAAGAACACAGGGATTTGATAGCGAACATAGCCAAATAATCATTCCCATAATAATATAACTTAAAAATCTCATTTAAAATTCCCAACTCAAGTTAATAGTTTTCAAAGCGGAATTTCTCTTTTTTTTCGAGAGATACCGTTTTATTTTCTTTTCATCTTCACTGTTTCTTGCACGTTTAACGTGTTGATTTACTTTTTATGGTGGCGTTTTTATATATATTAACATTACCACTCTTCCAAGGCATGGCAATTCCTTGTCATAAACCCTTTTACGACACGAAAGATGGCGATGGACGATTAAGTGAAAATCCGTCATCCGGTCATCGTTGTCGTTATTCGCTGCTCAAAATCACGCCACCCCGCTTTTCGGTAATACTCCTTAGGCATTTTTACCGTGACCTGCCTGCCGGATTTCACCACTTTTCCCGGCACTCGGATAAACCATTCTCGGAAGGTAGAGTGCTCTTGACGCCAAACCCAAAAGTCGCCCCGGTATCGCATGAGCACCGATAAACTGTAGGCAAATGACGAAAGTTGCCAAAGAATATCGTTTACCCAAAAATCATGCGTGATGGTTTTTCCCGCACAAAGCGAGTTTTTGGTTTGCTCGATCCAATTCTCACTCTCTGATCGGGATCCATAAAGGGAATGGAGCTGCAAGGCATCCAATCCTTTCAGGTTCGAGCAATAGCAAAAGTACTCATACTCGGGTACAAATTGTTTTTCGCCAAAATAATCGACTTCAACCATTTGCTTTATGATGCGCACGGCATAAAACATGCGGGGATTCCTCCAACCGCTACATTGATGTGTAAACTGACAGGTCGCCGTCCGTGGGCCAATCGGCTGCCAAGTCTGCCCGGCAAGTAAATCTTTCAGGTTTTTCAGCTTTACTTTCACCAAATATTCATGTTTACCGTCTTCTAACAAATTAAATAATCCACCATTGAAAAAACCGCTGTCGGCCCTGAAAAACACCTTCTCCACCTTTTGGGGAAGAGCGGCCAAGGTTTCTTTGACAAACTCACAAACTCCGTTTGAGGTGTAAGCTGAACCCGGGCGGAGCCATGAATTGACAAGCAGTTTCATCTCCGTGACAAAACATAAGATGGGGTGATAGCTTTTCGAACCCTTCTTATGCGAGTTATAACCCACCTCAGCCCCTTGTTGGTTGCCGTAAACGGTAAATGTGCTTGAGTCGCAATCAAGTGTCAAGCGGCTTAAACCGCAACGGGAAACTTGCATGCCTGTAAAACCCAACAACAGCTCGTGAAGCGAACGGGCGCCCCTTTCACCCAAACCTGTCAAATGGCGGCGTATGGTGTCCTCGTCAATGTTCTTGGGTAACTTCAACAAGCGGGCAACCAAGGCGTCAAAGGTGAAGTTTTCAATCCGCTTCAAACGGTGAACACCGCACAACGATGCCAACAGGATACTTGAGAGTATTTGGGCTGTGCTGAAACGGCTTGCATTGTGGCGGATGGTTGGAAAAAGATGTTCCAGCTTGCCATAAATACCGCAATGGTTGATAAAATCAGAGGTTACGCTTAACCCTGAATATGATGTTAATTGTTCTGAACTGAACTTTTTCTTT
Source organism: Petrimonas mucosa (assembly GCF_900095795.1). Classification (NCBI taxonomy): domain Bacteria; kingdom Pseudomonadati; phylum Bacteroidota; class Bacteroidia; order Bacteroidales; family Dysgonomonadaceae; genus Petrimonas; species Petrimonas mucosa. The sequence continues at coordinate 990,036 of NZ_LT608328.1, forward strand.
ACTGAACAGGCAGTAAATGAGATTTTTTTACTATTTTTGTCTTGCATGTGTCGGGTGAATGTTTGTTTTTGTATAACACTTTAAAGATAAATACTTTACCTGACATATGCAACTTTTATTTGAGACTTTTAGGTATAAAATGATTATCCGCAATAGTTCCTATTGTAAATTCTTGATTTGAAATCAGGCGCACACGATACGGCGGCTATCAACAGCCTGTCAAACTGGTTCTCGCCGAAGTAACGCCTGTTGAACTTGTAACAGAACTGATTGAGGTAGTACTGTAAATACTCGGGTTTTACCTTGTAATACACGCCCAGGAGCTGTCGTTTGGCATTGCTGATCGCGGTGTGTACCCAAGGCAGCACGTTAGGCAATTCCTCGTGTGGAACAACGGATGCCGTGTGTGAATGGACATGTTCTTTCAATTTAGTGTAAGAAGTTGAATCATCGGTGGTCAGATCCGCCGTGCTTTCGACATGCTCTTTGACATTCTTTGTAATTGTATCGGCTTTCAAGTCGTTGATGACTTTCATCTTCAGGTATCTGGCCTTCTTGGGTTTTTTACCCGGTTTGGGTTTTCAACCGTTTTGCTTTCAGCCATCACCAGGACCTTGGTCTTTTTTTGGCTTCCACGGCCGCGTTTCAACGGTTTCTCCTTCTCTTCAACGGATATCTCGGTGGAAAAGAAGGCGTCGTCCAGCTCGATGGCGCCCTCGAGCGTGTACTTGTCGTCACGCTTGCCCATCACGTCACGCAGTTTATTGACCATTTCCCATATGGGCTGGTAACGCTTGTGCCCCAGCTGTCGCTGTATCTCGGCGGCGGAAAAGGAGCCCTTGGTAGCCGTGAGCAGGTGCATGGCCACGAACCAGTAACGGTATGGCAGGTTGGAATGCTGCATGACCGTGCCCGAACGCAGCGTCTGGCGCGCTTGGCAACGCTTGCATTCGTAAGCCTGCTTGTTTTCCAGCCAATAATGCTCCTTACAATTACAACGACGGCAGGTAACTCCCATTTGGTCTCTTTGTTGTTTGAATTTTTCCCGACAGGTTTCCTCATCGGGGTAATTTATAGCAAAATCCAGGATATTCATAGCTTGAAATACTACATGTGTTCAGAATGTAAATATAATGAATATCAGCGATTTGGAAAGCATTTGCGAACTTATTTATAACTATTTTTCCGCTAAATTCTTTAGGAATAACTGCGGATATACATTTAATATAAACCTGAAAAATAATGAACGATAGATCAATATCAGCGATCGGGCATTGGCAGTTGGAACAAAAAACTGACCTCGAGCCGGTGGATCTTTACATAGAGGACTTGTTTCCCGGAAAAGATTACCAGGTATTGTTAATGGTTTTCGAAATTATTGATGCCATGGGTGAACTACAATGCTTTTACAGAGGAATAGACATCGAAAAAGTAAAAAAAGACTCATCCAATTACCGGAAGTATGCGTACCGGAAAGGAAGTGCTCGAGGAGGCGATATCACCCTCACCACGAAGCTAAGCAATCCTCCAGATAAAAAACTAAAGAACATCAAAGAGACACAATTCAAGAAACTCACGAATGGAGAACATCCCGAGGCCCAACTTTTCAAACTCGTGGAAACAGAGTTCCTAAAAAACGAACAGCTCGTAACTTCGCAAATTACCGATTATTTTACAAACGCTACACGTGAAGAACAAACCTCCACAGGCATATCATTGCGAATACACAACGATAAAGAGCTTTACTTATATGATTTCGAGACGGTTCGAAACACCATACTCGATTCAGGATCGGAAAAGAAATACGAGCACAATGGCACCATTTCACGCGCCGCCGATGTCGTTTGTTCGGTTACCGGGAAAGAAGCAGAAGAGGTGTATGGCTTCGCTGCACCCTTTAAATACTCTACCCCCGATAAGCCGGGATTTATTAGCGGCTTCTTTAACAAGGGGAAGTTCTGGCGAAATTACCCGGTATCCTCGAAAGAAGCCTTGGCGCTCGAGTATGGAGAGAAATACATCAAGCAACACTTGACCGGCTATTTCTATGGACACGAGTTCTTGTTCGTTCCTCGTCCTATTTTACAAAGTGACCAAGAAAGTTTAGAAATAATCGTGGAATTACTGAAAAGTGCTTTTGCTGACGCGAAGAAAAAAAAGGAATCCAAAGAAGAGCGAGCGGACTCCGAGGAACACGTGCAAAGAATCATCGCTCGGCAAGATAACTATTTTTACGTGGATATGCTTTTTTTCTCGGAAGACAAAATGAGTAAAGCTATCAGTATTAACATGATGCTGGAAGAGGTGCTTCCTTCGAGATTTAACGAGCTTTTTACACGTGTACCGGAAGATGTAAACCGGGTCCCTCTATTTAAAAATGCTGTTACCAAGGATAAGCAGACGCGTAACTTGACGTTTTCATTCGGGATTATCAAGGAGTTTTTCGACGACAAGTTTTTAGAAGTTGTACAGAGTATTTTTCTTGGTAGGCCCATTTCCAAGGATTTTATGTTCGAGAGGATCATGGGGGTAATAAGGAAAAATTACAACGAAGCACATACTAGAGAGAAAGTGACCAAATCTACACGACGAAGCATTTTAGAGGCGGTGATGTTAATGAACTATTTACAAGAGCTCGGAATTATACAAAACAATATTAACTATAATTTTATGAATACAATGGACACGGTAAAAGATGAACAAAAAAGCGGAAGGTTTAACCTTGACGAATTTAACCGGTTCGTGGCAGATAACAAAAGTTTTCTGGATAGCAATATTAAAATTGGTGTTTTCGCGGTGGGAGTTTTGGTGCGATTCGTTTTTGATATTCAATACAGCAATCTATCCAACACCCCGTTCGAGAGTAAACTTCGAGGGTATAACCTGAACCCGGAGCACTTGATGCAAGTTTACCTGGAAGCATTGGATAAAATCCAAAAGTACCTGAAGAACTATAATGCTTACTCCTCGCTTCGAGAAATAATTAACAATTATTTTACCCTTAGAAAACAGGATATGACCGCGATGAGCAATAACGAACTCTCGTTCTACTTCGTTGCCGGCCTCGAAATGGGCTCCAGGTTCAAGAAAGAGAAAAAAGAAGATAATACAGAATCAAAATAATAACATTTAAAACAATCCAAAATCATGAGTGAAATTATTAACAGCCGCAGCGAGCTATTGTTTCTTTACGACATTGAAAACGCGAACCCTAATGGGGATCCACTGAATGAAAACCGTCCACGATTCGACACGGAAGAAAGTGTCGCCCTCGTGTCTGACGTTCGACTGAAACGGACTATACGGGATTACTGGTACGAATATAAGGAATTCAACGGGCTGGGCGACCGGCAGGATATCTTTGTACGAGAAACAACCTACGAGGAAGGAGATAAGCAATATATTAAAGACGGGAAACGTCGGGCCAAAGATTTTCAAGAAGCGGAAGATATCATCCTGAATAAATGCATTGATATCCGGGTGTTCGGCGGGGTGATTCCGTTGGGCAATGACTCTATCACTTACATCGGGCCGGTGCAGTTCCAGATGGGAAAGTCGTTAAACAAAACTGGAATTATCGAAGAACAAGGTACCGGTGCATTCGCGTCATCCGACAAAAAAGCACAGGCAACTTTTCGGACTGAATACAAGGTCCCATACGCTGTAATAGGCTTTAACGGAGTAATCAACGAGAAGGCAGCACGCTACTCGAGGATGACAAAGGAAGATAAGTCATTATTGATTGAAGGTATTTGGGAAGGGACAAAGAATCTTATTTCCCGTTCAAAATTCGGCCAATCCCCCCTCTTTTTACTGGAGGTAGAGTACAATGAGCCGTTCTATATTGGTAATTTACGGCAACGACTGAAACTGGATTGTGGTGAGAAAAATGAATTACAAATAAGAGGCACGAATGATTACAAGCTCGACGTTTCGGAGTTGATAGAGGCACTTAAAGAGAACAAGGAGAAAATTGCCGATATTCATTTGAAGGTGGATTCAAGAATGACAATGATCAGTAACGGCCAATTAATCAAAAATATCAGCAAGGATGAATTATAAGGAATTGCTTATTTTCGACATCACGGGCGAATACGGGCACTTCCGAAAGTACAACACCACGACCTCACCTCTCACCTACTCTGTTCCCACGCGTACGGCTATCGCGGGAATGCTGGGAGCTATCCTGGGAATGGAAAGAGAGACACGTGACGGTCGTTACGCTGAGGATATCGTACCGGTTCAGGAGTTTTTCTCGAAAGAGAAGTGCGGGGTGGCGGTACAGGTTATTAGTCCCGTGAAAAAAGAAAATATCGGGTTTAACTTGATTAACACGAAAACATCGTTCTACGACTTAACCCGGGCAGGACACACCCAAACAGAGTTTGAACTGGTAAAAGACCCCCATTACCGTATCTACCTGGCAATGGAAGACCAATCGAAATTCGAGGAACTTTCGGAACGGATTGAAAACAAAAGACACCATTTCACTCCTTACTTGGGACTGGCTCAATTTACCGCGCAAGTCGATTTTGTTCAACGAGCAACGGGGCATATGGTCACGTCGAACGGCAATATGGTCGAGATTATCACGGCAGTGAATCTATCAAAGGTCGTGGGTAATCCACCCGTCGAATTTCAAAGGGAATTGTTCTACTCGGCCAACAACATGCCTATCGCCATGAACCGGGAGCGGCAGGTACTGGAGTATTCCGAGGTACTTATAGAGAAAAGTGGGAAGCCTTTGCATGTTCGCGTGTCAGAATATTTAACAGTTGAGGGAATTGGAAACATCCTATTCCTATAACTCCCGACACGATCCGCGCACAACGAAAAACGACGAGCAAAAATGGAAGAATTGATATCGCACAAGAAAAGCTTGCAGCTGCAGAACAAAGAGTTGTTGTCGTCCAACATTGAGGTACTGTCCCACGGTGAAAAGCTGTTAGTCAATCACTTATCGGAAGTGGCATCAATAGCTAAAGCAACCATGGAAGGAAAAGGGTACCGGTTCGTTGTGAAGGAAAACGAAATAACGAACCGGCAACTCGCTGACTTGGTGTGGATATCCGCCATCTCTCACGATATCGCGAAAGCCACAAGCTATTTTCAGGAATATATCCGCAACCCGGAAAGTGAACATACTAACTTGAAGAATCACTCGTTGCTGTCATCGGTTTTTGCCTACTTTGCCGCACGTCGTTATTGCGAGCAACAGTTCAAGGACGAAATTCTACCGGAGTTACTTCCCGTATTAATACTAATCGCCGTGAAACGGCATCATGGCAATATCCAGAACCTTCAGAAAGAGGTGCTATTTTCTAACGAGGAGATTGAATACCTTTCGGTACAGGTTGAAAGCATTCACGAGGCATCGGTTGAATCAATCCTTTCGAGCTTGTTTAGTCAAGGCCCCATCAAGGTTACATGGGGAGATTTCTTAGTGTTTTGGAAATCAGCCGTTTTTCAGCAACAGCTGAAGGATTTTCGTTTCGATTTCAAATTTAATTACCCGAAACTTGACGAAAAGACACGGGTGGAACTATATAACCTGTTTCAGGTAATCTATTCCGCGTTAATGTACTCCGATAAAAACGACGTCATCCTGCAAGATGTCAAGACAGCAAGCAAAACAACTGATATCGGAGGGTGTTTGAACCGGTACAGGGAAGAAAATGGATTTAATATTCCGGGTTCCGAAATCAACCGGTTTAAAAATGAAGCTTATTTTACCACGTTGCAGCATTTGGAAAAGGTTTTTACACCGGGGCGGCACCTCTATTCTATCACGTTACCCACGGGGTTGGGGAAAACCTTGACTGCATTTTCCGTCGCCGGTAGGATGAGGTCACTGGCAGGAAATAGCGACGCGAAAATAGTTATCGTAATCCCCTACACGTCAATAATTGACCAAAATTTTGAAGTGTATCGAGAAGTACTGGCTACCGATTCGAGCGAGGTTTTATTAAAGCATCACCACTTGAGTGAACCCAAGTACAAGGACGGTTCCGAGAAGGTGTATAACGAAAACCAGAGCCAGTTTCTGATTGAAACCTGGCAATCGGAAACCATAGTGACCACGTTCGTGCAATTCCTGGAAACGATTCTCTCGATGGACAAAACAAAGTTGATGAAACTGGTCAACCTGAGGAACGCCGTTGTCCTTCTTGATGAGATACAAACCATCCCTTATGAACTGTGGGAAACAGTGAGGAAGGTATTTCTATCACTCGGTGAAACACTCAATATCTATTTCGTCCTAATATCGGCGACGCAACCACTTATCTTTACCCCAGGGAAGGATATCGTGGAACTGGTGCCGGATTACAGAAAATACTTTGGAATGTTTAATCGTACACGGTTGCATTATCACAACGAGAAGATTGCTTTCGAGACGTTTATTAATATAATCTCGGATTATACCCGTGACGAATCAAAAAAAGATGTATTGGTAATCTTGAATACCAAAAAAGCCGCCAAGCACTGCTTTGAAGAATTAATTGTACAGGGAGAGGAAGACACGGACAATACCGAATACTACTTCCTATCAACGCTCGTTACACCGTACGAACGAAAAGAGATTATTCGAAAAATCAAAGCGAAAAGCAATAAACGCAAGATAATCGTTTCTACTCAATTAATAGAGGCCGGAGTAGACATTTCAGTGGATACTATTTTCAGACAGCTTTCACCAATTGATTCTATTATCCAATCCGCGGGACGCGCCAACCGGTACAGCGAAAAAGAGCACGTCGCCGACATTTTTCTCTACGATATTAACGACGAGCACGGAAGAGCAACAACTCGAATCTATGGCTCCGACTTAATGTTAAAAACAAGGAACACGTTAACAGGAATTGACGTGGTAGAGGAAAGAGAGTACCTGGAAATTATTGACCGATATTACAAGGAGGTACGAAAACAATCGGACGAAACTTCTTCGGATTTACTTGACGCCATAGGAACCCTACGATTTATGGAAATAGACCTGAAACTCATTGAAGAACGAGAAACCGAATCGGTCTTTATTCAATTAAATGAAGAAGCAAAAGATATTTGGGAAAGTTACGTGGCTCTTTACGAGGAGGACATGAAACCGTGGGAACGAAAAGCCAAGTTCGCTTCGTTCAAGTCCCTATTTTATGATTACGTAATCAACGTGCCTATTCCATACGGCGAATCGAAAATTAATTTCGATTCCGAACAAATACACGGGTTCTATTTATCCAAGTTAGAACAACCCTCCACATTTTACTCCTATTCATCAAAAGATACAAGGGTAAACACCGGGTATAATACAGATAAAACAGCCATTTTATTTTAATAGAGTCATGCAAATCACTCAAACAATTATCCATTTTCCCGATATCCGATTAAAGACACGGGATGCACAGAAGCTGCGAGGGTACTTTGGCAACTTGTTTAAAGAACACTCTCCGCTACTACATAATCATTACCAAGATGGGACTACACGTTTTGCTTACCCGTTGGTTCAATACAAGGTAATCAAAAACGTGCCCATGCTCGTAGGCCTCGAGGAGGGTGCCGATCTGTTGATTTCGCTATTCTTGAAAATTCGTGAGCTGGATATCGAGGGAGAATACTATCCCGTTTCCGCGAAAAATATTCACCAGACACGGTGCGAGCTCGCAGTCAATCAGCAGTTATATGACTACTCGTTTGAAACCCTCTGGATGGCGTTAAATCAAGATAATTTCAGGAAATACGTGCATCTTGACGAGGAGCAAAAAAAGGAGTTCCTGAATCGTCAGGTACAAAACAATATACTAAGTTTCTACAAAGGTGTTTCTTTCCGGGTAGATGAGCGTATAATGAGCACCGCACGGTTGGAGGAGAAACAAACAACATTTAAAGATCAACAGATGTTGGTATTTTCAGGAACGTTTACCACGAATGCTTACCTACCTGAACATGTAGGGATAGGGAAGGCAGTGAGCCGTGGATTTGGAGCCGTTAGTCTGGTAAAATAAATTCTATGACATGCAATTAATCATTAACACGTATGGCACGTATGTTCATGTGAAAGATGAACTATTTGAAGTGTCACTAACGAAGGATGGTGAAAAACAAAAACATCACTTCGCGAGCCAAAAGGTAACATCAATACTGATGAGCAAAGGGGCGGCTCTCAGTACCGATGCTATAATACTGGCCATGAAAAACAATATCGACATCATCGTTTTCGAATACGATGGAATGCCTATCGGTCGCTTTTGGCATAGCAAGCCGGGGAGCACGTCTAAAATCAGGAAACAACAGTTAGAGTCCAGTTTGAACGAAACGGGCGTTTACTGGATAAAAAGCTGGTTGGCTAAAAAATTAGAAAACCAGATTGAGTTCTTGAAGCGACTAAAAAGCCATAGGCCTGCCTCTGCAGAACAGATACAGGAAAAAATCGACCTTATTAATGGCATCAAAATAAAAATCAATGAGCTAAATGGCTCCAAAATTGACAACATAGATGCAAGCCTCCGAGGATTAGAGGGAACATCCGGTCGTGTATATTTCAAGGTTTTAAGTTCCCTATTAACCGAGCGATATCGATTTGAAGGGCGCAATTTTCGCCCGGCAAAGGATCCTTTCAACGCTTTTCTCAATTACGCTTATGGAGTTTTATACAGCCGTGTAGAGAAAGTGCTAGTAATTGCCGGACTTGACCCATACGTCGGGTTCATGCATAGAGATGATTACAACATGAAAAGCATGGTATTCGATTTCATCGAGCCTTACAGGGTTTATGCAGAAGAAGTTGTTTTTAAACTCTTTTCAGCGAAAAAAATCAATGACGCCCACACGAATAAAATAACGAATGGTTATAGTTTGAACGCGGAGGGCAAAAATTTATTGATGCAAGCCTTGTTGCGCTTTTTGGAGGAGGGCAAGATTCGTTACAATGGTAGGAATCAAACAAGGGCTAATGCCATGCAGATGGACGCTCACCAGTTTGCGAACCAATTAATAAAATCATGATTTGCTGGGTTATATACGATATCAAAAAGGACAAGCCGCGCACTAAGATATCCAAAATATGCAAGAGGGCGGGGCTGTACCGGGTACAAAAATCGGTATTTTTAGGAAGCCTGGACGAGAACGAAAAAGACACCCTCGAATTGTCCGTGAGTGAGCTAATAAATGAGGAGACCGACTCTATTTATATCTTCCCGATGAGTAAGAACGAGCTTCGTCAAACTGTTTTGCTCGGCCAGGCTTTTGATAAAAAATTAGTAACTGACGACGTAAAAGCCTTGTTTTTCTGATGTCAATAACACCATCACATATTATAGAATACCTCTACTGTCCCCGGTTCATCTATTACGAACACGTGCTTCGTATCCCACAATTTGAAGACCGGCATTACAAAGTGGAGAAGGGACGGAATCTGCACGACATGAAATTGGAGCGAAACAAGGATTATTTACGTAAAAGAGTTGGGGCGATAGATAAACACATAGACCAGTATTTAACGAATGAGTTGCTCAGGGGCGTTATTGATGAAGTTTTAGTGTTAAATGATGGGACAATGGCTCCTCTTGACTATAAATTTGCTAAATTTGAAGAACGGATTTACAATACATACCGGACCCAATTAGAATGCTATGCGGTATTGATCGAAGACAATTTTCAACGACGTGTCGATAAAGGCTTTTTGGTTTATACACGCTCTACCAACAAACTCGTCGAGGTAGCTATAGGCGAAGGTGCAAAACAAGAGGTACGAAATACTTGTGAAAAAGTGAACGAGATTATTTTCAATAATTTCTACCCGAAGGCAACGAAGTATAAAAAACGGTGTATTGGGTGTACGTATAGAAACATATGCATTAAATAGTGTTCCGGGTACAAGTTTATTTTAATGTATCAAAAAACATGATGTACTTAACTAAAAGTAAAATAATTACATCTTCGGAAATTCTCGAAAAACCCATATTTCTTGCGTTCATTGACATATTGAAATTTGAAAATGACAATCCAAGAAAGGAGCATATTTTACTGAATATCAAAACTATATAAAAACACACGACTTCCAGCGGTACATCCACTACAATAAGGATTGAAACTCTGCTTATCTTTTTGTTCTAAAACTAATCTTACAACTTCCAGCGGTACATCCACTACAATAAGGATTGAAACGCAGGATATCCTAAATGGATTCAGGATATTGCGTACTTCCAGCGGTACATCCACTACAATAAGGATTGAAACCTCAATCAAGGCGAGGCAGAGGATCGCACTGACAGGACTTCCAGCGGTACATCCACTACAATAAGGATTGAAACAACAATAAACATGAGGAGTATTATGGAAACAAAAAACTTCCAGCGGTACATCCACTACAATAAGGATTGAAACTTTAACTTATATTCATAAACTATGCAGCCCTTACGACTTCCAGCGGTACATCCACTACAATAAGGATTGAAACCATCTAAATCTTCACTTTCACACTCTGACACTATTTCTTCCAGCGGTACATCCACTACAATAAGGATTGAAACTTAAATCCTACGGCAAGCAATCCTATAATCGTGACGCTTCCAGCGGTACATCCACTACAATAAGGATTGAAACTGTTCCTCGTTCGCACGTTCGGCGTGGATGTGGCTCTTCCAGCGGTACATCCACTACAATAAGGATTGAAACAAGATTCGTGTTCCATGTTTTGTTTTTTTGTTAAGTCTTCCAGCGGTACATCCACTACAATAAGGATTGAAACCTAACGTAGTCGGATCGACCGAGAAACCGTAGTCCTCTTCCAGCGGTACATCCACTACAATAAGGATTGAAACATCATTACTATAGTGAAACTCTTCCAAATGGAAGATCTTCCAGCGGTACATCCACTACAATAAGGATTGAAACGCAAATAAAGAACAAGCAAGCAAATGGACATGGCAACTTCCAGCGGTACATCCACTACAATAAGGATTGAAACAAGCAACCGGATATGGAGCTCAAAGGCGACAAATGGCTTCCAGCGGTACATCCACTACAATAAGGATTGAAACTTAGCTTCGACTTGCATATCTGTGAGCTTTTGTTCTTCCAGCGGTACATCCACTACAATAAGGATTGAAACATATACCACCGCCCAGTTGATTTAGTGATGGAAATCTTCCAGCGGTACATCCACTACAATAAGGATTGAAACTTAAATACTAATAGATTAAACGAAAATACTAATTTCTTCCAGCGGTACATCCACTACAATAAGGATTGAAACTCCTGACCGAAGATCAGTTGGAGTTTTTCAGGATGACTTCCAGCGGTACATCCACTACAATAAGGATTGAAACAAAAAGGGAACCACGATATCAGGCGGGAGCAGTACACTTCCAGCGGTACATCCACTACAATAAGGATTGAAACACAACAAGAAAACCGTTGACGCCTTTCCTCCGCTGGCTTCCAGCGGTACATCCACTACAATAAGGATTGAAACACAACGAATTCGACCGTTTCGGGTGCATCAATCAGCTTCCAGCGGTACATCCACTACAATAAGGATTGAAACACAAGTCAAGTAATTGATGCGGAAATATTAACTGTACTTCCAGCGGTACATCCACTACAATAAGGATTGAAACTGTAATCCGTATCGTTCAGCTGTTCGGCGTCGAGCTCCTTCCAGCGGTACATCCACTACAATAAGGATTGAAACCAAAGACGATTTCTCCTTCTCCTGGCCTTCCGTAACTCTTCCAGCGGTACATCCACTACAATAAGGATTGAAACTCTCAACGGCGGCCCGGTATGTGTCGCCGTATAGCTCTTCCAGCGGTACATCCACTACAATAAGGATTGAAACCGCGGTTGCGGATGGTGGTCTCGAATTTCCTGTTTACTTCCAGCGGTACATCCACTACAATAAGGATTGAAACATTGATGCGAAGCTACCATTGTAGTGCCTGAGCCGACTTCCAGCGGTACATCCACTACAATAAGGATTGAAACATTAGTTGATAAACATATAGCGCACCGCACAAAATCTTCCAGCGGTACATCCACTACAATAAGGATTGAAACAAAGGTGTTTCGGCACTTGGATACGGTGATAGTGGCCTTCCAGCGGTACATCCACTACAATAAGGATTGAAACTCAAAAGTTTCGCACATTATCTTCTTCCAATAATCACTTCCAGCGGTACATCCACTACAATAAGGATTGAAACCTGGTAAATCATCGTTGTATAGCTCAAGCCATTTAACTTCCAGCGGTACATCCACTACAATAAGGATTGAAACTCGTGAACTCTTTCCTCTGCTCCTCCGTCCAATCATCTTCCAGCGGTACATCCACTACAATAAGGATTGAAACGCTCTCGAACAAGTGCAATAAAACTGTTCGCTTCGCCTTCCAGCGGTACATCCACTACAATAAGGATTGAAACCGAATATTTACAAGAAAGACGGGATAAAAATAACTGCTTCCAGCGGTACATCCACTACAATAAGGATTGAAACCCTAATGCTGTTGATTCGCAGAATGCTTTGTATGACTTCCAGCGGTACATCCACTACAATAAGGATTGAAACTCAGATATGGCTGGATTTCTGCATCAACGCGGAGCCTTCCAGCGGTACATCCACTACAATAAGGATTGAAACTTATCAGATGATTCTTTGTTCGCCACAATTACATTCTTCCAGCGGTACATCCACTACAATAAGGATTGAAACATCGGAATCATATTATGAAAACGAGAGTATGCACGCTTCCAGCGGTACATCCACTACAATAAGGATTGAAACCTTTCTCGATCAGCCTCAACACGCTCGACATGGAGCTTCCAGCGGTACATCCACTACAATAAGGATTGAAACATAACTGGCTCAATTCTGAAACTATTGAGGGTGACAACTTCCAGCGGTACATCCACTACAATAAGGATTGAAACTACATGCAGATATTGATGCATCAAAAGCCGCATGCCTTCCAGCGGTACATCCACTACAATAAGGATTGAAACGAGCAGAGCTCAGACAATACAAGCGACTCGGCTGAACTTCCAGCGGTACATCCACTACAATAAGGATTGAAACAGCAAAAAAGTATATGATATGCTCAACAGGGTTGCAGCTTCCAGCGGTACATCCACTACAATAAGGATTGAAACATTTCGTCTATTTTATATTGCCATGTTTCGGAAAGACTTCCAGCGGTACATCCACTACAATAAGGATTGAAACTAACAACTTTTTAGTTATGGAGGAAAAGTTTAAACCTTCCAGCGGTACATCCACTACAATAAGGATTGAAACTGATGGCTGCCGATTTCGAGGATGCCATCGGTGCAACTTCCAGCGGTACATCCACTACAATAAGGATTGAAACTTTTTGATAAAACTGAATGAGGTTGCATCTGTGATCTTCCAGCGGTACATCCACTACAATAAGGATTGAAACTCATGAATTTGGGGGCGGGCGTTCATATCCTGATAACTTCCAGCGGTACATCCACTACAATAAGGATTGAAACTATTTCCTAAAATATCTGTTGGTTCCATTTGGTCTACTTCCAGCGGTACATCCACTACAATAAGGATTGAAACAAATATCTCTGTCCTCTGCTATTTGCTCCAGCTCAACTTCCAGCGGTACATCCACTACAATAAGGATTGAAACAATCAATCTGAGGCTCTGGAATAGTGATAAAATCATCTTCCAGCGGTACATCCACTACAATAAGGATTGAAACTCAACATACAAGACGAAGATGTTCAGGGATGTTGTCTTCCAGCGGTACATCCACTACAATAAGGATTGAAACTGGCAACCGAGATTCCATATGCACTCATCTACGGGGCCTTCCAGCGGTACATCCACTACAATAAGGATTGAAACAACTTTGTAAAAAATGGCTGATGTAAATGTAAAAGCTTCCAGCGGTACATCCACTACAATAAGGATTGAAACTAATTACCCAATCGACGACACTTCAAATTTATATTCTTCCAGCGGTACATCCACTACAATAAGGATTGAAACATCCCAACCTGACGGTTATACTTCGCCGTTATGTGCTTCCAGCGGTACATCCACTACAATAAGGATTGAAACACAGCACTGTCTATATATTGCGCTGATGCTAGTTTACTTCCAGCGGTACATCCACTACAATAAGGATTGAAACCCGTTATTTCCACCGATCCCTTACCGCACTTCTTCTTCCAGCGGTACATCCACTACAATAAGGATTGAAACTCGAGCCTCTCGAACAGCGACAAGGTGCGAATCAGGCTTCCAGCGGTACATCCACTACAATAAGGATTGAAACATGACACCTGCACCTATAAAGGAGTTTACAGAAAACACTTCCAGCGGTACATCCACTACAATAAGGATTGAAACAAAGCTAACCACGGTTATGAATCTAACCCTAAAACACTTCCAGCGGTACATCCACTACAATAAGGATTGAAACAATCCCCCTCCGTCAACTCCCCGACCTTATGATGGCTTCCAGCGGTACATCCACTACAATAAGGATTGAAACAAGACGAGTTCGGTGCCTGACGGCTCTATTGTGAACTTCCAGCGGTACATCCACTACAATAAGGATTGAAACAAGTGAAGCCTTATATTCACCGCATTACTGAAATCTTCTTCCAGCGGTACATCCACTACAATAAGGATTGAAACAATGGGGTGGGTGGCATGTAGGTGTTCGGAAGAGAACTTCCAGCGGTACATCCACTACAATAAGGATTGAAACCACAGACCGCCCCATGCCTTGTTCGTCTTGTCCCTGCTTCCAGCGGTACATCCACTACAATAAGGATTGAAACGCCTTGCCCCCTGCCTTTCGGTTATCCTGTTCGGCACTTCCAGCGGTACATCCACTACAATAAGGATTGAAACTAGTCTTTTGCTCCAAAAAAGATAATTTCTAATAACTTCCAGCGGTACATCCACTACAATAAGGATTGAAACTAATCAAAATCAGGACACTATGAGTAAAACAGAGCCTTCCAGCGGTACATCCACTACAATAAGGATTGAAACTATTTACCAAGTGGAGAGCTTTCATCTCCAACATGCTTCCAGCGGTACATCCACTACAATAAGGATTGAAACATTGTTCGACTTGTCCGGGCGGTTTTGGGGAGGGTAACTTCCAGCGGTACATCCACTACAATAAGGATTGAAACAACGAGAGGAACACGTTGCCTACATGGAAGCAAGGACTTCCAGCGGTACATCCACTACAATAAGGATTGAAACGATCATCCAGAAGATAAAAGGGGAGGAGCAATTATACTTCCAGCGGTACATCCACTACAATAAGGATTGAAACTGGTGAAATGTCTGGTAAAATTCACAAAGGCGAAAGACTTCCAGCGGTACATCCACTACAATAAGGATTGAAACTGTATTTCAGTCATTTGTGCAATATACAGAAAACACTTCCAGCGGTACATCCACTACAATAAGGATTGAAACCTTATTAAAGTTTTTCTCAAAACGCGCGCCAAAAAACTTCCAGCGGTACATCCACTACAATAAGGATTGAAACAGCCTTTGCATCAGCTACTTATAGTGTTTTGACGTGCTTCCAGCGGTACATCCACTACAATAAGGATTGAAACCACCTGGGCGGTATTATTCCGCCACCTCCGCCCAGGCGCTTCCAGCGGTACATCCACTACAATAAGGATTGAAACTGTCGGTCGCTTACCTCCTCCTTTCTTTCCGAAAACTTCCAGCGGTACATCCACTACAATAAGGATTGAAACAAAAGCAATTTACCGCAAAATTTACACCTGCATTCACTTCCAGCGGTACATCCACTACAATAAGGATTGAAACATTGAGTTTGGATGTCCAGATGTGACATTTGATGAACTTCCAGCGGTACATCCACTACAATAAGGATTGAAACTTGAAAACGAGCTAAAAAACAAACAAAAGCAAGCCCCTTCCAGCGGTACATCCACTACAATAAGGATTGAAACTAAGTAATGGTTTTGAAATGGAAAAAGTATTTACTGCTTCCAGCGGTACATCCACTACAATAAGGATTGAAACATTTTTACGGGTGATTTTTACGGTGAAACAATCACACTTCCAGCGGTACATCCACTACAATAAGGATTGAAACTTTGCCCTGTGCATTATTTGGGGTATATTTTTAACGCTTCCAGCGGTACATCCACTACAATAAGGATTGAAACCCATCTATGGTAACAAGTTTGACAACCCAGATACGTTCTTCCAGCGGTACATCCACTACAATAAGGATTGAAACAAGCGACCGCAGCACCCAAAAAAACCATTTACATAGCTTCCAGCGGTACATCCACTACAATAAGGATTGAAACCAACAAAAATGGGGACTTAAGTCTGTATGCTTTTCTTCTTCCAGCGGTACATCCACTACAATAAGGATTGAAACAAAAGGCCTTCTGGAGAGCCGAACGGTTGGGGTATAACTTCCAGCGGTACATCCACTACAATAAGGATTGAAACACCCTGTATAAATTCTATAAGTGCGCAGGATGAGACTTCCAGCGGTACATCCACTACAATAAGGATTGAAACTAAAGGCTATTGAACTGGCACAAAAAAAAGCCTATACTTCCAGCGGTACATCCACTACAATAAGGATTGAAACTTACACCATCAATGTTTTCGCGAGACTGTTCATTTCTTCCAGCGGTACATCCACTACAATAAGGATTGAAACACGCCGATCCCGAGGGCTTGACAGACGACGAAATTACTTCCAGCGGTACATCCACTACAATAAGGATTGAAACAATTTTTAACGTATCGTAATAAGGAATAAAACCGTACTTCCAGCGGTACATCCACTACAATAAGGATTGAAACTTAGCCGCAACTTGCATATCTGTTAGTTTTTGTTGTCTTCCAGCGGTACATCCACTACAATAAGGATTGAAACATCCTGAATTCTATTGTTCTCATAACTGTATGTTTTACTTCCAGCGGTACATCCACTACAATAAGGATTGAAACCGCACAGCTTAAGGAGGACAGCGGGTTCGAGACTATCTTCCAGCGGTACATCCACTACAATAAGGATTGAAACAAGCGACCGCGCCGACGAAAAAAACTATTTACATACTTCCAGCGGTACATCCACTACAATAAGGATTGAAACTCCAATAAGGATAATTTTTGCATCTCGGTTAACTCCTTCCAGCGGTACATCCACTACAATAAGGATTGAAACATCAACTGCACTTGGGAATATCTTAACGAGAAACACTTCCAGCGGTACATCCACTACAATAAGGATTGAAACTTCCTACATCAGCAGAATCAGGGAAGAATACGAACGGCTTCCAGCGGTACATCCACTACAATAAGGATTGAAACTTGATAAGGTGAGCCACAACAGGTGAAACAGAAACGCTTCCAGCGGTACATCCACTACAATAAGGATTGAAACACTGCGCGGGGGAGTTCGGGTTGTCCAGTCCGGTGACTTCCAGCGGTACATCCACTACAATAAGGATTGAAACGCAAATTACCCCGCTTCTGACTGGACTACCAACGCACTTCCAGCGGTACATCCACTACAATAAGGATTGAAACTACTTATAGTTTTCTGAAGTCCCTTCTCAATTACTCTTCCAGCGGTACATCCACTACAATAAGGATTGAAACCACCCCACTGCTGAATAAGTATATGGGGCAATATGCTTCCAGCGGTACATCCACTACAATAAGGATTGAAACTGCGTAATTATTTCCGATAACAACGTAATCAAATCTTCCAGCGGTACATCCACTACAATAAGGATTGAAACATAGATTTTACTGGTGGATATCTTTCAGTGCACGACTTCCAGCGGTACATCCACTACAATAAGGATTGAAACTAAACAAATGGTCAAATTGGTGGATACTTAATCCAACTTCCAGCGGTACATCCACTACAATAAGGATTGAAACATAAAACAAAATATATCAGTACTGACCGATTAAAAAATGAAGATAAAATAGGGACTTAACCGAAGTCTCGTCCCTAAGTTGTAAATTTGGATTGTCAAAAACTAAATTTCCAACCATGGGCAAAGTTAGCGAAAATAAATTTGTCGGTCAGCCGATCTTAAGACAAATAGTGAATATTCTCCCGAGGGAAAAGTTTGATGAGCTGGTAATAAGGCTCGGCAGTGATAAATATTACAAGGCGTTTTTTTCTTGGGATCAATTGATCGTGATGCTCTTTGGCATTTTTTCCCGTTGCGATTCGATGGGTGAAGTCTGTGACGGCATGCGTGCCTTGGGTGGTAAGTTGAATTACCTGGGCATGGAGAGTTCGCCTGCAAAAAGTACTGCCGGAGATGCATTGCGTGACAGGGACGAGGAACTGTTCCGTCTGTTCTACTTTGCACTGATAGCCCATTTTTCCCCGCTTTTGTCGGTCAGCTGCAAAAAAAGTGCCGGAAGCAGGGTGTCAGTTTCGAGGAGTTCTATGCCTTTGATTCGAGTACGGTGACGCTGTTTTCCGACGTGATGAAAGGCGTGGGCCGGAACCCTAAAGGCGACGGGAAAAAGAAAGGCGGCCTGAAAGTCCACATGCTGACCGACGTCCATGCTGACACGCCGCGATTCGTGAAGATAAGCGAGGCGAAAATGCACGACAAGAACTTCTTGCAATACCTGAATTTAAGTGAAGGCAGCATGGTGGTCTTCGACAAGGCATACAATTACTACCTGCAGTTCGCCAAATGGACGCGACAAGGCGTGAATTTCGTTTGTCGGCTGAAAGACAATGCAAGGTACGAGGTTCAGGAAGTCCTTCACGAGAAGAAGCTGGAAAAAGGGGAACATGCCGTTTACAAGGTGAAACATATCCACGTTCAATATATCGAGAAGGTCGAGACGGGGACCGAAGGCAAGAAAAAAAGGAAGAAAGTCAGACAGACGAGGACATTATGCCTTCGTTTAGTTTGGTACAGGGATGAACAGGGGCGTAAATACAAGTTCATCACCAATAATTGGGAAATAACAGACGAGGAAGTTGCCTTGATTTATAAAAATAGGTGGTCTATCGAAACGGGATTCAAAAAATTGAAGCAAAACTTCCAACTCACCTATTTTTATTCCGACACTGAAAACGGGATAAAGACCCAAGTATGGTGTACCCTGATCGCGTATTTGCTTTTACAGGTGATTCAGACCAAGTCGGAAAGCGAAAAGGCGTTTTCAACCATAGCCGCGTTGTTGAGGATGCATTTGATAAGCCATCTGGATTTGACGTGGGTGGTGACCGAAGGCAGGCGCACTTATCCCAGACGACTGAAAAGTCGCAATAAAAGTCCCACGGCCGCCCAATTATCACTGTTTTGAGGGGGGGACACTTTTTGGAAATGAAAGACAAGAGTTGTAATGATCTACTTGTCAAGTGTTTAAAAATAAGAACCGATTGATTTTGATTTTAGTCGGTTGATAGTGAAAAATTATTTGTGTTTCCGGGTAAGCCATTCGAGTGAGAAATTAAGGAATACCAGATTCATTCCAGGTTCTCCCTCTTCAATATATGCGCCTATCGTTCCATCTTGCAATACGGTAAGGGCGGAGTAGGCAGAAGCGCCTGAGCAGATTGTTTTGCCATCGGGCCATGTTTCGCCTTCATCGTAGCTTACGAAGACCGAAACATTGCGGCGCAGTTTTTCATCAAACGGGATAGAGTGTAACAATATGTTTTTCCCGGTACCGTTCTTTTCCATCGAATAGCGGATCATATCTCCGTTGCAGCCGGGTTCTTTCAGATCGTCCCATTGCTGTACAGGGGCCCAGGTGATACCATTGTCGGTAGACCGGGTGTAATACCGGCTCCCCTTGTGCTTGTTTCTGATGCTCATCAGAATGGTCCCGTCTGCCAGTTCAACTACTTTTGCTTCGTCGCCACCTTCCATTGCTCTTTGCGAGACGTGCCACGTGACGCCCTCGTCGTCGGAATAGAAAAGGTAGTTGTTGAGCGAGTAATCGTCGCCCTCACGCACGGCAGCTACCACCATCACCCTGCCAGATGAGGTTTGGATGGCATGTCCCGATGCACAGAATGAGGCCATCCATTTTTTGCGTATGGGATCGGAGCATCCGGCACCGTATAGCTGGTCGGTAATATCGCGGGGTGAAGTCCAGTTGATGCCGTTATCGACACTTTCGCACACATAGGTACGGAGCAGTGAGTCGGGTCGCGATTGCCACAATCCGTTCATTCCCCCAAAGAGGCAGAGAAGCTTGCCGTTGTCGAGTCTGACAAGAGCGGCATCACCGTATCCCTTGCCGTATCCTTTGCCCTCGGCAATGGTGACCGGTTCGCTCCACGTTTTACCGTTATCGGTGCTGCGGCGGATAACCACGTCGATATCCTGCGGCAGATCCCACAGATTCTCCTTGCGCTTGTCGGTTGCCGTGACGAGAGAACCATCTTCGGCAGTAATGATGGCCGGGATCCGGTAAAAGTTGGAATTGTAGTCGCCGGGAGCAAATAACAGCCTGCGGGCCAGCAGGATCTCCCTGCCCTTTGCCGGTTCCGGTTCATATTCGAACCTTTTGTTCTTGTTGTACCCGACGGAGGTAAGTGAAACGGCAACCCTATTTCCTTCGGTTGCATCATCGGCAATGTCGGCAGTCACCCAAAGATAATTTCTGCCCGGCTTCAGATCGCCGGAGAGAGCTATTTTCGTTTTCTTTTTCGATAAGGATCCTTTTCCAAGCAGGAGAGCGTCGTGAAGGGTCCTTGTGTCGAGCGTGTCGAGCTGACCGGTGTAATAGACCTTGATTGCTTTCACGTCGGAACGCTGTGTGGCTGCATCTTTGATCAGCGTGATATCCTTCAGGGAGATGGTGTCGTTCTCGTTCAGGTCGATCATCAGGGCGAGCAGCAGCTCATTTTGGTTGCCCCGTCCGGTATATTCGCTATTTTCTGTCGTTTTCGCACCTGCAATTTCAGTAGTGGGGGCAGGAGTGCGATTGCATCCTGCTATGCTGCACATCAGTGATGTCGCAATCAGGATGACGGATACTCTTATGCTGTTTTCTTTTCTCATCATTAATAAAGGGTCTATTGTTTATTTCAATACTTCGGTAAATATTCAATTAACCAATTAAAATTCAATGATTTACATAACATAGTTTAACATAAAAAAGATGGTTAAGTAGCTGATTATCAGTATCTTTATAGCTGATCAAAACCTAATAAAGATGGATAGAACCAGCATACTTAACCAATATAAAGGTATCTGTAGTGATGTTCTTGGTGAACTAACTACGAAGTTAAACAAAAGTTTCAAATCATTCCTTATGGAGACGCTTATTTTGTATCTGGTCATTCCCGGCAGGATTAATTTCCTACAATTGGGGAGATATGGCAAGTCGTGTGAACAGCGATTTCGCCAGAACTTCTCGAAGGATTTTGATTGGCTGGAGTTTAACTTGTCTTTGTCTGATAGGGTATTAACCGGAGATCGCAAGGCAATTGCCATTGATCCCAGTTATATATCCAAATCAGGAAAGAATACCCCTTGGATTGGTTACTTCTGGTCGGGTGCAGCCGGTCAGGCGAAAAGAGGATTGGAAATCCTGGGAGTGGGCCTTATAGACGTCGACAACAAGGATTGCATCAGTCTACAGGCCGTTCAGACTCCGGACCGTCAAACCCTGGAGAGTCGTGATGCCAACCTGATTGACTGGTACCTGCTGGTCATTAAATCGATGCGGGAGAAACTCCATCGGGCAAGCCGTCACGTGGTTGCCGATGCCTACTTCGCAAAGAACAACTTCGTTACGGGTCTGCAAGAGATGAAGTTTGATCTGGTCAGCCGCTTCAGGGATGACGCCGCACTTTATTATCCAACACTGCAGAAACCGACAGGCAAGAAAGGCAGGCCTAAACTCTACGACGGAAAGATTGACATGGCCAACCTGGATACAACCAGAGTGCAAAAGATCAATATTGATAACGGTGATCTCTACACCTTGATAGCCTATTCCAAATCATTTAAACAGATGGTCAGGCTTGTCATCTGGTATTCCAAGGATGGGAAAAAACCAAAACTGTTCTTCTCTACCAATCCTGAGATGAGTGGAAAAGATGTTATAGAATTTTACCGCACCCGTTTTCAGATCGAGTTTTGCTTCAGGGATGCCAAAGGCTTCACAGGACTGATGCAATCGCAGGCAAGGGACGTAGCAAAGCTATCGTTCAACTTTAATGTATCTCTTACCTCGGTCAACCTGGCAAAGGTGCTGGCAAGGGAAAGAGGTATTCCTTTTTCGATGGCATCATGTAAAACGATGATACACAATGCCTACTTGCTTGAACGATTTATTTGCGTGTCCGGCATTAAACCGAACAGAAGATTAAATGATAAACTTGTCAAGGAACTCATTGAGTTTGCAGCAAGTGCTGCTTGACTCCAAACTATATTTTTAACGAACTATTGTTATTTAGTTGTTGCGGTTTCTTTAATCTTCTCCATCGTTTTCCATACCTGGTACAGACCGCGGGGAACGTGAAAGCACCCTTTCCATTTTCCCCCTTTCAGGTCGAGCAGCACCTCACCCTTGCGGTTGAGATATCCCCACCATTCCGGGTATTCAGGATCTTTGAAGTGATTCCAGGTGTAATCGTGCAGAGTGTTGAACCACTCGAGACACTCTTTCGATCCGGTGAGCTGGTAGCCTTTGATAAGCGAAATGAGCGTTTCGATATGGACCCACCAGAGTTTTTGATCCCACTCCAGTTGTTGGGGAGGAGATCCCTTTCGGTCCATAAAATAGAAGATTCCGCCATACTGCTTGTCCCAACCGTACTCAACCATTTTAACTGTTGTCTCTACCGCCTTCTGGATGAGTTGTGGACGGTTGAGTCGCTGGCCCAGATCCATGATGAACCACATCGCTTCGATGGCATGTCCCGGATTGATCAATCTTCCGTCGAAGGTGTCGGAGAGCGAACCGTCCTCATTGACATTCTCCACGATGATTCCACCCAGTTCGGGACGTAAAAAGATCTCCATGACCTCATGGATGCACTCGTTGATCGTTCTGTTTAGGAAGTCGGGTTCGAGCAGGTGCTCTATCTCGAGTGAGAGGTTGCAGAGAATCATGGGCAGGGAGAACGACTTCAGGCTGCGTGTTCCGGTAATGGCCTTGTTCCACTCGCCTTTGGGATTGTACCGTTTGGAAAGTATTATTTCGAAGGTTTTTTTTGCAATTTCCGCATATTCTGCCTGGCCGGTTGCTCTGCTCAGCTGGCCGAACGCCATTGTGGCAAACGTATAGGAGAAGATATTGTAGGGTACGGTTAATGGTTTTCCTTCACGTGTAAGCGAGAAGTACCAGTTCAGGTTGCCGTCGTGACCATGTTTTTTGAGAAATTCTCCTCCCTGCAGGGCGCAATTGAGCCATTCCTCCCGTTTCTCCACATTGTTATATAACATGGAGAACATCCAGACCTGGCGACCCTGTAACCATACAAATTTGTCTGTGTCGAAGATATTTCCTGCCCGATCCAGGCAAGTGAAGTAACCACCGAACTGATGATCTTGTGATTTTTCAAGCCAAAAAGGGAGCACGTTTTCCAGCAGTTCGCTCCTGTATTGCTCTATTGCCTTACTGGCATCTATGATGTGCGGGGGTTGGGTGACTCTTTTTTCCATCTCTTCTCTCTGCATCCTGTTTTATCCTTTTGGATATAAATAAAGAACAATTAATTAATATATGGCGCAAAGAAAATAAAAAGAAACTTGAAAAACAAATTTATTAATAAAATAATTTAATAAATATGTTGCAAAACATAATATTGAATCAAAATATATGTTTTTTATGTAGTTATTTAATAAAGGTGAGTTGTTTTAATGAATCAATCTTCCCCACATCGATACTCTTGACGCCCGCCGGAGCATAACCGGCTATCGGGCAATATTTGCAGATTGTCAGATAGAAATCGATAATGGAGAACCTCTCGGGAAACTCCTCCATGTATTTGAGGATTGAAGGGTGAAGGATATGGATACCGGAGAATGCCAGCTTTTTACAGGCATCTCTCTGCAGTTCAGGGAACGGTGATTTAATCTCTCCTGTCGCCTCATTCAGCCAGCCGGTCAGTCTGTTCTCCCGGTCGAAAAGGAGATAGCGCGACGTCTTCCGTTCACTTACCAGCAGTGTGGCCAGGGAGTGGCTGTCGGCATGAAAGCGGTAGAACTGCAACAAGTCTACATCCGAGAGGATGTCCACATTGTGAATGAGAAACGGCTTGCCGTCGTCGAAAAACCAGGAGGCTCTTTTTATGCCACCCCCGGTGTCGAGAAGTGCCTGGCTCTCGTCTGAAAATTCGATACGGATGTCGAAACGGCTGTTTTCCTCAATATATTGCCTGATCTGGTCGGCAAAATGGTGTACGTTAATGATGATCTCGTCAACACCTGCACCCTTCAGCTTTTGTATGGCGTGCCACAGGAGTGGTTTTCCCGCTACGGGAACCAGGGCCTTCGGCATGGTGTCCGTCAGTGGTTTCAACCGTGTGCCCAGGCCGGCAGCAAAAATCATCGCTTTCATGTTGAATCTGGAATAGTGATTTCTACCCCCTTTTACCGGCGGTTGAATTCCTGTTCGATATTCTGTTCCCGATGAACCAGCAATACGTTGACGCCGAACTTTTTCGCGATATGTTCTGCCGTCTTCTGAGCTGCGTAGACCGACCGGTGTTGTCCTCCGGTACAGCCGAACGAGACCATCAGGTTGGTGAAATTCCGTTCCATGTATCGCTTCACGTGGCTGTCGACCAGCGGATAGATATTATCCAGGAAGCGTACAATTTCGCCATCCTCCTCCAGAAACCTGATCACCTCCTCGTCCAGCCCCGTGAAACTGTTGAACCTTTCATATTTTCCGGGATTGTTGATTGCACGGCAATCGAACACATAACCGCCTCCATTGCCCGATGCGTCGTCGGGTATCCCTTTCTTGTAGGCAAAACTGAAGACACGAACCAGCAGTTCACGTTTTTGCGTATCGGCAAACTGTTTCAGGTTGATCATTTCGTTCAGTACCTTTGAGAGATAGGGATACTCCTCGAAGCCATCCCTGAGGAGCATGCGGAGGTTGTTGAGCGCATACGGGATGCTCTGAATAAAGTGTGGCTTCTTCTCGAAGTACCCCCGGAACCCGTATGCCCCTAGAACCTGTAATGTGCGGAACAGTACGAACAACCTGAGTTTTTTTGCAAATATGGTTTCATCTACCGCCCTGTATTTGCGGAGTGAAGCGATATAGGTCGCGATGAGTTCGTTGCGCAACTCCTCTGGAAAATTGGCTTTTGCCTGCCACAGGAATGATGCCACGTCATAATAGACCGGTCCTTTTCTTCCCCCCTGATAATCTATGAAATAGGGGGTGTTATTCAGGAGCATCACGTTGCGCGACTGAAAATCGCGATATAGAAATGTATCAGCCCCATCCTCGAGCAGCTGTTGCGCCATCTTGTCAAAATCATCCTCCAGCAACTCCTCCTGAAACTCCATTCCGGTAGTCTTCAGGAAATTGTACTTGAAGTAGTTCAAATCCCAGTAGACCGAGCGGCGATTGAACTCGGCCTGAGGATAACAGATGCTGAAGTCGAGTCCACGGGCGCCAAGTACCTGGAAATCGGCCAGCATGGCGATGGTTCTGTGGAGAAGCTCCTTCTCCTCGGTACTGAAAACGCCAGTTGTCCTGCCTGCTTTCAGGGCGTCGAAGAGTACCAGGTCGCCCAGATCCTCCTGGATATAGAATAGCTCATCGTTTGAAACGGCCACTACCCGGGGGGTATTCAGCCCTTGCTGGTGGAAATGGTGCGAGAGGCCGATAAAGGCATGATTCTCCTCTCTCGATTGTCCGTGTACCCCGATGACCGATACTTCCTCCTGCTTCAGTCGGTAGTACCTCCGGTTAGATCCCGACGAGGGGAGTGACTCGATGTGCGGAGCAGACTTTCCGGTATACTCCTTGAACAGTCTTACCAATTCTTTCATACGGATGAGGTTAGTTTTCTAGTTCGTTTAGCCATAGGTTTACCACGGCATCGCTAGGCATCCGCCAGTCACCCCGTGGCGATAGGTTGACGGAGCCCACCTTGGGACCGTCCGGCATACAGGAGCGTTTGAACTGCTGGGCAAAAAAGCGTTTATAGAACACCTTCAGCCATTTCAATATCTCTTCCGGAGGATAGAGGTGGGCAAAAGCCTGTTGTGCAATGAAACGGATCCGTCGGGGGGAGTCCCCGTAACGCAACATCCGGTGCAGGAAGAAGTCGTGCAGTTCGTAGGGTCCGATGAAATGTTCAGTCTTCTGGGAGATCTTTCCCTCGTTGTCTGCCGGCAGCAGTTCCGGACTGAAGGGTGTATCGAGAATATCCAGCAGAATCTTCCGGGCTTGCTCCTCCATCTCCGTATGGGCTATCCAGCGGACGAGAGAGGCAACCAACGTTTTGGGCACGCTCGCATTGACGGCATACATCGACATCTGATCGCCGTTATAGGTGGCCCAGCCCAAGGCCAGTTCCGAGAGGTTGCCGGTTCCTACCACCAGTCCCCCCGTCTTGTTGGCATAGTCCATCAGTATCTGTGTCCGTTCCCTGGCCTGTGCATTCTCGTAGGTGATGTCGTGAAGGTTGATCTCGTGTCCGATATCTTCAAGGTGCCGGGTAACGGCATCAACTATGGATATCTCCTTCGCGGTTACGCCTACTCTCCTCATCAGTTCCAGGGCATTGTTGTATGTCCTTCCTGTGGTGCCGAAGCCGGGCATGGTGATTCCGGTGATGTTTTTCCTGGGCAGGTCGAGCAGATCGAATGTCTTGACGGCAACCAGTAGTGCCAGAGTCGAGTCGAGACCTCCCGAAATGCCGATGGTGACTCTCTCCGTTCCGGTGTGGTGTAACCGCTTGGCAAGTCCCATCGTCTGGATGTTGAAGACTTCGCCCAGGTATTCAGCTTCATTCTCCGGATGAGGAATAAAGGGATGGGGATTGAACTGTCGGTGCATCTTCTCCGCCACAACCGGTTCCATTGCACAATCGATAACCTGGACCGACTCCTCCCGCGGAGGATTGAAATTGCTGTTTCTCAGTCTGTCACTCCTGAGGACCGATATGTCGATATCGGCGATGACCATCTCATTCTCCTGTGAGAAACGTCTCCCCTCGGCAAGAAGCCTGGCGTTTTCAGCGATGATTGTGGCACCGGAAAAGACCAGGTCGGTGGAAGATTCTCCGCACCCGGAGGATGCATAGACGTATGCCGCATTGCAACGGCCAGACTGCTGCAGAATAAGCGATTTCCTGTAGGCATTCTTGCCTACCAGCTCGTTGCTTGCCGAGAGGTTGAAGATGACCTCGGCACCCTGCATGGATAGTTTTGAAGAGGGGGGAACAGGCATCCAGAGATCCTCGCAGATCTCTACACCGAATAGGGCGAATGGTGTCCTGAAGATCGCTCCACCGGAGAGAACAGGTACTCTCCGGTTGCAGATTTCGGTAGATGACACTGTAAGGTCGCCGCTTCCCGCAAACCACCGTTTCTCGTAATACTCGTTATTGTTGGGGATATATGTTTTGGGGACAATGCCCAGCACTCCCTCGTTAGAGAGAACAGCAGCCACGTTGTACAAGCGATTTCCCAACAACAATGGCAGTCCCACTATGGCAATCATCGACGGTTTGCTTCTCATGAAGCCGGTCAGCTCCGCCAGGGACTCGACGGCTTTCTGCTGCAGTGCAGTCTGCAGAAAGAGATCGCCACATGTATATGCGGTGATAGATAGCTCGGGAAAAGCGATGAACTGTACCTGTTCCGACTCGGCCCTGTCGATCATCGACTTGATTTCCGAAATGTTGTAATCGCAGTCTGCCACCCGTACCTTGGGAGATGCTGCCGCTACCCTGATAAAACCGTACTTGTTGATATGCATTGTCGTTGCCCGTTTAGGTTGTAGGAGATACAAATTTAGCTATTTTTTGCGAAATAGGTCAAAGCCACCTCAGATTAAGGAGGTGATTTTCAGAATTTCTGGAAACCGCTCCATCAGCTCTTGCATGGAGTGAAAAACCAGTTTTGCGCCGGCATCGGTGAGGATATTGTCGCTGAGCGGTCCGGTGTTGACACAGATGGTAAAAATGCCGGCACTGGTTGCTGCCTCGGTTCCCAACGGGGCGTTTTCGACGACCAGGGCCTGGTTGGGGCTGAGGTTCCCCCCCTTCTGCAGACCCATCAGAAACGGTTCGGGATGCGGTTTCCCTATCTTTACATCAAAAGCGGTAACCATCGTCTCTGGAGTGAAGATGCCGGGGAAGTCCTGATCGAGCCTGTCGAGCAGCGACGGCTGTCCCGACCCGGTCACCAGTACCGGTTTCAATCCGCTCGACTTGACGAAATTGAGAATCTCCCTTGCACCGGGTATTGTCTCCCCCGTGTTGTATTTTACGAACAGCTCGCTTTTCCTTTCATAGATTCTCCGGATCTCTTCTTCCGTTGCATCCCTGCCAAAATTCCGCTGGAAGATGATATGGATCGTGGATGCTCCGGTCCTCCCTTCATGGAGATAGAACTCTTCGGAATCGGTCCTCAATCCGAGTTCCTCTATCGTCTGCCGCCACGACCGTGCATGGGCGGGCATGGAATTGTAGAGTACGCCATCCATGTCGAACAGGATCGCCTTCAGTTCAAAACCGGTATAATTATTTGCTTTCAGGTAGTCTTGGAATTGCTCTTTCATATAATTAAAAAAGGTTCTATATGAAATACTGTGGGTAGTCAAATTTGAGTTTGCCACAGGTAAAGTAAATCATGTTAATAAAATTCCGGGAGTTTCTATAACCCCTTGCTCTTTTTTTAGCCAATTGAATTTTTGAGTTTATTCCTTCGAGTATGCCATTTGAGATTTTACTCTTTATATATCTCACAATGCCTCTCCAGTGGGCTTTAATGGTATTTACCAATCGGATAAAAGGTTGTATTTTAGATTCCATGGCAAAGTCACACCAAAAGGCCAAATAGCTTTCTGCTTCTTCCGTGTCCTTTATCTGCCAAAAGTCCTCAAACATTTCTTTAAGCCAATATCCCTGCCCTAGCTTTGGATACATCTCGAGTAGTATATCCTTCTCTGTTTGTAGTTTGTCGCTCAATTTCTTTTTCAGAAAAGTATACTTATGTCCTTTCAGCAGCTCATTTCCTGTTCGTTCTAATTTACGGAGTTCATCCATCGCCTTATTGACCTCTTTTACCACGTGAAACTTATCAAATGTTATTTGACTCTCTGGAAGATACGCTGTGCAACCCGCGATAAAAGAGGGTGACATATCTATACAAACATCTTCGATTTGAGTGGTATCTACATGTTTGCTTTCTAAATACTTTACGCTCTCTTCGATACAATCAGAACCTTTGCCCTGACAGGCGTAAAGTACACGCCGTTCGTTCAAATCGACCAAATGTGTGATGTAGTTATGCCCCTTCTTCTGTGAAGTTTCATCAAAACCGATTTGAGTTAAGTTTTCAGGGATATCTTTTTTATGTGCACGTTCTACCCAATAATTGAAAATTCCCCAGATACGTTGTGCGTAAACCTTTAACGTGGAAGCAACGCTGCTTACAGGCATTTCTTTCTCTATCAGCAACATAGAGAACGCTTCAAACAATAAAGTGAAACCACTTCCTTTTCGTGCCCAAGGTACACTTTGAACCTCCGTCTTGCCGTCAGATTGTTTTACCCGGGGTATGCGCGCATGCAAATAGCAGCGATACTGGAAAAAATTCAGATGTTGCCATGTATGATCGCTACTGTCATAAGCTGTATAATAAGCTCCGTCGGGCATTAAAAACTTTGAGCCTCGCTCAAAGTCTATGTGGATATCCAACTGTGATATGCTTGGATCAATATCTATTTTGGTAATGATCCACGGTTTTTCCAAACCTAATGCTAAAGTGAAAAGTGCTATTGAATTCATTCCACAAAGTTAATTCAATTTTAATTTACCCATACAATATCATATAGAACCTTAAAAAATCGCAGGACCACCAAAGAGCAGTCGAGCGATTTTAAGTTTTTTAAAGGTGGTAATTTATAATCTTTTTTTTATCGCCTGGGTCTCTGCTTCGTAGCCCGGTTTCTCAAGCAGTGCAAACATGTTGCGCTTGTAGGCCTCCACGCCGGGCTGGTTGAACGGATTGACGTCGAGCATATAGCCGCTGATGCCGCAAGCCTTCTCGAAGAAGTAGATAAGCTGTCCGATGTAGTATTCCGAAAGTTTGGGAATCTCAATCAGGATATTGGGTACACCTCCATCGACATGAGCGATCAGCGTGCCCAGTTCCGCCATCTTGTTCACTTCGTCCACCCGTTTCCCTTTCAGGTAGTTAAGTCCATCCAGATCGGTGTCATCCTGCGGTATGGTGACGTGAGCCTTTGGCTCCTTTACCGACAGGACCGTCTCGAAGATGGTCCGTTCCCCCTCCTGGATCCATTGACCCATCGAGTGGAGGTCGGTGGTGAAATCGACAGCGGCGGGGAAAATTCCTTTTCCATCCTTACCTTCGCTTTCACCATAGAGCTGTTTCCACCATTCTGCAAAATAGTGCAGTTTCGGATTGTAGTTGGCCAGGATCTCAATTTTCTTGCCTCTCCTGTAAAGCTCGTTGCGGATGGCCGCATAGATGGCAGGGAGATTAACTTCGAACGGAGTGTCGGCACCACAGGCCTTCTCCATTTCGGTGGCTCCCTTGTTCAACTCCCGGATATTTATACCTGCCACGGCGATGGGCAACAAGCCTACAGGGGTAAGTACCGAATAGCGTCCGCCTACATCGTCGGGAATGACAAAAGTCTTGTAGCCTTCGGTGGTAGCCAGCGTACGCAGGGCTCCTTTTGATGCGTCGGTGATGGCTACGATCCGCTTGCGGGCCTCCTCCCCGCCTACCTTGGCAACCAGCAGGTCTTTAAGGAGACGGAAGGCAATGGCCGGTTCAGTTGTGGTTCCCGATTTGGATATGTTGATAATTCCGAATTGACGTTTTTCGAGGTAACTGGTGAGCTCATGCAGATAATCTTCGCCGATATTGTTCCCTGCATAGAGGATGACCGGATCTTTCCGTTCGTGCTGCAACCAGTCGAAAGAACTGGAGAGGACATCGATAACGGCTTTTGCTCCCAGGTAACTCCCTCCGATGCCCACCACTACTACGGCCTCACAGCGTGAGCGAAGCGCCGTTGCGGTATCTTCGATATCCCGGATAAGATCCTCGGTGACCGAAGAGGGAAGGTTTACCCAACCCAGAAAGTCGTTTCCTGCCCGTGTCCCGTCGTGCAGGGCCCTGTTGGCGGCAGTTGCGTTGTCTGCCTGTTGCAGGATCTCCTTCTCGGAGACAAAATCATACACATGATTAATGACTAGTTTTATTCTGTCCATATTCACTATGTTGTTAAAATTTCTTGATCAACTCGTCGATAGCAGTCTGTGGACGAAGCTTTTCGTAAAGGATTTCGTAGGCTGTTTGAGCAATGGGTATATCCACCTTGAAGTGGTTGTTCATCTCATGGATACACTTGGCGCCATAATAACCCTCGGCAATCATCTCCATCTCCAGTTGTGCCGTTTTCACTGAATATCCTTTTCCGATCATCGTCCCCAGTGTACGGTTCCGGCTGAACTGCGAATAGCCGGTCACCAGCATGTCTCCAAGATAGTGCTGTTCGCAGATGGATCTCTCCATAGGGGCGATGGCATCGAGAAGGGTCTTCATCTCCTTGGCGCAATGGGTCATCAAGACAGCCTGGAAGTTGTCGCCGTACTGCAATCCTGAACATACGCCGGCGATGATGGCATAGATGTTTTTCAGGACGGCAGCCAGCTCGATACCTACCACATCGTCCGAAACGGAGGTGTTTAAAATGCGGGAGCGTATCGCATCGGAAAGCAGCTTGGCCCTTGTGGTGTCATAGCTGGCAACGGTCAGGAAAGAGAGCCGTTCGAGTGCAACCTCCTCGGCATGGCAGGGACCCGAAATCACCCCTATATACTCCTGGGGAATCTTGAAACTGCTCATCAGGTATTCGCTGACAACGATGTTGTCGTTCGGAATCATCCCTTTGACGGCCGAGACCACAAACTTACCCTTCAATGTGCTGCTCAGCCATATTTTTCGCATGTACTGTTTTACATAGGGCGAGGGGATGGCAATGATGATGGTGTCGGAGTCCTTGATCGCCTTTTCGATGTTTGAATAGAAGGTGATCTGGGCCAGGTTGAACTTTACGTTTGTCAGGTAGCTGGGGTTGCGGCCGAGCTTGTAGAAGCCCTCGATCTGGTCGTCGCGTCGAATGAACCAATTGATGTGTTTTTCATTCATCAACACGATCTTTGCCAGAGCCGTTGCCCAGGTGCCGCCGCCAAGAATAGCGATTTTTCCGAGTGAACTCATTGTGCGTTAGGTGATACGGTTTTTTTTGCATTCTCCACCCAGGACTTAACCTCTTCAACCGTAGGATTGTTCAGTTCCATCTTGAATTTTTTGTTCAATCCGCAAATCTCCTGGTGTAACTTGTTGGGATTTGCCTCTATCAGGCTTTTAACTTCATTGTAGCCCGCTTTCTGCAATACGGCAACCCAAGCTTCCGGTATTCCGGCTTCGGCATACTTTGCCGGTGAATCTTTTTTTGCCTTTTTCTCAGGACGCATCTGCGGGAAAAGGAGTACCTCCTGGATGGTGGTCTGCCCGGTCAGCAACATCGTAAGCCTGTCCATGCCAATACCCATTCCGGCAGTGGGAGGCATACCATACTCCAGCGCACGAAGGAAGTCCTGATCGATGAACATCGCCTCGTCGTCACCTTTTTCCGACAGCCGGAGTTGCTCTTCGAACCGTTCACGCTGGTCGATTGGATCGTTCAACTCGGAATAGGCATTTGCCAGCTCCTTGCCGTTCACCATCAGTTCAAACCTTTCGGTGAGCTCGGGATTGTTACGGTGTCGCTTGCAGAGCGGCGACATCTCAATGGGATAGTCGATGATAAATGTCGGCTGGATATAATTCCCTTCGCACTTCTCGCCGAAAATTTCATCGATCAGTTTCCCTTTCCCCATAGAGTCGTCAACTTCGATGTTGAGCTCCTTGCATACTTCGCGGAGCTGCGTCTCGTCCATTCCGGTAATATCGATTCCGGTATGCTCCTTGATAGCATCGATCATGGTGATGCGCGGGTAGGGTGCCTTGAAGTCGATCTCCCGGTCGCCGATGGTTACCTTTGTGGTGCCCAACACTTTTGTGGCGATCTGTTCCAACATCTGCTCGGTAAACTCCATCATCCACCGGTAATCCTTGTAGGAGACGTAGATCTCCATGACGGTAAATTCAGGATTGTGCGTGCGGTCCATTCCCTCGTTGCGGAAATCGCGCGCAAACTCGTAGACACCTTCAAATCCGCCTACGATCAGACGTTTCAGATAGAGCTCATTGGCAATACGTAGATAGAGGTCGATATCGAGGGCATTGTGGTGCGTGATGAACGGACGGGCTGCAGCTCCACCCGGGATGCTCTGCAGGACCGGGGTGTCTACCTCCAGGTAGCCGAACTGGTTGATGAACTCGCGCATGGCGTTGAAGATACGGGTCCGCTTGATGAAGATCTCCTTCACTTCATCATTAACCACCAGGTCGACATAACGTTGACGGTAACGGAGTTCGGGATCGCTGAACTTGTCGTATGCCACGCCATTCTTCATCTTCACTACGGGAAGCGGTCTCAATGATTTGGAGAGCACTGTCAATGTCTGGGCATGCACGGAGATCTCGCCCATCTGGGTGCGGAAGACAAACCCGGTGATGCCGATGAAGTCGCCTATATCGAGCAGTTTCTTGAAAACAGTATTGTAGAGCTCCTTGTCTTCTCCGGGACAGATATCGTCGCGGGTGATATAGACCTGGATTCTTCCTTTTGAATCTTGCAATTCGATGAAGGAGGCCTTGCCCATGATACGGCGCCCCATGATGCGGCCGGCAATACTTACCGGACGTTTCTCTTCATCATTAAATTCTTCTTTTATATCTGTGGAATAGGCGTTTACTTCGTAAATCGCCGCGGGGTAGGGATCAATTCCTAATTCTCTTAATTCGTTTAAACTTTGTCTGCGGATCAGCTCCTGTTCACTAAGCTCTAAATGATGCATCTTGTTTTATTTTTTCGAGTTTCGCAAAAACTCCACAAAAGTACAAAATATATCGTATACTTTCCAGTTGAAGCTCTTTTTTTCGATAAATTCCGGGATGAAAAATTTGATTTTCAGCAGATTTTCCTTTTTCTTGACAGGGAGATAAACATTGATCTGACCGGGCTTTGCAGGCATAGGCAACAGATTCCGGCTGAGGTGAAACTATTCAGTTTCATTTCAGTAAATTACCTTTGTAAAATTTCATTAATTCGAATGAAATGATTTACTTTGTAATATGATCTTCCATCTGCAAAAAGTGAGGATCTATTAAAGCTAACCCATGGATCTGTACACGGTAAACGAATTGGTAAAAGGCACCATTTGCCAGGATTGCGGCACATCACAGGATTTTATCCATGCTTTTGCTTCTGACCTGATGAGCGATGTGTTGCGATTCAACATGGAAAGAACCATTCTCATTACCGGTTTGTCTACTGTTCAGACATTACGGACTGCCGAAATGTCGAATATCGAATGTATCATCTTCGCCCGCGGAAAAAAAGTAACCGATGAGATGATCTCGCTGGCGGCTGAAAACAACATCTCGCTGATCACAACCCCCCTCACCCTCTTTGAAGTATCGGGCAGGTTGTATGGTAACGGAATAAAACCTATCTTCTGATATGCAGTTCGGGTATGAGATAATTGGCGGAGACTTCAGTTCGGCCGGACAGGCGAGCTCGGATGTGAAAAAAATTCTCAAGCAACTCAATATCGATCCCCAGGTGGTACGCAAGATAGCTGTTGCGGTATACGAGGCCGAGGTAAATGTGGTGGCGCATGCATATAAGGGGGTTATGCAAGTTGAACTTGATGCTAGAAGGATAAGGATCGTGCTGGAAGATGAGGGTCCCGGCATTGAAGATATCGGGCGGGCCATGCAGGAGGGTTTTTCCACGGCATCGGAAACGGTCCGCCAGATGGGGTTTGGTGCGGGCATGGGATTGCCCAACATAAAACGCAATACAGATGAGATGCATCTCTCCTCGGTTCCCGGTGAAGGAACCACGTTGGAGATGATAGTGAGATTTTGAGACGGTAAGATGAGCAGGAGATGAAAGACCGGGATTATACACATGCTGTCCAGATCGATACCGGGAAATGTATCGGATGCTCACACTGTATGCAGGTCTGTCCAACCCAGGCGATCCGGATTGCGGAAGGGCATGCCGGAATCATCCCTGAACGGTGCGTGGACTGTGGTGAGTGTTACCGTGTCTGCCCCGTGAAGGCGGTTGATGTTGAAGATGATGGCCTGCCTGCAATAAACCGCGATGGTTACCGAGTTGCTCTGGTTCCTTCGGTCTTTATCGGTCAGTTTCCTTCGGAACATACTGCTTCTGAAATCATGGAGGCGGTCAGACAGATTGGCTTCGACGAGGTGTTGGAGGTGGAGCAGGCGGTAGATTTCATGAAGGGGGTCTATGCAGAGGTTGCCGCAAAGGAGGATATCGCCGTACGGCCCGTTATCAGTTCATTCTGCCCGGCAATTGTCAGACTTATTCAGGTTCAGTACCCCTCGTTAACCGGTCAGATCTTGCCGATAAAAGCCCCACACGATATTGCAGCCCTCTACGTTCGCCGGTCGAAAGCGAAGGCAGGTGTCGACCCTCGCTCCATTTTTATCTGCTACATAACGCCTTGTGCCGCAAAGATTGTGGCTGCAAAGGCACCGGTTGGTGAGAAGATCTCTGCCATTGACGGTGTTATTGATATGAAGGAGGTGTACAACCTGGTTTCAATGAGGTTGATGGAGAGGAAGGATACCCAGCTCTCGAAACAGTATGCCAACATGAGTCCCGATTCGGTGAACTGGTCGCTGTCGGGAACCGAAAAAAGATATTTTCCAGGCAGGGCCCTTGCCATTGACGGCATGGAGAATGCCATGGAGTTTCTCGACAGGCTGGAATCGGGGAGAGTTACCGGAGTCGATTTTCTTGAGATGCGAGCCTGCGACCAAGGTTGTGCCGGAGGAATACTTTGCCCGGGCAACCGTTTCCTGACGGTTGAGAGGCTCGAGCAGCGGGAGAGAAAACTCACCCTGCTGACGGAGCGGAGCGGAGCTGGAAGGAACAGTCTGATGGATTATGCCGAAGCGCTCCGCGGCGAGTCGGCAACCGATCAGGTCTATCCACGTGCTGGGCTGTTACTTGATGAGGATATGGAGATAGCCCTTCATAAGATGGAACGGATAAAAAGACTCAGCACCTATCTGCCGGGGTTCGACTGCGGTGCCTGCGGTGCGCCTACCTGTCGCAGTCTCGCAGAAGATATCGTGAGGGATAAGGCAACCATTTCGTACTGCGTTTTTGTACAGCGAGTGATGGAGAAGAATTATAATCTGAGTCCCGATCAGTCCTTTCATGTCATCGAAAGGATATGGGGCAGGGATCGGCTCAATAAATATCAACAGCAGCATGGTAAAACCAACACTTGAAAAACTGACCGAGGAGCTGGGATTCGTCTGTCTGTCAGGCAGGTCCTGGCTAGAGAGGATACCCCGCTCTGCTTATGTCTCCGATTTGTTGAGCGATGTGATGGGCAAGGCCAGCGATGGAATGGTTTGGGTAACGTCGCAAGTCCACAGGAACATTGTTGCGGTGGCTTCGCTCAAAGAACTGAGTGCGATAATTATCGTGAATGAGCGTCCGGTGACGAATGAACTGCTGGAACAGGCCGAGCGGGAGGAAGTGGTGTTGCTGGCATCTAACCTTCCCGCATATGAAACGGTGGGTAAATTGTACAATTACCTGGAAAACAGAGAATAAATCCATTGATTTGATGGGTGTAGAATGTTTCAAGGCAGACCTGCATATCCATACTTGTCTCTCGCCCTGCGGTCACCTGGAGATGAGTCCCCGCAAGATTGTGGAGAGCGCCCTTGAAAGAGGGTTGGATATCATCGCCATTACCGATCACAACACGACCCGCAACGTGCGTCCCTGCGTGGAGATCGGGGATGAGCTGGGTCTCTATGTTGTGGCCGGATGCGAAGTGAATACGCAGGAAGAGGTCCATTGTCTCTGTTTTTTCCCCGATATCGAGACATTGGAGGCTTTCCAGGAATACCTGGATGCAAAGATCCCGGATATTGCCAATGATCCTCTACTCTTTGGATATCAGGTGGCTGTAGACAAGGATGATGCGATAATATTCGAAGAGAAGAGGTCGCTCTTTACAGGTATTTGCGATGAGATTGAGGGTCTGCAACAACAGGTGGACTCCTTGGGTGGACTCTTTGTGCCGGCGCATGTCGACCGGATGAAGAATGGCATTTTCGGGCAACTGGGATTTATTCCCCCCGGTTTGCGTTACGATGCCCTGGAGATCTCGCGAAGGGTAAATTACGGAGATTTCCTGAGGTCACATCCTGCACTGGTGAGAGAGAGGATCCTGCAAAGCTCTGATGCCCACATGCTGGAGCAGATAGCAGCGGTTCATACCCTTTTTTACATGGAGAGAGCCGACTGGAACAGTTTCAGCAATGCTTTCGGAAAGCAACCCCACAATAGGGGAATGATAAAAATTCCGATTGGCGATGGTTGATCTTGCCATGCATATGATGGATATCGTTCAGAACGCCATTCGGGCAAATGCAACGAGGATCGATATCGGATTTCTCGAAGAGAGCCGGAAGGGAACGCTCACATTCACGGTAAGTGACAATGGCTCGGGAATGGTTCCCGAAACGGTGGAAAGGGTGGAGGATCCCTTCTTCACAACAAGGACAACCCGGAGGATAGGACTGGGAATCCCGCTACTGAAGATGACAAGCGAGCAGAGTGGCGGATCATTGAGGGTGGTTTCACTCCCGGGAGCGGGAACCGTGGTAGAGGCGGTCTTCAGGACCGACAACCCAGATTGTCTGCCGTTGGGTGATCTGGCCGGATACTTGGTGTTGTTACTGGTTGCCAATCCCGATATTCATTTCAGTTTCAGTTACCGGCTGGATAGAGATCACTTTTTAATCGATACCGAAGAGTGGGTGAAACAGGGATTTACCGATTTTTCAAAAAAGGAGATGGCTCCGGCAGTGACTGAGTTTATCGCCGAGAATCTCAAGACAGTGTGCCGGAAGAGGAATTCAGAAAGCTTCTTGTGTTGAAGCGATACGCTTGGGGATAGGGATGTCTCATAACAATCTAATATCTATTATTATGACAGGAATTAAAACATTGGCAGATCTGAAACGCAAACAGGAGGAGGTAAGAAGGGAGATCGATTTGCGAAGAAGGGCTGAAGAACCCGATTCCCTGGTACAGGTGAAAGTGGCGATGGCTACTTGCGGCATTGCATCGGGAGCCAAGATCGTGATGGATCTCTTTGTGCGGGAGTTGCCCAGACGGGGCATTGAAGCCGTTGTGACGCAAACGGGATGTATGGGGTACTGTTTTGCGGAACCCACTGTAGAAATTACTCTTCCCGGAAAGGAGCCGATCGTGTTCGGTTATGTTGATGCCCATAAAGTGGATGAGATAATTGAGCACTACATCAAGCAAGGTGAACTGGTGGACGGGATTATTCCCCAGAACTACAATACGATTGCTGAACCCGATTAACCGAAAAATTATATCCATGAGTCATTACAAGATGCATCTGCTCGTTTGCGCAGGAACCGGTTGTCAGTCGTCGCAAAGCGGACTGATTCACGAGATGTTGAAAGATGAATTGGACCGAAAGGGGTTGAAGGAGGATGTGCAGGTGATTAAGACCGGTTGTTTCGGTTTTTGCGAGAGAGGGCCCATTGTGAAAATTCTTCCCGACAATACCTTCTATACGGAGGTCAAGCCGGAGGATATCCGGGAGATTGTGGATGAACACCTTATCAAGGGGCGTCGCGTTCACCGTTTGCTCTATCTCGACCCGGAGACGGAGGAGCATATCCTGGATTCTAAAAAGATGGGGTTCTACAAGAAACAGCTGCGTATTGCACTGCGGAACTGCGGCATCATCGACCCTGAGAATATCGACGAAGCGATTGGCCGCGACGCCTATCAGGCGTTGGGAATGGTCCTGACCCGGCATACACCGGAGGAGACCATCGAGATCATTAAGCGGTCGGGATTGAGGGGACGTGGCGGAGCCGGTTTCCCCACCGGTATCAAGTGGGAGATAGCCAGAAGGAACAGTGCTGACCAGAAATATGTGGTTTGCAATGCCGATGAGGGTGATCCGGGAGCCTTCATGGACCGTTCGATCCTCGAGGGTGATCCGCACTCCATTCTTGAGGCGATGGCTATCTGCGGATATTGCATCGGTGCAACGAAAGGGTTGATCTATATCCGTGCTGAATACCCGCTGGCGATCAAGCGACTGAAGATCGCCATCAGGCAGGCGCGCGAATATGGCCTGCTGGGCGAGGATATCCTCGGCACCGGGTTCAGGTTCGACATCAATCTCCGTTATGGTGCCGGTGCGTTTGTCTGCGGTGAAGAGACCGCGTTGATCCACTCGATGGAGGGAAAACGGGGTGAACCTTCGAACAAGCCGCCGTTTCCTGCAGCGAGGGGGTATCTGGGAAAGCCAACCAACGTGAACAATGTGGAGACATTTGCCAATATCCCGGTTATCCTGCTGAAAGGTGCGGAGTGGTTCTCATCCATTGGAACGGAGCGGTCGAAAGGGACAAAGGTGTTTGCGCTTGCCGGGAAGATCAACAATGTGGGACTGATCGAGGTGCCAATGGGAATTACACTTCGTGAAATTATCTACGAGATAGGCGGTGGCATCAAGGGGGGCAAGCGGTTCAAGGCGGTACAGACCGGCGGACCCTCCGGTGGGTGTCTGACCGAAAAGCATCTGGATACGCCCATTGATTACGAGAGCCTGACGGCTGCAGGCTCCATGATGGGCTCGGGTGGAATGATCGTACTCGATGAAGATGACTGCATGGTCTCCGTTGCAAAATTCTACCTCGACTTCATCGTGGAGGAGTCGTGCGGAAAGTGTGCCCCGTGCCGTATCGGGAACAGACGTCTCTACGAGATCCTGGAGCGGATCTGTGACGGAAAGGGGACCGGCGAGGATCTGGAGAAGCTCTACAACCTCGCCAATGTAATCAAGGATACATCGCTGTGTGGATTGGGACAAACTTCTCCCAATCCGGTCCTCTCCACGTTGAACAACTTCCCGGAGGAGTACCGGGAGCATGCGGTTGATAAGAAGTGCCGGTCGGGCAAGTGCAGAAACTTGCTCTATTATGTGATTGACGACGAAAATTGTGTCGGCTGCATGGCCTGTGTCAGGGTCTGCCCTGTCAACGCCATAACCGGAGCAAGGAAGCAGACCCACTTTATTCATCAGGATAAGTGCATCAAGTGCGGTAGCTGCATGGATAAATGCCAGTTTGATGCAATCGGCCTGAAGAGCGATTACGACAGGCATACGGTCTCAATACTAGTTAACTGAACAAGCAGAAATCATGGGAAAGATAACAATCACAATTGATAACAAGCGGATAGAGGCAGAACCTGGAACCACTATTCTGAAAGCTGCCAGGGGGGCCGGAATCGAGATTCCTACACTATGCCATTTCGAGATGTGCGACATGGGAATCGAAAACAGGCCGGGGGGATGCCGGATCTGTGTGGTGGAGGTGGAAGGCCGCAGGAACCTTGCTCCGTCGTGTGTGACCGAGGTACAGGAGGGGATGGTGGTAAGCACACATAACATCCGAGTGCTTAACGCGCGCAAGACAGTGCTTCAACTGATCATTTCGGATCATCCTTTCGATTGTCTGGTCTGCGCCAAATCGGGGCAGTGCGAACTGCAACACCTGGCTACGCAGTTCGGTATCAGGAGTCTCCCATACGCCGGTGAACAGTCGCGTTACAGGAAAGATACCTCCCCCTCCATCATCCGGGATGTGGACAAATGTATATTGTGCCGGCGCTGTGAGATGGTCTGTAACGACGTGCAGACCGTAGGGGCACTCTCGGCAGTCAACCGGGGATTTATGGCGGTGGTGGCACCGGCCTTCGAGATGAATCTGGAAAAATCGCCCTGCACCTACTGTGGACAGTGTGTCTCGGTATGCCCTACGGGTGCGCTTACCGAAGTGGATCACAGTTATGAGGTGCTTCAGGCACTCTCCAATCCGAAGAAG
Source organism: Petrimonas mucosa (assembly GCF_900095795.1). NCBI lineage: Bacteria > Pseudomonadati > Bacteroidota > Bacteroidia > Bacteroidales > Dysgonomonadaceae > Petrimonas > Petrimonas mucosa. Next base: position 1,031,385 of record NZ_LT608328.1, read on the forward strand.
ACGGTAGTGGTGCAGACTGCTCCTGCCGTGCGTGCAGCGTTGGGAGAGGAGTTTGGCATGGAGCCGGGAACCCTGGTTACCGGCAAGTTGGTGGCCGCCCTCCGTCGCCTGGGGTTCGACTACGTTTTCGATACCGACTTCGGTGCAGACCTCACCATCATGGAGGAGGGAACGGAGCTGCTGAACAGGATCAAAGGGTATCTGGCAGGTGATCCCAATGTGCGGATTCCGTTGCTGACCTCCTGCTGTCCCGGCTGGGTGAACTTTTTCGAACATAACTTCCCCGATCTGCTGGATGTACCTTCAACGGCAAAATCACCGCAACAGATGTTCGGTGCCATTGCCAAAACCTATTTTGCCGAGAAGATCGGTGTGAAGCGGGAGGATCTGGTTGTGGTTTCCATAATGCCCTGCCTGGCCAAGAAGTATGAGTGTCAGCGCGACGAGTTCAAGGTGGATGGAAATCCCGATGTCGATTATTCGATCTCAACCCGAGAGCTGGCCGCCTTTATCAGGCAGGCGAACATCGACTTTCCCGGATTGCCCGACGAGGAGTATGACGATCCTCTGGGAGAATCGTCGGGAGCGGGCGTCATCTTCGGAAACACCGGCGGGGTTATCGAGGCAGCCTGCCGGACGGCCTACGAGCTCTATACGGGGAGGAGTCTCGACAGGGTGGAGTTTCACGAACTGCGCGGCATGGCGGGTATCCGTTCAGCAACGGTCGACTTCGACGGACTGAAGCTGAATATCGGGATTGCTCACGGACTGGGCAATGCCCGGAAGCTATTGGACGAGGTCAGAGCCGGGAGGTCGCAGTATCACGCTATCGAGATCATGGCCTGCCCCGGGGGATGTATCAGCGGGGGCGGTCAACCCTATACCCACCTGAAGGAGGAGATTCTGAAGAGACGCACTGCCGCCTTGTATATGGCAGACGAACGCAAAAGGATTCGCAAGTCGCATGAAAATCCTTCGATCATCAGGCTCTACAAGGAGTTTCTTGGCGAACCGGGTAGTCCCCGGGCCCACAGTCTGCTCCATACGGAGTATTTTCCAAAGAGCAATGAGATCACCATTACGTTAAATAATCATTGATTAAAGCAGAACATATGAGCCAGAAAACAGAGATTACACCCGAAGTGTTCCAGTTCATGCCCGGTGACAGGGAGTCCTTGCAGGTTAAGGTGACTCTTCCGCAGGAGAAGATCGAAATCATCGACCGGATCTGTGCATCGTCGGGTAATGATCCGGGCGAACTGATCAACATACTGCATGAAGTACAGCACCAATTCGGTTACCTGCCTGCAGAAGTGCAGGAGGTCATCGCTCACAACCTGAAGGTCTCGGTTGCCCATGTCTACGGGGTGGTAACCTTTTACACCTACTTTACCATGATCCCCAAGGGAGAGTATCCCGTCTCCATCTGTACGGGAACAGCCTGTTACGTGCGTGGAGCGGAAAAGGTGCTGGAGGAGTTCAAGAAGGAGCTGAAGATCAAAGTGGGTGAGACCACTCCGGATGGCAAGTTCTCCATCAACTGCCTGCGTTGTGTGGGGGCATGCGGACTGGCCCCGGTGGTGTTGGTAGGCGAGCGTGTTTATGGACGTGTCTCGCCCGACGGGGTGAAGAACATTCTGGATGAGTACAGGAAATAGGTGTCAGGATGACAGGATGGAGCCGAAGTGAACTTTTCCAGAAGCAAATGAAGGAAATGTGTCTCTTTCATCTATATTTTGATTAATTTTGCGCTGGAACTGCTAACTAAATTCAACATTAGATGAAACGAGACACACAGATTTTTGAGATTATAGAACAGGAGAAGCTGCGTCAGCTAAAGGGGATAGAGCTCATCGCCTCGGAGAACTTTGTCAGCGAACAGGTGATGCAGGCGATGGGATCGGTCCTCACCAACAAATATGCCGAAGGGTATCCCGGTAGACGCTACTATGGCGGTTGCGAGGTGGTAGACCTGGGTGAACAGCTGGCCATCGATCGCCTGAAGAAGCTGTTCAACGCCGAATGGGCCAATGTACAGCCGCACTCGGGTGCGCAGGCAAATGCGGCGGTCTTTCTGGCTTGTTTGAAAGCGGGCGATAAGTTTCTCGGACTCAACCTTTCGCATGGTGGACACCTCTCGCACGGTTCGCCGGTAAACTTTTCCGGTCTGATGTTTCAGGCATTGGAGTACAATGTCAAGGAAGATGACCAGCATGTGGATTACGATCAACTTGAATCGGTGGCCCGCGCTGAACGCCCGAAACTGATCATTGCAGGTGCCTCGGCCTACTCGCGTGAATGGGACTATGCCCGTATCCGTAAGGTAGCCGATGAGATCGGAGCCATCTTTATGGTGGATATGGCACATCCTGCCGGTCTGATTGCTGCCGGACTGCTGAACAACCCGCTCAAACATGCCCATATCGTAACCTCCACAACCCATAAGACCTTGCGTGGTCCGCGAGGCGGTATCATCCTTATGGGTAAGGATTTCGAGAATCCGTGGGGCCTGAAGACACCGAAAGGAGAGGTGAAGATGATGTCGGCGTTGCTCGACTCTGCCGTATTCCCCGGAATGCAGGGCGGTCCGCTGGAGCATGTCATTGCGGCCAAGGCAGTCTCGTTTGGTGAAGCATTGGAGCCCGAATTCAAGACCTACCAGTCGCAGGTGAAGAAGAATGCGGCGGTGATGGCTCAGGCATTCGCAGATAAAGGATACAAGGTGGTGTCGGGTGGAACGGACAATCACATTGTACTGGTGGATCTGCGTACAAAATTTCCCGACCTGACCGGGAAGGTGGCCGAGAAGGCGCTTGTGGAGGCAGATATCACCACCAACAAGAACATGGTGCCGTTTGATAGCCGCAGTCCGTTCCAGACATCCGGATTGCGTTTCGGAACACCGGCAATCACAACCCGTGGGGCGAAAGAGTCGCTGATGGGTGAGATTGTCGAGATGATCGACACGGTACTTGCCAATGTGGAAAGCGAGAAGAGGATAGCGTCGGTACGTGAGAAGGTGAACGCCACCATGAAGCAGTTCCCGTTATTCGCATGGTAGGATAGCAGCATGATCCTCCAGACCGATATCCAGTTTGTCCCGGGTGTGGGCCCCAAGCGTGCAGGGATCCTGAACAAAGAGCTTGACCTCTTTACGCTGGGGGATCTGTTACGTTATTATCCTTATCGCTATATCGACCGGAGCCGGATCTATTATATCCACGAGATCGACGGCTCCATGCCCTATATCCAGCTAAAAGGCCGGATTACCGCTTTTGAAACCTTTGGTGAAGGCAGGAAGCGGAGACTTGTCGCGCACTTTACCGACGGTACCGGATTTATCGACCTGGTCTGGTTTCAGGGAATCCGGTATGTGGAAAACAGGTACAAGGTCAATCAGGAGTATATTGTCTTTGGGAAGCCAACCCTTTTCAACAACCGCTGGAACATTGCCCATCCCGATATCGATCCGTACATGAGCGAGGCCGACCGGCCCGACGGGTTGATGGCGATGTACAACACCACGGAGAAGATGAAAGAGCACTCCCTCAATTCCAAGGCGATGCAGAAGATCATCGGGAATGCCTTGGGCATGGTGAAGGGGCGCCTGGAGGAGACTCTCTCTGCCGATGTGGTGAAGATGGCAAACCTGATCCCGTTTCACGATGCCATTGAAAATATCCACTTTCCGAAGAATCCGTTGTTGCTCCGTGATGCTGAGTTCAGGTTGAAATTCGAGGAGCTCTTCTTTATCCAGCTCAACATTGTCAGGTATGCGGCAGACCGGAAAGCGAGACTGAACGGTTTTCTGTTCAGCCGGGTTGGGAAATACTTGAATACCTTTTACCGGAAACATCTCCCCTTTGAACTTACCCAGGCACAGAAAAGGGTGATCAAGGAGATACGGAAGGATACCGCTTCGGGTAAGCAGATGAATCGACTGCTCCAGGGGGATGTGGGCAGCGGAAAAACACTTGTTGCGGTCATGTGTATGCTGATTGCCATGGACAACGGTTTTCAATCGTGCCTGATGGCCCCCACCGAGATCCTGGCGGCACAACATTTCGAGACCTTCTCCCGGTTACTTTCGGAGCTGAAGGTCAACGTGGCGCTGTTGACGGGATCGACGAAAAAGAGAGAGCGACAGGAGATCCATGCCGGGTTGCTGACCGGCGACATCGATATCCTTATCGGGACTCATGCCCTCATTGAGGATGAGGTGCAGTTCCGGAACCTCGGTTTTGTGGTGATCGACGAGCAGCACCGTTTCGGGGTGGCACAACGTGCAAAGCTCTGGACGAAAAGCGAACATCCTCCACATGTGCTGGTGATGACGGCTACCCCTATTCCCCGAACGTTGGCCATGACGCTTTATGGCGACCTCGATCTCTCCGTTATCGACGAGCTGCCGCCCGGCCGTAAGCCGGTAAAGACGGTGCATCGGTACGACAAGAACCGGGGGGCGCTCTATCAGTTTATCCGGGAACAGATCGGTGCCAGGAGACAGGCCTATATCGTCTACCCACTGATCGAGGAGAGCGAGACGCTCGACCTGAAAAACCTGGAAGAGGGATTTCTCCATATCCGGGAGGCTTTCCCGGAATTTACCGTCTGCAAGATGCACGGACGCATGAAACCTGCCGAGAAGGAGGAGGTGATGCGTCAGTTTGTGAACAACCAGGCGCAAATCATGGTCTCCACCACCGTCATTGAGGTGGGAGTCAACGTGCCCAACGCCTCGGTCATGGTGATCGAGAGTGCCCAGCGTTTTGGCCTGTCGCAGCTACATCAGCTGCGAGGCAGGGTAGGGCGTGGTGCCGACCAGTCCTACTGTATCCTGATCACCCCTTATGAACTCTCTGCCGATACCCGAAAGCGGATGGAGATCATGACCGAGAGCAACGACGGTTTCGTTATTGCCGAGGCCGATCTGAAACTGCGCGGTCCGGGTGACCTGGAGGGTACACAGCAGAGTGGAATTCCTTTCAACCTCCGGATTGCAGACCTGGTCAGGGATAATGCCATCCTCTACCGTGCCCGGGAAATTGCAGAGACCATCATCGCCGACGATCCGAAACTCTCGCAACCGCAACATCTGGTGTTGAAACAGCAGCTTAGCCGCCTGGGCGGGAACCGGTACGACTGGGGAAGAATCAGTTGATCTCTCCTAGATGGTCTGGGTGCCCGGTTTAATCTCTACCTCTCTGGTTTGTCCCTTACCCCAGTTGATTCTCATCTTGAATGAAACGGTCGACTCAACCGTGATTCTGGGTACTTCTCCCTGATTCTTCCGCTCACTCACCTTCAATGAGACAGTTCCTTCCGGTCCGAACGGATAGTTGCTGATTCCATGAGCTTCGGTCTGCACAATATCCCAGGTCAGCATATTCTCCGAAAAGTCTGACTTGATGCCGAGGATATATTCGATAAAGACGGCAATGGGGGGCAACCCCGTCCACCCCACAAAATCCTTTCGGGCCATGAATCCCGGTTCAATGGCTTCGGGTGCATAGTACTCCCAGAAGGTGCCTGTATTTTTGTACACTTCAAACACCGACCGGTAGTGGTTGGCTGCTATCTCATTGGCCAGCTCGGTATACCCTTTCTGGTAGAGTCCATTGATCACCATATAGTTGGCGCCTGGCCAGACCCCGCCTTGCCAGTAACGGCCCCGATCGTTGTATTTGGGATGGTCTGCCGAGAGTGACGGTACCCGGTGAGGACGGTTGAAGCTATCCTTGTCGGTTAATTTTTCTACCAGCCGGTCTGTCTGCTCCTTGTTCAGGACATCGGTGAGTAGCGCCCAGTATGCAATGATCCCTTTTGTCGTTGAAAGCGTCCCATCGGCATATTGATCATAGAGAAACCCGCTCTCTTCGTCCCACAGGTTTTTCTGGATGTAATCGGTCAGAAACCTTATCTCATCCTCAAACTCTTCAATCTCCTGCCAACGCTCCAGGTAAAGCCCCATTTCAAGGAGAATGCCTGCCGTCATGATCTGCTGAAGATTGGTGTCGAGCCAAACCATGTGGCCGTGGCTATATATCATGCTGTATTCACTTCTCACCCTGGGCATGTTGTCCATCCCTGTTCCCCATCCGCTCGACCAATAGGTTCCGTTTGGCCACGTCCGGTTCAGTTTTAGCCATTTGTAGTAGGCACAGAGTACGGGAAAGACCCTGTTTAACCGTTCCCTGTCGCCAAACTGCTTGTAGTAGAGTATCTCCGCCCAAGGCAACAGGTTGGGTCCCGTACTCACCGGATCATACCGTTCGAAGCAGTCGGCACCGTTTCGCATGATCTCCCTGCAGATGAAACCGTCGGGATGTTGTTTGGCATAGAAATTATCGAGGGTTTTCTGGAAGGGGAAAAAGCGGAAGCCATACCGGGCAAACATCATCATGAATGCGGAATCCCACATGAAAATATTCCCGTTGTAGGCCGTATCCAGGTAAGGCGTGACAAATCCCGAGCCGGGCAGTGGCTGACGTATATTTCCGATGGCAATCTCCCATGCTTTCCAGTACATCTCGATCTCTTTTTCATGATTTGTCCAGAATGGGATGGGAAGAATTTTTTTTGCCTCTTCGTAACTCCCGGGTATTATACGTTCCTGTGGTGCAACCCGGAACTCGTTTTCGGCGACCAATGCCTCCTTGACGTAGGTATTCTTTTAGGGCAATTTATATTCCACCAACTCCTCCTGTTCCTCCTGCGCATAGGCGGTTAAGCACAGGAACATCATGCAACTGACCAGTAAAACCAATTTTGTTGTTTTCATTCCTGACTGATTTATTGATAACATGTTGATTATAGATTGATCATTTCAACTGAAGCAACTCCATGATCTTCCCTGCCACTTCGTAATTCTGGTAGGTGCCGATAAAGTGCTTTGCTCCCGGTCCATAGGCAAATACCGGTAGCATGGCGGGAGTATGGTCATCTGTGGTGAACCGGGCGGTAACCAGCCCTTTTTCCTGATCCCCGTCCACCAGTACAAGTCCCCCCGTTTCGTGATCGGCGGTAACCACCACCAGGGTCTCACCGTTGCTGTCTGCAAACTTCAGCGCCTCGGCTACGGCAAGATCGAAACTGAGCATCTCGCTGACAGCCCCTGCCAGTGAATTTGAGTGGCCGGCATAGTCGATCTTTGCTCCCTCCACCATCAGGAAAAACCCTCTCTTGCTCTCCCTGGCCAGTTTGTTGACCGCACTTCTGGTCACCCTGGCCAGCAGTCCGATTGTCTCCTCGGTTGCTGCTTTCTCCAGCAGGTTGTCGATACAGAGCACGCTGCCGTCGAGCTGATCGATCTGTTTTGTATCGTGGATGACCTGGTACTTCTCCATGAAGGAGTCGATATCAAGACCATCCCGGCGTTTGGTAAAGACCGATGTTCCGCCGCCGACCACCAGGTTGATCCTCTTCTCCAGGAGATAGCGGGTAATCAGATCGGAGCTGTCCCGTTCCCTGCTGTGGCCGTAAAAAGCGGCAGGTGTTGCATCCGCAATGTTTCCCAATGTGACCACTCCTGTTGCCATACCCTTTGCGATGGCATAATCGGTGATCGATCTGTTTTCCGTTCCGTCATCATTCATGGCAATATGCCTGTTGTTGTGAGGCTTGCCTGTTGCCAGTGCACTGCCTGCAGCAGCCGAGTCGGAGGTGTAGCTATCCAACGGACTGTTGGTCTGCAAACCTGTGAACCTCATCTTTAACATGGTCAACCCCCTGTTGACGGTTCGGGCAACAGCAATCTGGTTCAGACCCATTCCGTCGCCAATTAGCAGGATTACATTTTTTATTTTTCTCCTTTCTCCGTCGTTTCGGTAAGAGGGTGTATAGAGCGGTACATAGTGGGAAAGCCGGATATTTTCGGGGTCGAACCCCTCGAATCCTACAGTGATTTTATCTAACATCTTTGTCCGTTTCAGGGATGAGGCCTCCCGATTGTTATCCTCAATGGAGTAGTTTATGTCGCCGATGTTTTTGAAGAAGTCGGCACACCGCTCCACATGGTCGGTATTGATAAAGTCAACACCCATCTGGTGGAAGGTATTCCATGCGGTAACGCCATCGGGGCAACCCCAGAAACGGATCGGTTTATTCAATTTGTGTGCCTCGGCAATGGCTTGTTGAACCTTCTCCTTTTCCTGCTTTATCATGCTCCCTTTTCCGTTCCATCGCGCATAGTCGTCGAATGGGGCGCTGATCATCGCAATCCTCTCCAGTTGAGACTGGGTATACTCTTCTTCAAACCTTCCATCAAACGAGACGATCGATGGATATCGGTGAAACTCCTCCGGTTGGGGAGCATTACCCGAAATCACCACCGTGGCGGCATATGGATTGACTGCCGGATCAAAAACCGCAGGATGCTCGCTGAGCAGAGCAATGATACTGCTCAGGGCTGGCTCTGCAGATGTCTTGATGTCGATCATCAATATCAGGGGCTGATCAGAATTTGGCCATGCCCTGCCATCATGTTTGGCAAACTGCTCCACGATGGGATCGATATAGAGTCGTTTCAGTGTGTTCTCCTTCCTGAGCTCCTTCGTGTCGTGCCCCACAAGCAACATGCCATCCTGGTAGTAGATGTCCGCCTCAATTGAAGAGACACGTTGTGAATAGGCCTGGTAGAAGGGGACAAGTTGCCAGTAGTCGTTGTGGGAGTGTATCTTCTGAACGCTCTGCGAATAGGAGGGGTAGAAGAGCACGGCAACGAGCAGCATCAAAAAGGCAGTTCTGTATCTTCGGCTTCTTTGCATACGATTTTATGGATTGATTGTTGTTGAATTGTCAATAAAAAGATTCTCATCGGGGATCTGCTGAAAATCACCATTATGTTTTAATCTACAGCCCCAACGGAGACTTTTGCCTTCATAATCCTGGAAATAGATCAGTTGATAGGCGTGAAATCCCTTTTCGAGGGCTATGCTCCCACTGGCGGTAATCGCGGCATGCGATCCATCATTGTCAACCACCAGTTCATTGCCGATGAACAGGACCGACCCATCGTCAGATTGTGTCATGAAATCATACACCCCGTCTTCCGGAACCCATAGTAATCCTTGAAAGGTAAATCCAAAATGGTTTTCACGCTCTGCATGCTCAATGGAGGGCGATCTCAGCTTCCCCTTTTTTACCACTTTCGATTTCAGGAGATCAGCCACAGAGCTGAAAACCCCTTCGTGATAGGTGTAAACCACCCCTTGCTCCCTCTCTTCCCGATGCAGTGCCTTTCTGAATCGGGCTTTTGTAGCATCGATCGAAAAAGTGTTGCTTGGGGTATACCCCTCCTTGAATGCTTTTGCCTTGATGAGTGTCGAATTGGATATTTTAAATGGACCTCTGTAGAGCAACGCATTTTTATCGGGTTCGGTTCCATCCAGGGTGTAGTAGATCTGGGCGCCTTCGGTTGCGGTGCCCAGTGTTACCTCTATCTCATTCTGAAAGAGATAGAGATCTTTCGTGGTATATGGGATGGAGACGACCTTCTCGGTGGTCAATGAGGCCGGAAATGTTTCGGGTGATGTTCCTCTCTCCCTGTTTGGTTCGTCGGAGAGCTCGAAGGTGAGTTCCCCGCCTTCCATTAACTGGGTATAGGTAATGTAGTTATTTTCAATGATGTGTCCGTTTAGGATCACCTTGTTGATATATATGTTCCTCTCCCGATCGTTGGCCGTGATGATTAGACGCTTCCCGTTTGCCAGCCCGATTTCTGCCTTTTCAAACAGGGGAGTTGTAAGGAGGAACTGGTTTGAACCGGGACAGAGGGGGTAGATGCCCAAACTGCTCAGGATATACCATGCCGACATCTGGCCGCAATCCTCATTTCCGCTCAATCCGTCGGGAGTTGGTTGATAGAGCTCCTTCAGGATCCTGCGGGTCCAATATTGCGTTTTCCAGGGTGCTCCGACATAATTATAGAGGTACGCCATATGATGGCTAGGCTCGTTACCCTGTACATATTGACCGATCATGCCGGTAATATCGGCCATCTCCCCGTCGACACGCTCTTCGGCGGCGAACAGCTCGTCGACAGCAGCCTCAAACTCATTCTCACCTCCAAACAGTTGCACCATGCCATTTACATCGTGAGGAACAAAATAGCGGTATTGCCATGCGGTAGCCTCGGTATAGGAGCGTCCCGGGGCAAAGGGATTGAAGGGCGACTCCCAATTGCCGTCCGACCGTTTACCCCTGAAAAATTTTGTTTCCCCATCGAACACGTTGATATAGGAGAGTGATCGGTTAAAGTAGGTCTCGGCATCCTGTTCATATCCCAACTGCTGCGCCACACGTGAGATGCACCAGTCATCGTATGCAAACTCCAACAGGCAGGAGACCGACTCCCGCTTCTTGTTTGCCGGAATAAAACCGTTACGGATATAATCTGAAGCTCCTTTCCGGTTCACCTCGGAAGAGATCTTCATGGCTCGAAAAGCTTCCCGGATATTGATGTCAGGATCCAGGATCCCTTTATTGAACGCATCTGCAATGACTGAAACCGAGTGGTATCCGATCATGGTTCCGGTTTCACCGGAGGAGAGCGGCCAGATGGGCAGTTCACCGGTGGCATCATACATGACCAGCATCGAGCGAATGATGTCGTTGACCAGTACGGTATCGATAAGCGTCATCAATGGATGCCATGCCCTGAAGGTATCCCAAAGGGATAGCGTGGAGAAATAGCGGAATGATTTGTCTGTAGATGCAATCTGCTTGTCGTGTCTGCGGTACTGGCCATTTACGTCGCTCATGATGTTGGGAACAACTTTAGCCCGGTAGATCGCAGTATAGAAATTCTTCAACTGATCCCTGTTTTTACTCTCAACCACGATCTGCTTCAACTCCTCGTTCCACCTGTTCCTGGTCTCCCTGTATACGGCATCGAAATCGTATCCGTCGATATCATCTTCAAGGTTCCGGCGTGCATTCTCCTCGCTGACAATAGAGAGCCCCACCTTGACCACCAACGGAGTACCGTCGGATTGCCCGAACTGGGCAACGGCCCGAGAATGATCTTCAGGGATATATAAGTTCTTGAAGGGTTGTGAGAACTGTGCCACAAAGTAGACTGGCTGATCCTGCACCCAGCCGCTGGTTATCCGCATGCCTGCAATCTCATTGGGTCCGCTTCCGCGTATCGAGAGCGTATCGATCAACTCATCCCTGGTCAGCAGATGCTTCATGTCGATTACAAGCGATGCCGGTAAACCCTTCCTGAAAGTGTAGCGATGGACACCGGCATAGGTTGATGCCGTCATCTCGGCCAGTATTCCCTCTTTCCGGAAATTGACGGAGTAATATCCGGGTGTAGCCTTCTCATCCTTGTGGGAGAAACCAATGGGTTCGGGAGTGTAGTGTTCGGCTCCGTTGTCCATTGCCCTGGAGGTGGGATGAAAGAGAATGTCTCCCAGGTCGATGGCTCCGGTGCCACTCAGGTGAGTATGGGAAAACCCGATGATGGTTGAATCGCTGTAATGGTATCCGGCACATGCATCCCAATTGTCCCTCCGGGTGTCGGGACTCAGTTGAACAGCACCATAGGGCGATGTTGCCCCTGGATAGGTATGACCATGGCCCCCTGTACCGATAAAGGGGTCAACATAATCTATCGGGTCTACCGCCATGTTGCCGATACAACCTGGAAGGAGCAGCAATAACAGCCAACCCAATGCAATTTTTTTCATCATTGACTACCTTTTTGACTCTAACGTTTCAGTTCTGACGGGAATATGGGGCGTGGTGTCTTGCCCTCCGGAGCATAGCGAAGTTCCAGCGACTGACCGCCATGATCCTCGAAATACTCCACCTTGATGATATGCGAACCCGATGTCAGATCGGCCACTCCGTACTTGGTTGTACGGGAGTGCGACCCGTCGTTGTTGATGATCTCCTTGCCGTCGATGATCAGTCTGGAGCCATCATCCGATGCAAGTTCAAACTTGTATCTCCCTGCCTCGTCTATCTGTAGGGTGGAAGAGAAGATGACTGCATAGTGATCTTCTGTCTCGGCAACTGGAAGTCCGTTGAGGGTGAACGCATGGAGATAACCGACGGCATCGGCCTTGCCAAATTTGGTGAAATCGGGAAGCTTCTTCTCATTGTAGTTCTTGTAAAGTTTATACTCTATGGATGCCTCACCTTCCGGAACGGCTGTATAGAGAAAATTGCTCGCTACCAGACTGTAGTTGCCGTTTTTGTAGGCAATGGCCTGGATGGTACAGCTCTCTTTCAACTCAAACGGTCCGGTGTACCGGATCGATTCTTTCGTAGGAGCAGTTCCATCGAGTGTATAATAGATCTCCGCACCTTCGGTATCGACGGTGATGGTCACCTTTTCACCTTTGTCCACAACACCCTTGAAGGGGTGAATCAGCGGAACGGGGACGTAGCAGAGATCGGTTTTGGGTTCAAATGCCTCCTGCATGAAGCGGCCTCTGCATTCACGTGGCAGTTCCACCCCGAGAAGCCCGGCAACGGTAGCTGCATTGTCGTAGATCATGTTGGCGTGTGCCATGAACTTCCCTTTGGTAACACCTTTTCCATACATGATAACCGGGATCTGCAGCTCCTCCATCGAATCACCGCCATGGCCATAGTGGATTCCTCCATGATCGGCAGTAATGATGATAACGGCGTCCTTGAGCATATCCCTCTCCTCAAGTTTCTTTACAAACTCGCCCACCTGTTTGTCCATATGGCTGATACAGTCGAAATACTCCTGGCTTTCGTGGCCGGTTTCATGACCCTGGTGATCAGTGATGTCGATGGATACAAACAGCAGTTCGGGTTCGTCGGCCAGATAATCGGCAAATGCCTGCTGAAGCAGTTCGTCTGCGCTATAGCCCTTCTCCTTGTTTGAATAGAGCGCCTTGTCGAAGACCGTCATGTCGTACATGCGTGTCTCTCCACTCCACTCAATATAGGCGTACATCTTTGCGTCGGGTTTCTGTTCCCGTATCACATCGAACATCGTGGGAAAAAGTCCAATGGAGTTCCTTGCCGCCGGTTCGATGGAGTAGTTGTCTCTTTCCCAGTCGTTTCCTGTAACTCCGTGCATCTCGATGGGTGCACCGGTAACCATGGACATCCAGTTCTGGCTGCTGGAAGTTTCCCTTACGCAACGCGTGTCGAGCGACACTGCACCATTCTCGATGAGATAGTTGAAGGTGGGGGTTGTGGCCCGTTGGATACCGATCGAGCTCATGGCATCGAATCCAAGAAAAATTACATGTTTTGCACGGGGAGTATTTTCATTCTTGTTGCAACAGCCTGTTAAAAAGAGTGCAGCAATGATGGTTGATATGGTAAGCAAATGTTTCATGTTGATCTTTTTAGATAAATATGAGGAGAGGCCTGTTCCTGACTCATGATTGACCTGCAGGGAGAAAAAAGGGACTGAATGGGGCGGAATGTTGCATCCGCCCCGTTCAATCCGTTCAAACTAATTATATCCGTAATTCTGTTTCAGGGCACCTGCTGCTTTTGTAATCTCATTGGATGGGTAGGGGAAGCAGATCTTGTGGTCTTCCCATTTGGGGGCAGGAGACTGAAAATCGAGGTATGCACCGATGGTATAGGGTCCATCCGGATCGCCCCGGTAACCATCCATAAACCGACTTTCGCCCGTGTTGGGGTCGGTGACGTAGCCGGAGTAGTGGCGTGCTCTCGGATGAGTTTCAAGCTCCTTGATGGCAAGGGCCTTGATCTCCGGGTAGCTGCTTACGGCCCAGCGCTTCAGGTCGCCAAGATGGTCGGCTACCGGTTCGTATGCCAGTTCGCAGAACCGTTCGTGGTAAAGCTCCTCCCAGGTACCTACACAATTTTCAGGAAGATTTACCCTTGCACGGATCTTGTTGAGATCTTTGGCTGCTTCTGAATTGTTGCCTTTAGCCAGATTGGCCTCTGCCCTGAGCAGCATACAGTCTGCAAAACGGATGACGGTGAAGTTTACACGCGCCGTTGGCCAGTCGCCCGAGTTGTTGACATAGCCAGCATTGATGGCATCCGGATAGCCGAAGGGATCCATCCACTTATTGATCTGGAAGCCGGTCTCGACGTCGGATTCCGAAAAGAAGCGGCGGGTTTCACCCCAGAACTGGAACTCCTGGCCATATTTGAGGATCGACCGGGTAAGCCGTTCGTTGTTCTCTTCCCCATCCTTGGCAAACTCCTCGTAAGCGTCCTGAGTGGGCTTGAATTGACCCCAGCCGTTGAAGACACCCCAGCCTTTGTTTTCCAGGATAACGCCCGGCCATTCAACACCGCCGCGCTTCCAGTCGTTGCCTCCATTGCTCGGGAATGTAAAGCAATATTCAGGACCCCACCAATATTTAAAATCGGCAGAGAAAAGATTGGAGAAAGAATCGGCAAGCCTCCTGCCATAGCTGTTTTCCAGCTCATTTACCACGCTAATTACATTGTCCCACTTGGTGTTGTCCCAGGTGGCCCAATAGGCATACACGCGAGACATCATGGCTACAGCTGCTGCCTGGTGTGCCCTGCCCCGGTCATCGGGACCGTAGGTCTCAAATCTGGGGAGGTACTCTTTTGCCTTCTCGAAGTCGGCAATGATCATGGCGTAGTTATCCATGACGGTAGCCTGCTGTGGTGGAATGGAATAGTCGTATTCACCTTCCACCTCTTCATATTTGATTGCAGGAATGCCCTGCCTGTTGCTGCCATAGCGGTAGGCAAGACTGAAGTGGAGAAATCCCCTGACAAAGTAGGCTTCACCAAGGCTCCGTATCTCGATGGGGGTAAGGGTGGTTTTTGCCTGTTTGTCGAGTAGTGCCTTGACAACCCAGTTGGCACGGGCAATGATTCCCATGAAGAGATTATAGGTGTCTGAAAGGGGGCCCTCGTCACCCGAATAGTTGAGTGTAAAGAGTCCGGGATAACTCCTTGTACGGCCGGGAACCATCATGTTGGTGGCACACTGCTCCCAGTAGATTTCCCGTCCATAACCGCCATCGGAATCGTAGATGGGGGCATACAGTGCCTTGATGGCGTTGATTGCCTGGGCATCGTTTGCAAAATAGGTGGTCGTGGTGGGACTCCCTTCCGGCTGAACATCGAGAAAATCGCTACAGCCTGCCAATAACATTGTTACGGCGGCAACAACAATCATATATATCATCTTTTTCATAATAACTCTCCTTTTTTAATAAGTAAGTTTGACACCAAGTGAAAGAACTCTCGAGACAGGGTATTTCAACGCATCCCATCCACCGGTCTCGGGATCCATTCCCGAGTAGGGCGTAATTGTGAAGAGGTTTTCACCGCTGAAGTAGACCGATAACGAGCTGCCACGATCGAGGAAATGAGAACATTTACGCATCATTCTTGTCAGGTCATAAGTTACAGTAATGTTTTTGAACCGCAAATAGGAGGCATCCTCAAGATACCAGGTTGAAGGTGTTGTGAAGTTGCCGTTTGGATCAGACCTGCTCAGGCGAGGAATCTTCGAGTCGGTGTTGGTCGGGCTCCAGGCATCGAGAATATCTACTGAACGGTTGAAGTTCCCTTCCACATCGCCAAGGAGCGAGTATTTGGCCATGTAGGCGGCCTGTGCACCTTGAACACCCTGTAACATCAAGCTTAAGGTGAGATCCTTCCAGCTGAATCCTCCGCTGAATGCATAGGTCCAGTCTGGCGTGGCATTGCCAACATATTGACGGTCCAATGCGTCGATCTTGCCGTCGCCATTGTAATCTTCAAATTTGAGATCCCCTGCCTTTGCATTGGGCTGGATCATCACGCCGTCTTTTGTGTAGGCTTGAGCCTCGGCATCGCTTTGGAAAATACCCAGGTATTTTATCATATAGAATTGGTTGAGCGGTCCACCCTCCTTGGTCTGGTAGATATAGGGAACCTGGCGGTAGGCTCCGCCGCCGGTCCAGACACCTTTGGACCCATCACCTGTGGTAACACCGATATCGGCAACCCAGTTCTTGTTGTATGCGGCATTTGCACTCAGGAAGTAGGACCACTCTTTTCCGATCCTGTCTTTCCAGCCGAATTGAGCTTCGAAACCACGGTTCATGATCTCACCGAGGTTGACCAGCATGGGGCTTACCCCGATTGACGCCGGCCATCCTGAAGATTGACTCTGGATAAGGTTGTATGTCCGTTTGTTGTAGAAGTCGAAAGAGATCGAGAGTCGGTTTGCAAACATATCGATATCGAGTCCTGCATCAAACTGTTCCGAAGTCTCCCAGGTAAGCTTGGGATTGAGTGCCTTGCCATTGTAATAGAAAGTTCCAGTATATCCGGCATCGGATTCAAAACCGTATTGCTGGCTCTGATTGTTCCATCCGGCAGAACTGAGGGTCTGGGATTTGTAATTGTACCCGACTGAACCCAGGTTGCCGACACGACCGAACGAACCGCGCACTTTCAGCAGGTTTATCAGCTCGCTGTTGAAGAAGGCCTCGTTGGAGATCTTCCATGCAGCGGTAATGGCCGGAAAGTCGCCATAGTTGTTGGCATCCGGAAGACGACCTGCGTAGTCACGACGCCAGGAGGCTGTCATGAAGTATCGGTCATCAAAGCTGTAGGAGATCCGGCTGATCAGGGCAACGTTCGCATCGGGACCGGTCATGTAGTCGGAAGGCTTGTTCCAGGCTTCTGCAAAATTGAAATACTGCAGGTTTTTCGACTCGTCGGCAAATGTTGATCCGGTAGCGGAGAATCCTCTCTGGGAGTAGTAGTCGGATGTGGTGGAGAGAAGAGCTCCCACGGTATGCTTGTCGAAAGTACGGTCGAAAGTTAGTGTGTTCTCCGTCTTCCAGCCCTGATTTCTGTATGTGCTGTATTCGAGACTATTGGATGCGTTCGGCTTTCCCACCTCGGTGATCATGTGGCTGAAGTTCTTGTAGAACCCGCTGTTGGTATAGAAAGAGAATTTACTGTTGAACTTGAGGCCCGTAACGATGTTGCCGATCTCCATTCCAGTGGTGGTGAAGAAGCTGTTGTTCCGGTTGTAGCGGTCGTCAGCGGTGAGAATACGGAGCGGATTGATCACATCACCGTGGATGCTGGCGTAGTTGCTGCCATACTTGGCAATATATTCGGGATCTTCGGTAGTGACACCACCGAAACCGCTGCCGGTGTAGTAATGCTTGTCGGCACTCTGTGGCATGTAGATGGCGCTGATAATGGCTCCCGAATAGCCGGAATCGGTATCGACTCCCCGGTCGTCAGATTGGCCGAAGCGGAAATCCTCGGTGATTTTCACCCATTTATTGATCTGAAGGTCGCCACGGTAGTTGATACCCATTGACTTGTTATAGGTGCCGACCAGCACGCCGTCATCTTTGGAGGCAGAAAAGCCCACGCGATTCTTGAAGGTGTCGGTTCCGGAATTGAGTACCACATTGTGGCGGTGATAGAGTGCGCTCCTGAAGATCTCGTCGATCCAGTTGGTACGGGTAACCCCGATATATGGGTTGAGGTTGACATCCCATCCTGCATCCAGCCCCACCCCTGAATTGGCGCTCGAGAGCTGACGCATCTTTATCTGCTGTTCGGCGTTAAGCGACTGGACAACGTTTGTTGCAGTACGCACGCCCATAAGTCCATCATAGCTGACGGAGACACCTTTCTGACCCTTCTTGGTGGTAACGATGATAACACCGCCGGCACCCGACTGTGCACCGTAGATAGCTGCCGAGGCGGCATCCTTCAGTACCACGATGCTTTCGATATCTGCCAGTGAGTTGATCGGGGCACCCGGTACACCATCAACTACCCACAGTACACCGTCACCGTTCTGTGAACCCTGACCGCGGATAACAATGTTAGGCGTAGATGTGGGAGACCCTCCGTTTGCCTGTACCGTCACACCAGGAATCTGCCCCTGCAACATCGATTGGGTAGAGGTTACCGGGCGCATGGCCAATGATTCCGGATCTGCCACGATTCCGACCGATGCGGAAAGGTCTTTTCGTTTGGTGGCAAGGCCGTAACCGAGTACAATTACCTCCTCGAGCCTCTGCGTGTCCTCCTCCAGCTGAACGTTGATGTTGGTACGGTTGCCAACAGCAACCTCCTGTGTTATATACCCAATGTAGGAGATATGAAGGACTACGTTGTCGCCCACACTCAACGAGAAGTAGCCATCCATATCGGTCACCGTACCGTTGCTGGTACCTTTCTCCAATATATTTGCACCGATGACCGGTATACCTTGTGCATCCACAACTCTACCGGTAATCTGCTTTTTCTGTTGTTGGGCTGTTTGAGTGGTAACGCTTCTATTGACCCCTTTAACCTCTCTTTTTTCTCTGTCGCGATAAACAACTACCTGATTGTCTAAAACGCGGTAAGAGAGGTCTGTGCCAGATAAAAGCTCATCCAGGATCTCCTCGATATTCTGTGAGTTGGCACTCAGGTCAACCTTTTTGTTGGCTGCTCGATTTGCATTGCCTTCAAAAATAAACCTGTAATTGCTACTCTTTTCCATCTCTTTGCACACCTCCTTGATAGTCGCTGATTTCAGATGGAGTGTAAATTCTGTCTCCTGGGAAAAAGTATTGGTAGCCTGAGAGAGTAGAATGCTGAAAAACAGGAAGAATAGGGTTAGCTTCATGATCTTGATAAAATTAGTAAACTTGAGGGGGTTTGCTTCATTGGTGGATTTATTCATATCTTTGTATGGTTTTAATTGTTAATAAAATTAATGATTAACATCGCTAGCTGGATGGTCCTCGCACTACCGTCCAGCTTTTTTAGTTCAGGCATTTTTCATCGTCTTTTCATAGGCTTGCAAAATTTTAAAAGTTATTGGTGATATATATCCTGTTATCTTCCTTATTCAAGTTTCGCAAGTAAAAATTCAGTAAAAATAATCGCATAAAAAAACGGCACAGAGGCTTCTGTAATTCACAGATTATTAGTATATTTAAGCGTAAAAACCAAAAATACTAACAGCCCTATGCCGATATACAAAAGTAACTCCATTTTATCAGAAATCAGCGTTTTTTTCAAGAAAGATGATTCAAACAGTGCCCTTTTTACCCTGACGGATATGCTAAAAGGTTTCAACATGTCGGAGAAGGTCCTCTTCGGGAGCAGGAGCAAATGCAACAGCAAGTATTCCCTGCTGCAGGTGCTCGAGTTGCTAATTATGTTCCCCTGTTTCATGATCAAGAATCCTTACAATTATTGTCGATCATCCCTAAGCGGCTTCTTTGGCTGCGAAAAGGATGTTTTCTACCGTTTCGTAAACAACGAAATTTATGATTGGCGCAAGATACTCTACCACTTCACCATTCAAATATGGAACAAGGTTCGCGTGAGAAGTGACCACAAGCATCAAACTGTTTGCCTGATGGTGGACGATACCGACTTTCCCAAGACGGGAAGGCGTATTGAAAACATCGGCAGGGTCTATTCCCACCTGAGACACAAGACGATCCTTGGTTTCAAATCTCTCTTCCTGGGCATTACCGATGGCAAGAGCCAGTTCGTACTCGACTTCGCCATACTCGGGGAGAAAGGCAGGAAGAACAACTTCAGCATGAGCGACAAGGAGCTCGAATCGCGGTATACCAAGGATAGGGACGAAGCCTCCCCCGTTATAACGCGGGCAAAAGAGTACGGGGAGAGCAAGATCCAGTTGATGATAACCATGATAAAGCGAGCCATTAGAAAGGGCATCCGCTTTGACTACCTGCTTGCCGACAGCTGGTTCACCTGCTCGGAGGTGATTCGCTTCATACGTGACAGGCACATCAAGTGCCATTACCTGGGTATGATCAAGATTGGGAAGAAGGGAGTTACAAAATACGGTTTTGAAGGGAAGGAACTCACCGCCCGGGCACTGATCAATCTGCTTGAAGCCAGGGGTGAAGCCAGAAGGAGCCGCAAGCTTGGTTGTCAGTATATTACCGCTGACGTTCGCTTTGCAGGCACAGATGTACGTCTCTATTTTGTGAAGAGAAAAAAGGAGTCCTGGAATGGAATAATGACGACCAACCTCTCCCTGGAGTTCCTGGAAGCCTATCGGATTTATGCCATGCGTTGGTCCCTCGAGGTCTTCTTCAAGGAAACCAAGGGGTTGCTGGGTATGGGCAAGTGTCAATCCCGGAACTTCGCGGCGCAGCTTGCCGCAACCACGATCACGGCATTGCAATACAATTTGCTTTCCCTGGCTAAAAGGTTCACCAGTTATGAGACCATTGGCGGAATCTTCAGGGATGTGCAACACTCTGGCATGGAGCTCTCCGTAACGGAGAGGATATGGGGCATTATCCTTGAAATGGTGAAAATCATGACCGGGATCTTCTCCATTGAAGAGGAAGAGATCTTCGATGCAATCATTAATAAATCGGATAATCTGGCTCACTTTATCAACTTTTATGAACTAAAATCGGCAAGTTAGCAACTTGCGAAACTTGAATTCCTTAATATATTTTGTTGAGGTGAGCAGGGCGATGGTTGTCATTACATTGTCCAGATTTTCCGAAAGGATGATCGTGCCGGTGCAGGTCAACTCCTTCAATGAGACATCCTTTTCGTAATTGAACGAGAGATTGTAGTTTTTCTCGATCTGTCTCAATACTTCCGACATGGGGGTCTCCTCGAACAATAAATAGCCATCTTTCCAACTGATATGATGGCTTACATCCACCTGTCGCGTATTGAAGGTGCCGTCAGGCAAATAGATGGCCTGATCATTGGACAGGAGGTTTACCTCCTCCCCGTAGTTGGATAACAGACCGACACTTCCCTCAACTAGAACAACCGATGGCGATGCATTGGCATAGGCCGACACGTTGAACTTAGTGCCGTAGACCTTGATGTGGAAATTGGCGGTGCGTACATAGAATGAGTTTCTTTTGTAGGGCTCAACCTCAATGTAGATTTCTCCCGATGCCAGTCTGATTTCACGGCTGTCACCCGAAAAGAGAGTTGGAAATTCAACTACGGAACCGGAATTGAACCAGATCTTGCTGCCGTCGGAGAGAGAGAGGGTGGACCGTTTTCCGTAGGGGACTATCAGCCGGTTCATTGCCTTCTTGTCAATGATCAATCTCTTCCAGTTCTGGCCGGCTCTCTCGATGTTTACTGCCCCGTCATCACTGATCTCGATGTCGATGTTCTCTTGGAACGAGTAGGTTTGGTCGTCCGCGACCAGCTGAATGTTTTCTGACTGCAGCTCGTTTCCAACGATGAAATTGGTGAATGGAACGCTCTCTTTCGCCTCTTCCCGGATGTTCTTAATGTAAAGCACCGACAGGACAAGGAGTGAGATGGAGACGGCAACGGCATAGGAGAGACGAAGGACTCTTCTTTTGATCTGTAACTTGTTGAGGGCCTGTTCCATGAGCGCTATCCTGGCCCTTCTCTCCTCGGGGGAGAGGTTGTATGACGACAATCGCACTTTTTTGAAGTGCTCATCGGCCAGAGCCAAATGCTGCGCTTCATCGGGATTGTTCTTCAGATATTCTTCCCAATATGCGGACAATTCATCGGAGGATAATAATTTCCATTCGATGAATTTCTCGTCTTTAAGGTAACGGAGAAATCCTAATCTGTCTGTTTTTGCGCACATTTTTCGTCTTACAATTACCTCCCTTAACAGGAGCAAGGCAAATCTGATTAGATCACTTGCGTGAATAAATCTTAATATAGACGAGCAAAAAGCAAAAACATCACCTATTTTTATAAAAAAATCAATTTGATTTAAAAAACAGGGGAAGAGGGCTTGCCAGGAGTGATTCCAGACTAGTTCCAGGTTACCCCATCATTCGATTTGATCCCATATTCGGGGAATGGATGTTTCTCATCGAAGGGGTAGAGCGTTCTGATCTCCTCGATAGTGATATCCCGCTCGTTTAATGATCCGTCCGGGTTTACCGCTTTCGTGATATCCAAACCGAGATGTTTTGCAAGAAATGGATATGCTGCAGCGCGCTTGTTATAATCATAACCGTGCAGATCGTCGGGAAGGTGGACATTTTCAACGGCTCCGGCCCGGTTAAATAGTCCGTAGATATACTGCAGGTGAGGGAATTCGACAGTAGGGGTGTTTTTTGTCCAATCGTCTCCATCTGAGATCAGTAACATGGGACGAGGCGCAGCACAGGCGGCGATTTCAACGTTATTGGTCTGAAAATTCTCGGTCTTGTGAATCTGCATGCCGCTTTCGCAGACACATCCACCGAAAAAGTGGGCAGATACCTGAACTACAGGAACAGAGACAGCTATCCTGTCGTCGACGGCGGTAAGCAAGAATGCCTGGGTGCCACCGCCAGAGGCTCCGGTAATGGCAATCCGAGTGGGATCGGCACCCAGGGAAAGTAGAAAGTCGACACTTCGTATGCTGTTCCAGAGTTGCAGTTTCAACGCCTCCGGATGTTTGTGTATCCATCCGTACTCCTCTGCCAGTTGCCCATATCCAACCATGTCGTATGCAAAGACGATTGCTCCCATCCGGGCCATAGCTGCAAACCGCTTTTGCGCATCGGGCCTGTACCTGCCGTAATCATCTCGGTTTGCCCAGTGTCCGTGTGTATTGAGTATGCCGGGAAGATTCTCTCCCGCATCGGTGGGCCGATAAAGGCTGCCCGTAACAAATACTCCGGGCAAGCTCTCAAAGGCTACATTTTGTACCTGGTAGCCTTCGTAACTCCTTATATCCCCAAAAATTGGGTTGAGTGGACATTTTTCGGGAAATTTTTCCAACCCTGTACCCCTCAGGATCTCTCTCCTGATCTGTTTTGCCCGTTTTGTCCAGTCGGCTGCAGTTGTATAGGAGGAGCGTTGTTTTTCCAGAAACTCCCTTCCTTCATTCTCCGTCCAGTGGTAGCCGACACAAAGCATGGTGGTGTCGGTTCCTACAACGTTTGCACGCTCTTTTTTCCCTTCTGATCCACACGAGTATATCATCGAGAGGGAGCCGGCCAGCATGGCGAAGAGAAGAAGTTTTTGAATAGAGTCTGTTTTCATTTCAACTAGCAACAATGAAGAGATTAATCTTGACGGGTGAAATCTTCAATGGGCAAAAATGACGACAAGTCTTGCCAGTCGTACCAACCTACGCTGCCCGGGGCTACATGGAACGCCTGGAGGGGGTCATAGAATTTAGACTCTACAAAATAGTTGCCCTTAGGGGGTGGGTCGAGCAGGGCAATTTTCTCGAAATTCCCTTTCAACAGTGCGTAATGGAGCAGTGAGGGGATCATGGTGCCCTGGCCTACCGCCTTTACTGTTGATCTGAAATGGCAATTGCTGCTTCCGATAAACTGCATCAGCAGATCAATCGCTTCGGCCTGGAGTGCCGGAATGCTTTTCCCGACCAGATTGGCCAGGAAGGTATAGTTAAACGGTACACCCTGCACAAAACCGTCGCCCCTGAACTGAGGATCGTGCAGTTCTCCTATTCCTGGCAGATCGGCAGAGACGACCGTGTTGCCGTTATCCAGCAGTAGTGTCAGCAAAGGCTCCTCCAACAACTTATCTTTTCCGGAAGGGTGGTTCCACACAACCAGACCCTTTCCTCCCCCCTCTTGCTTCCTGATTACGTAGAGAGGAAGCGCATAGTCGTTCCTGTCGTTCTCGAGAAAATACTTTTCAACTTCTGCTTCTCCTGCCAAAAATTTTCCAGTGTAGACTGCAGCTGTCACTTTTCGGTCGAAACGGGTACCCACTGTCTCTTCCACCCTCTCCCTGATCGAATCGGCAGTCAGCTCTCCTGCAGTAAGGTATTCGCGGTTCAGGTCAAATATGGTTTTGCTGCCCAGCGAACTGTTAACCTGCCCGGAAGCGGTGACACGAAGCTCCTCCTCGCTGAAAAGGTCTACCTCGTGATCTGTTGGATCTCCGGGCAGGTTAAGAAATTCCATAAAGAAGACATTGACCGCCTCCCGGTTCTTTTTTGTCGACTGATGACCGCCCATATCTTCCGCAAAGCGGATATGGTTTGCAGCACCTAGCGCATTGTAGGAGCATTTAGCCTCGTTAAGGACCTCCCTGGCACCTTGCTGACTGAAGAAATCGTGCGTGGTGGTGACGATTAGTGTAGGCTTCGGTGCATGCATGTGGATCAGATCGGGGATATCGATACCTTTCTTGATCGCCATGTAGGGGTTTTGTTCCGCATCCTGGGGACCTATGGATTGCAACAGCCTTTTATAGGTGGTTATGTAGCATTCGGGTGCGGCGGCAAGTATCCGTTCGTCATAAGCCGAGATCAGTGCAGATTGCGTACCCCCGCCTGAACGGCCGGTGATGCCTATCCGTTCCATATCCACCTCTTTTCGGGTAGCCAGAAAGTCGATAGCCCGGACACCATCCCAGATGAAGTAGTCGGAGATTGAACTTCCCGTCAGCAATGTCTGGATCCCTGCATAGGAGTGCTCGGTTGTAGGCCCGCCAATCATCGACTTGCCCGTTGTCTCGTCGGGGTATTGCAACCTCTCGCCCTGGCCTACCGGATCAAAAGCAAATACTATAAATCCCTTCTCCGTCAGGTTGATGATTGAGCGTTGATAGGTTTCGCTCCGGAATCCGTTTTCCGAATGTCCGGAGCAGTAGAGGATGGCCGGTGCGGGATCTTGTCTCTTCTTCGGGATAAAGAGACAGCCAGTCACGTAAAACCCGGGATGCGACTCGAAGATGATTTTCTCCACAATAAATTTCTCCCGTTCCAGCCGGCCGGTAATCTGCGGATTTAACGGTGTCTTTCGGAATTTCAACAGTGACGCGCCATACTTTCGCTTCAGCTCCTCTTTATAGGCAATCCACTCCCTATCTGTACGAAGCGTTGAGACGTATGCCGAACGTTTCTCGAGTTGCTCCGAAGCCTCATTGAACAGCACCCTGTATAAAGCCCTGTAGTTGTCCTGATAGACCATCCACTTCCTATCCCCCTGATTGGAGGCGAATACCGACCTGGAAACCTCCTGGGAGTACCCGTAATGGTTGAGGAGGAAGAGAAGGAAAAAGAGGAGATATCTTGCCGGATGGGGCATACTCTGCAATTGAATCAATGGGCAAATTTCAATCCGTTCAATTTGTTCCAGTCTCCACGGGTAAAATCGGGAATTTTAACGGGCATGCCTCCGTTTAGAACCGACTGTTCGCTCAGTTCAACCAGACAGGACCATTCCGCAGCGTCATAAACATCCTGGTCGAGCGGCAATCCGTTCCTCAGGCAATAGATCAGCCGGTAGTCCATGATGAAATCCATGCCGCCGTGCCCGCCTACCTTTTTTGCAAATTCCCCGATCTCCTTGATGAAGGGATGTTCATACCGGCTCATCAGCGAGTCGATCTTCGCTTTGGGGAGGAATCCGT
Organism: Petrimonas mucosa; assembly: GCF_900095795.1. NCBI lineage: Bacteria > Pseudomonadati > Bacteroidota > Bacteroidia > Bacteroidales > Dysgonomonadaceae > Petrimonas > Petrimonas mucosa. Next base: position 1,056,696 of record NZ_LT608328.1, read on the forward strand.
GTGCATTGGGTTCCAGTGCGATCAATTCAGATGGATACTTCTGGAAGAATCCTTTAGTTCCACTGATGGTATGGAGCCTGCTGTAAGGCCTTGGGCTTGTCACGTCGTGCTGGATCATTATTGTCCGGCCTTTTTCGGTTTTGATGATGGTGGTGTTCATATCGCCCAGTTTGTACTCCTGTTTTGCCTGAGGAGAGTTTTCCCCAAATTTATTCTTGGCGTACTCCGTCATCCCAAACTGATCTGAGGAGACCGAAACCAGGTAGTTCATCTTGTCACCGCGGTGAATGTTCATCACCTGGCATATCGGTCCGAGCCCGTGGGTGGGGTATGGGTTACCGGTATGGGCCGTGTTGAACTTCAGCCTCCACATGTCCCAATAGGCGCCAGGCTGGAAGTTGCTTGACCTTAAATCGTGGATGTAGGCGCCCTCGCCGTGTACAATATTTCCGAAGAGTCCCTGTTGAGCCATATTCAATGTGTTCAGCTCGAAGAAGTCGTAACAGGTGTTCTCCAGCATCATGCAGTGGCGTTGTGTCTTTTCGGCCGTGTTCACCAGTTGCCAGCACTCTTCGATGGTGGTTGCCGCAGGAACCTCGATGGCCACATGTTTCCCCTGCTGCATGGCATATACGGCCATGGGAGTGTGGTGAAGCCAGTCGGTACAGATATAGACCAGATCAATATCTTTTCGTCGGCACAACTCTTTCCATGCATCCTCGCCGACATATTCATCTGCCGGCTTGAGACCCTTGTCGGCCAACGTCTTTTGTGATCTTTTTACCTTGTCGGCATCCAGATCGCAGAGGGCTTTGATCTCCACCCCTTCGATAAAGGTGTATCTACCCACAGCACCGCTTCCACGGTTGCCTAGACCGATAAATCCAACCCGTACTGTAGGGATGGGATCGACTGCCAATTGAAGTACGCTGCGTTGCCCCTCTTCACGCGGAGGTTCAGGGTTTTGAAACAGTCCTGCCGGTTGGGCGAATCCTCCTACTGTGAGGATCAGGGCTAAAATCAGTAGATTAATCCGATATTTCATATCAATTTCATTTTTTACTTTTGTTCTTTTACTCAATTTTCGCAAGAATCTGTTGTCGACAATTCCCTCTGTTGTTATTCTTTTCCCGGAACTCCCGCTACCGGAATTGTTTCTGGAATATTCTCCACGGGTCCCATGATATAAGTTTTGGGGCCCAGGTAAAGGTCGGAGTTCAACACCTCGTCCCACGTGATATCTTTACCTGTATAGGCTGCCATCCGTCCCATGATGGTGATGAGTGAAGAGTAGGCCTGGTCTTCACCGTCGTTGATGGTATTTCCGGTGCGTATGGCGGTAACCAGGTTGATATGCTCCTGAACGAACGGATTCTTTACCTTCCATGGCGACTGGGTATCACCCTCCTCGGGATAGGGGTATTCCCAGATAACGTTCCCGTTCCAGTCGTACAGTTTCCCGGAGGCATCCGCATATCCGTCGGTACAGTTAATCTGTTCCACTTTTCCGTTGGTACAACCGTCGATCTGTCTGGCGGCACAATGTGTCCGCATACCGTTGTCATACAGATATTCGATGCTGAAGAAGTCGTATTGGTCGCCGGTTACCCTCCGTTGGCGACCACCCCAGCCGGTCGCCTTGATCGGATTCTTGCCGAGGTACCAGTTCATGACGTCTACTTCGTGAATGAATTGTTCGGTGATGTGGTCGCCTGATAGCCAGCAGAAGTTCACCCAGTTTCGCAGCATATATTCCATGTCGCTCCATTCCGGCCTTCTGGTACGGAACCAGAGTGCGCCTCCGTTACGGATGATGTTTGCGCCCACAATATCGCCAATCTCCCCGTTCAGAACCCTCCTGCGCGTCTCCATGTAATCTTTTTGAGAACGGCGGATGGTTCCGCTAACAATATTCAGGTTCAGGTTTTTTGCCCTTTTTACTGCAGCCAGCACCTTTCTGACACCAAAGGGATCGACGGCGATCGGTTTTTCCATGAAGATATGTTTCCGTGCGTTGACCGCGGCTTCAACATGGGCCGGCCTGAAATGGGGTGGTGTGCACAGCAGTACCAGATCGACACCCGAGTCGATCACCTTTTCATAGCTGTCGAACCCGATAAAACAGTTTTCATCGGCTATCTCGACGTTCCGTTCCTTTTTCAGGATCTCCCGGCAACTGTTCAACTTATCCTGGAAAACGTCGCCAAGGGCAACAATCTGCAGGTTAGGTCCAGCATTCAGAAAATCCATGGCTGCCCCGGTACCGCGGCCCCCGCACCCGATAAGTCCGGCTTTGATCACTTTCCCGTCAGGAGCCTGCTCCAGCAATTCGGGCAAGGTCATTTCGCCCTTTTTCGATCTTTCGGTTGAACAGGAACTCAATAACGGAAATCCGCCCACCACTCCTGCCGTTCCAGCCACGACTGAACTTTTAATAAAGTCTCTTCTCGACAATGAATTGTTGTTATTCATATTGAAAAATGGTTATTAATAGGTTAATTTTATTTACAAGTATCCGTCATCAGGGTCGCAAAAGCCGATATTAGAGGTAGGATATGATTTCGTCCATCTGGGTCGAGATCTCTTTCAGCCGTTGCCGGTCTCCCCCGTTAACCTCTGCTGTCAACCAGCCACCCTGGTGATTTATCTCCCTGATAGCCTTCATCACCACCGGCCAGTTGTTGTCCCCTTTCAACAGGTCAACCTTGAATCCTTCCCACAACCCTTTCGAGTTCATCAGCTCCCGGCTGAACTCCTTGATGTGGAGTTTCATGATACGGGAGTGAAGTGTCTTGATCCAATGCTCAGGCCAGCCGTATCGCAATACATTCCCAATGTCGAAATACCAGCCAACCAGGGGATGGTTGATCTCATCGATATATCTTTTCGCCTCGACGGGACTTAGCAGGAAGTTATTCCAGACGTTCTCCAGCGCGATCTGCATTCCGGTTTTCTCGGCATATGGGATCAACTCCCTGATTGCCTGTTGCGACGTGATATATGCCTGTTCGTAGGAGACCTTTTCATTAACTACACCCGGAACCACCAGGACCGTATCGCCGCCCATCTCCTTCACCTCCTGCAAGGATTTTGCAATGGAGTCGATGCACTTTTTTCTTACCGCCGGATCGGGATCGGAAAGGGGAGAACTCCAATGGTCCTTGTTCACCACCGTGGGGAGTTCGATACCCGTTTTGGATTTTGCCTCCAGGATTTCTGACATGGTGTAATCGACGGGGCTGTTCAGCTCCACGCCGTCAAAGCCCAACTCTCTTGCAATCTTGAATTTATCGGTTAATGATGTTCCCTCCTTGATCATTCCGAGCCCCAGGCTCTTTTTTAAAGTGACCCTCTTGGCCGGCTTGCCTTGCAGGACCGAGGCCGAAGAGGCAAGGGGTGTCATGGCTGCCGCTCCGGCCAAGACTGCTGCTGACTTGATAAAATCTTTCCTGTTCATGAGAATATATGTTTTTTGATATTATTGCGGATATCGGGTAATCGATATTGCTATGCAAATGGCATTGACCATAATGCGTCGTAAAGGTAAGGATTATTTTGCAGACCTGCTCTCAACATCGGAAATAAATATATGCCACCTAAAAGTCTCAAATAAAAGTTGCATATGTCAGGTAAAGTATTTATCTTTAAAGTGTTATACAAAAACAAACATTCACCCGACACATGCAAGACAAAAATAGTAAAAAAATCTCATTTACTGCCTGTTCAGTAAAGAAAAAGTTCAGTTCAGAACAATTAACATCATATTCAGGGTTAAGCGTAACCTCTGATTTTATCAACCATTGCGGTATTTATGGCAAACTGGAACATCTTTTTCCAACCATCCGCCACAATGCAAGCCGTTTCAGCACAGCCCAAATACTCTCAAGTATCCTGTTGGCATCGTTGTGCGGTGTTCACCGTTTGAAGCGGATTGAAAACTTCACCTTTGACGCCTTGGTTGCCCGCTTGTTGAAGTTACCCAAGAACATTGACGAGGACACCATCCGCCGCCATTTGACAGGTTTGGGTGAAAGGGGCGCCCGTTCGCTTCACGAGCTGTTGTTGGGTTTTACAGGCATGCAAGTTTCCCGTTGCGGTTTAAGCCGCTTGACACTTGATTGCGACTCAAGCACATTTACCGTTTACGGCAACCAACAAGGGGCTGAGGTGGGTTATAACTCGCATAAGAAGGGTTCGAAAAGCTATCACCCCATCTTATGTTTTGTCACGGAGATGAAACTGCTTGTCAATTCGTGGCTCCGCCCGGGTTCAAGCTACACCTCAAACGGCGTTTGTGAATTTGTCAAAGAAACCTTGGCCGCTCTTCCCCAAAAGGTGGAGAAGGTGTTTTTCAGGGCCGACAGCGGTTTTTTCAATGGTGGATTATTTAATTTGTTAGAAGACGGTAAACATGAATATTTGGTGAAAGTAAAGCTGAAAAACCTGAAAGATTTGCTTGCCGGGCAGACATGGCAACCGGTTGACCCACGGACGGCGACCTGCCGGTTTACACATCAATGTAGCGGTTGGAGGAATCCCCGCATGTTTTATGCCGTGCGCATCATAAAGCAAATGGTTGAAGTCGATTATTTTGGCGAAAAACAATTTGTACCCGAGTATGAGTACTTTTGCTATTGCTCGAACCTGAAAGGATTGGATGCCTTGCAGCTCCATACCCTTTATGGATCCCGATCAGAGAGTGAGAATTGGATCGAGCAAACCAAAAACTCGCTTTGTGCGGGAAAAACCATCACGCATGATTTTTGGGTAAACGATATTCTTTGGCAACTTTCGTCATTTGCCTACAGTTTATCGGTGCTCATGCGATACCGGGGCGACTTTTGGGTTTGGCGTCAAGAGCACTCTACCTTCCGAGAATGGTTTATCCGAGTGCCGGGAAAAGTGGTGAAATCCGGCAGGCAGGTCACGGTAAAAATGCCAAAGGAGTATTACCGAAAAGCGGGGTGGCGTGATTTTGAGCAGCGAATAACGACAACGATGACCGGATGACGGATTTTCACTTAATCGTCCATCGCCATCTTTCGTGTCGTAAAAGGGTTTATGACAAGGAATTGCCATGCCTTGGAAGAGTGGTAATGTTAATATATATAAAAACGCCACCATAAAAAGTAAATCAACACGTTAAACGTGCAAGAAACAGTGAAGATGAAAAGAAAATAAAACGGTATCTCTCGAAAAAAAAGAGAAATTCCGCTTTGAAAACTATTAACTTGAGTTGGGAATTTCAAATGAGATTTTTAAGTGCCATATATGCCGATCGTTAAGGTTTTCTTCTGCCATCCATCTCATTTCCCTTTTCGTGACCGAGCGGAAATTTTATGGGGAGGTTGTCGCGATTGGAGCGGTAAATGGCTGTAAAGAGCTCTACCGTCCTTCGGCCATCTTCGCCGGTAACCAGTGGATCCCGGTTCTCCTCCAAGGCAAGCAGGAAATCTTCGATCTGTCGCTCCATATAGTAGACCGTCGGATCGATCCTGCTAAAATGACGCGCATCTTCAGCGTTCCACTCCCTCACCAGCTCCTCTTCCCCGGGGATGGTCCATATGTCATTCAATGGCGGTTCAACTATTCCCTTCATTCCGGCGATAAACATGGCCCCTCCATCGGTCTGGACACCGACTGAAGCTCCATTCTCGCCATGTATCTGTACCTTGCCGTATATCCCCGGTTTTTGCGAATTGCTCACGATTATACTCCCGATGCCGCCGTTCCTGAATTTTATGATGGCCAGGGCAGTATCTTCCACTTCAATGTATGGATGATTCAGGTTTCTCCAGAGACCGTAAACCTCATCGATCTCTCCCATGAACCAGAGCAGGATGTCGAGTTGATGAGGCGCCTGGTTCACCACCTGACTTCGTCATTGCGTCACCCAAAAATCTTCATCAAAGAGTTTGGCGATTTTCTGATGCCTTGCCATCAACATTGTCTGAGTGTATACATCCTTGTTCAGAGGTAGCTTAATTTGTATGGTTGTGATGGTCTTAGCCAATGCAAGCACCTTGTCTACGCTCATTTTAATCTCTGAGACTTTCAGCATGCGCTCCAATTCCTTGTATACTTTCAAAGCCACAAAGCAGATGCATATATGAGCCTCGATGCGTTTGCGTGTAAAATGAAACATAGGACGTATCTCTATCTTTGATTTGGCTATACGGAAGGCCCGTTCTACATGCCAAAGGTTGTGGTATGCAGCATAAACGTCTTGTATTGGTATATCCGTATTGGTGAGATATCCCTTTAGACCATCCCATTTGGAGTCGTCGGCAACACGGTCATAGTTGATGGCTACCTTCACTTCACCATCCATGGATAAAAACTTATTGTAACCTCTTTTGTTGATGTTACCTTTAGTGAGCGCACCATGCTTATATGCCTTTTCCAATCTGCGTATTCCCTTCTCTCGGTTATAGGCATCTTTCTTTGCACGGTCATCTGTATAGCCGACCAAGAGCCGACGGCCACCTCCTTTGTCATATTCAACCATCTGGCAGTCGCGCTTTGGCTGTTCCAATATCCAGTTCTTGACTTCCTGACTTTCATTCTTTATCTTCGCACCTATTATATACTTGTAGCCATGAGCCTCAAGTTCCGCTATATTTGCATTGTTCATCAGACCAGAGTCGGCTACCACAACGAAGTTTTCCAAACCGTATTTGCTTACAAACTCGTTTATCGTCGGCAGCATCGTGTGGCCTTCATATTTGTTGCCCTCATGGATGCAATAGGCAAGCGGATAGCCGCCAAGGCTAACAAGCAGGCCGAGTATGATCTGAGGATTACTGTGACGTCCCTCCTTTGAGAAGCCTGTCTTGCGCAAGTCGTCCTCATAATCCGCTTCAAAGTAAAGTGTGGTGACATCATAGAACAACACACCGATATTGCCACCGAACAGTTTTGCAGTATGGCGCACGCTGATGTCCTGTACGATTTCGTGCTGATGGTCGCTAAGCTTGTCAAGATAGCGATAGATTTTTGAGAGATCCACATCTTCGTCAAAGTGGTTTTTCAGATATTCCACCGTAGCAGCCTTGCTCGTTGGATATGCCAAACGGGCTTTCACTAGCTTGCGGAACACTTCATCGTCAATACGATTGAAACCAATCCTATCAAAAGTGCGGTCCAATATCAAGTCGTAACCATTGAGAAGTATATTACTCACCTGTGACAATACACGACGTACTTCTTCTCGCTCACGATCACACGCTTTACGCTCCTCACCATATAAATCGAGTTGGGGATGACGCCGGGATTCTTCTTTTGAAATCCATTCTTTTGCTTCATTGACAAGATTTTCGACCTCATCTTCATTATACCCAGATTTGTCATTAGGAACTAAGATCCACTGGTAATTCGATATAAGATGAAGCTGCCCATAATCCTTTAAACCATTCTCGTCTTTGCATTGCCAAGGAAAGTTTTAATATTCTTGAATTCCCATTTTTAACCATATATGCACCAATGGCAAATGTTTTGTACCTGATTGTTTTGAGAAACTTTTGCGTCTTCTCCTTTAGTATCACTTGACGAAAAAGACTCATAAGATTATATGCCATCATTACAAAATTGAGGCAGGCTTCTGTTGCCCAAAAATCCTTTGTATTAAAGTTTTCTGCGGCAAAATCATATTTAATTTCTTTTATCCTATTCTCACAATCAGCCCTGCCTCTGTATAAATCATAAACAGCTTTGGCAGGAAGATTCATATTGGTAATGAAGCACGAATAGCGATAATTTTTATATATGCCTTCTTCTTCAAATAGTCGTAATTGTTTGCCTGCAGCCTTAGGCCTTGTATTTATTTCCTGGCGAATCATCACAAGTCTTCTTGGAGATGCCCAATCTTCAGCCTGATAAGTTGTTTCTGCAATTTCTAATCCATCATCAAGTGTAAGCCAGGTTTTATGGGCTGCTAATTTTATTTTAATCGGACGATAAAATTTAGCGGCAACAATATAATTTATGGGTTTAGCCTCCAGATACTCAAAAATATCTCTTTGATAAAATCCGCTGTCAGCACGTATAAGGCCTACTGTTTTGCCTGTGAGTTTACTCAAGGTGTCTTCTAAAAAACCATAGAAATTATTGGTAGTATAACTATTACCCGGGCGTAACCAAAAGTTGGCTATCATTCGGCAATCTGAAACAAATGCCATTAAAGGATGGTGTGATTTTCGACCTGGTTTCTTTGGATTATAACCAACTTCTGCTCCTTGTTGGTTTCCATAACGTGTAAAAATAGTAGAATCAAAGTCTAACGTGTAATTATCAAACAGCAAATTACTAAAAAACCATTGGTATAGCTTGGTAAATACTTCTTGATTAGTGGACTGGGAAAACTTGCTGAAGTATCTCTGGAATGCTTTGCTGCCTGCCATTCTTTTCCATCCGAAAAATTCTTTTATAACTTCATCCTGTCTGGTAACTTCTAAATGCTCGAAACAACTTGCTCCGCACCATATTCCAATCCAAAAATGCAATAATAATTGATGGGGAGAATATCCTCTGTTGGAGCCTTGTTCCGGTAAAGGCAGACGATGGAATACTTCTTCCATTTTTAGTTTTCTCAAAAATTGCTGCATCAAAGAAATGCCTCCCCAGGGAGTAATTTCTTTATCTGTAAAATCAATTTTAAGTTCCATTTTAACCAATAAGAAATTCTTACATAAAAATCAGCTAAAATTTTCAGTAATTAAAGCCTAATAGAAACTATTAATCAACAACTTATGAACATGATTCTCTAATGGCGGTCATTAGAGATTAGGTCCTAATGACATTTTTGGGTTATATGCAACACCAATTGTGGCAAGTTCTTTCATCTTGCCACCGATTTTCTCAACAACAATAACTCCGATATTGCCAGAACGATGTCTTTTCTTTCTGATAAACATAGTTAAAAAACCTTTTGCGTCACCCAAAATTAGGTGACGCAAAGATACAAAATATTGTTTATCAATCAGTTATAAAATAAGTGTTTTTTGAGTGACGAAGTCAGGAAACAGTGAAGATGAAAAGAAAATAAAACGGTATCTCTCGAAAAAAAAGAGAAATTCCGCTTTGAAAACTATTAACTTGAGTTGGGAATTTTAAATGAGATTTTTAAGTGCCATATATGCCGATCGTTAAGGTTTTCTTCTGCCATCCATCTCATTTCCCTTTTCGTGACCGAGCGGAAATTTTATGGGGAGGTTGTCGCGATTGGAGCGGTAAATGGCTGTAAAGAGCTCTACCGTCCTTCGGCCATCTTCGCCGGTAACCAGTGGATCCCGGTTCTCCTCCAAGGCAAGCAGGAAATCTTCGATCTGTCGCTCCATATAGTAGACCGTCGGATCGATCCTGCTAAAATGACGCGCATCTTCAGCGTTCCACTCCCTCACCAGCTCCTCTTCCCCGGGGATGGTCCATATGTCATTCAATGGCGGTTCAACTATTCCCTTCATTCCGGCGATAAACATGGCCCCTCCATCGGTCTGGACACCGACTGAAGCTCCATTCTCGCCATGTATCTGTACCTTGCCGTATATCCCCGGTTTTTGCGAATTGCTCACGATTATACTCCCGATGCCGCCGTTCCTGAATTTTATGATGGCCAGGGCAGTATCTTCCACTTCAATGTATGGATGATTCAGGTTTCTCCAGAGACCGTAAACCTCATCGATCTCTCCCATGAACCAGAGCAGGATGTCGAGTTGATGAGGCGCCTGGTTCACCAGCACCCCTCCACCTTCCGTCTCCCAGTTTCCCCTCCATTTATCTGAGTCGTAATAGTTCCTGTCGCGCCAACCCAGCATGTTGACAGTTCCCAATAGCGGTTTTCCAATCTTACCGGCATCAATGGCTTTTTTCACCCTCATTACCGGTTCATACCACCTGCGTTGACTGACTACTCCCAATTTGACACCTGCTTGCCTGCAGGTTGCAATGATCTTGTCGGCATTCTCCAGGGTTGATGCCAACGGTTTTTCCACCAGGATGTTGGCGCCTTCCAAGGCCGCATGAACTGCAGGTCTCAGGTGGAAGGGATGGGGTGTACAGATAATGGCCAGATCGATCTGCTCTTTTCTAACCAGTTCTCCAACGTCGTTGTAGGCAGGCACCCCATATTGTTCGGCAAAGCTGTTCGCAGTCTGCCTGCTTCTACTCCAAACGCCTGCAAGTCGTGCATTCGGCAGGTTTTTTACTGCCCGTGCATGTAGGTGTGCCACCTTTCCGCATCCCAGTATAGCAATGTTGTGTAGCCAATTTCTCATCTCTATCTCGTGTTAGGGAACCAGTATCACTTTACGCAAGCCGCTCTCCTTGTTGTAGAGTCGTCTGAACCATTCAGCTCCTTCGGATAGTGGAGCCACGGCAGATATCATCCCGTCAACTTCGATCTTGCCGGAGCGCATCAGTTCAAGTACAGTTTCATATTCGCCGTTGATGGCACAACTCCCCAGAAGAGAAAGCTCAGAAGTCACCACTTGCTGGAGCGGAATGGTCACTTCTGGCATCAGGTTGCCGATCAGGATAGCTCTGCCTCCTTTTCGCAGACTCTTTATGCAGAGGTTTACCGTTTCCTGGATCCCCACAGCCTCAAAAGCGACATCCGCCTTCCGGTTGTTGGTAAGTGCTTCAATCGTGCCGGTAACCAGACTGTCGGAACTGAGGAGAAGATCCGTTGCGCCGAAGCTCTTGGCTAGTTTCAGTTTCTCTTCATCCCTCTCCACGGCAATGATGGGAAATGCACCGGCTATCTGCAGCAACTTGACTACAAAGAGCCCGATCGTCCCCGTGCCGATCACCACTGCAGACTCTCCCGGACGTATGCCGGAAATATTGACGGCATGGAGTGCCACTGCCACGGGCTCCGTCATGGCGGCCTGTTCGAAGGTGACATTGTCGGGGATCCTGTATAGGATATGGGCCGGAACAGCTACAAACTCGGCAAATGCGCCCTCTTTCCGGTAGTGCCCAGTGGAGACACCCAGAACTTTTCTGTTGTCGCTGAGGTTGTAATGTCCCTTGCGGGTGTACCAGTCGTCGAGCGGATAGATCGTGGAGTCGAAAGTGACCCTGTCGCCCACTTCCCAACCCGTTACTGCCGCCCCGATGGCGGAGATTACTCCTGCGGCTTCATGTCCCATCACCAATGGGGGTATTCTTCTGCCACTGCTTCCGTCCATGCCGTGTACGTCACTTCCGCATATTCCGCACGCTTTGACCCTGATCAACACTTCGTCGACTTCCAACTGCGGATCGGGGACGTCGCGATAGTTCAGCTCCATGTAGTTATCCAGTACCAGTGCTTTCATAAGTGAGCCGGAAGGGTTGTCTTGCTATCAGTTTACGGTGTAATCGATCCACACCTTCATCTCTCCAGCCTCCCTGTTATCCCATGCATAGTAGGGGATAAACCTGACGGTCTTGTCGCCCCTGATGGCATCAATGGTGGTGACGCCGTTCAGGAGGGAGGAGTTGAATCTCTCTCTGATTTCCGCATCTGGCGTGAGGATCACCTCGTCGAATGATGGATTGTCTGCCTCTTCCGCACAGTAGACCAGTGGCCCCCGCTGTATGGCCCTTTTACCTATGTTCTCCTTTACGCGCGGATCTGCGGCTATAATCTCAGTTGGCATATCCAGAGAAAGGGTGATTTTGTCACCAGAAATCCATTTCCGTTCAATCACCAGGTAGCCGTTCTCAATTTGGGGATCGATTATCTGCTCTCCGTTTACGGCAATGGAATACTGTTTGCACCATCCGGGAATTCTCATGCGGATCTCCTTCCTGAGGGAACTTTTCAGCGGCTCAACCGTAAGCGTTATACTCCCGTCCCAGGGGTAGCCTGTCTCCTGCGTCAGCCTTACCGTCTCTTTCCCGGCACCCACTTCGGCACTGTTTCCAATATAGAGATTCACCCACACCGCCTCTTTCGATGTGCTGTAAATATAATTGCCGATGGAGGGGAGGAACCTGGAAACCTGACTCGGACAACAGGCCGTTCCGTACCATTCCCTCCGGTGATGATCACCGTGCGATGCCAGGGGATTGACGTAGAAAAAGAGATCTCCATTCAGCGATATTCCCGCCAGAGCACCGTTATACAAGGAGCGCTCCAGTACGTCGATATATTTGGAATCTCCTGTGAGCTGGTGCATTCGCGAATTCCAGAGGACCATTCCCACCGAGGCACAGGTTTCACAATAGGCTTCATAGTTTGGAAGATCGAAAGGTTCGGTAAACCCTTCATTGTGTCGTGATGATCCGATCCCCCCCGTGATGTACATCTTGGAGAGCACCACATCGTCCCACAGCCGGTCCAGGGCATGGATATAGCCGGTATCGCCTTTCAGCGAGGCAACATCCGCCATGCCACAGAAAAGATACATGGCCCGCACGGCGTGTCCGTTGATGGTCGACAGCTCCCTGACAGGCATCTCATCCTGATAGTAGATGGGATTCCAGGTGCCTTCGTCACCCATTGAGCCGTATCCTCTGCCGCGCTCCTCGAGCAGCCAGTAGGCAAAATCTAGGTATTTCTCCTCGTTGGTCACCTCATAGAGCTTTACCAGTGCCAGTTCAATCTCTTCATGTCCCGGAACCCAGTGACGTTTACCGGGACCGAAATGTTCCATCATGTGATCCGCCATGCGGATGGAGACATCAAGCAGCTTCCGTTTGCCGGTAGCCTTGTAATAGGCAACTGCCGCCTCGATCATATGACCGGCACAATACATCTCATGTTTGTCCATGTTTGTCCAGCGCCTCTCCAGGCCTGTCAGCGTATAGAAGGTATTGATGTAGCCGTCCGGTTCCTGGGCGGCTGCAAACTTGTCGATCCACTCGTCGGCTTTCTTCTCCAGTTCGGGGTCTGGATTGTTGATGAGGCTGTAAGCCATTCCTTCGAGTGCCTTGTAAACATCTGAATCATCGTAAAAGATGCCTGAATGCTCGCCTGAGCGATTGGCCGCATTTTCAAAATTCCGGATCCGGCCGGTCCTGTTCTCGATCTGGTCGATGCAGACCGGAAGCGTGTGCATGACATGATTCTTCAGCCTGGGCGACCAGAAATTGTCGTTGATCTTTACGCGGGAGAAATCTACTGGGGTGATTTTCCGGGCTGTCGGATCAGTTTTTGATACGGGGTTTTGCCGGCACCCGAAACATAGCATGCCGATTGTGAAAACTGTCAGGAGCGAAAGAGTTTTTGCCTGTTTCATTGTGTTGATGGATATGTGATTAGAACGTTACCGGTTCAAAGATAGGAATTATTTTGTTTGAACAGAAGAAAATGAAAGAAGGTTTGTCCACCCTATGGTTGGCAAACCTTCCTGATGTTACGAATGCGATAGCCGCATGTGGCTATCAACTTCTATTGGCCTGCATAAATTATGGAGACAATGCCGAGGATAAAGAGAAGAAACATCCATACCAGCAACCGGTTGGTCGATTTCGAAGCATTCTTGAACTCTTTCCAGATAAATACACCCCAAAGGGCGGCGACAAGCGTCGCGCCTTGTCCCAGTCCGTACGAAATGGCTGCACCGGCCTTTCCTGCAGCAATATAGCTGGAGGCGGTACCGATTCCCCAGACAACGCCTCCCAGTACTCCAACCAGGTGTGTCTTAAGATTGCCCTTGAAGTACCGGACATAGTTAACCGGCTCTCCTACAAACGGTTTTTTCATTACAACGGTATTAAAAACGAAGTTGCTGATCAATATGCCCATGGCGAAAATAAAAAATGCGCCGTAAGGGGTAAGCATGCCCTCCGTTGGGTTTTCCAGGTTTGTCAGGTCCATTGCGGCAGCCACGAACCTGTAGAAAAAAGACATCAGGAATCCGGCGATGATGGCGATGATGATCCCTTTCTTTCGCGTCTGTTGCTCTTCGGTACCCTTACTCATCTTGCCGGATGCTATACCGTTCAGGATAATGGCTGTAACCACCAGGAAAACTCCCAGGAACAGGATTACAGGGTCACCTTTGGGTGCACCGAAGTAATTGATGAAGACACCAAGAACAAGCGCCAATCCCACACCTACGGGGAAAGCCACAGACATCCCGGCCAATGAGATTGAAGCGGAAAGGAGAATGTTGGAAGCGTTGAAGATGACACCTCCGGTAAATGCACTCCAGAAGTTTCTCGAATTAACCTGTCTTATGTCATCCACAAAGCTCCGGCCCTCTTCGCCGATGCTTCCGAGGGTAAAACCCAGAATCAGCGAAAGAAGTACAATACCGATCACGTAATCCCAATAGAACAGCTCGTACCGCCAGGTCTTGGCGGCCAGTTTTTGCGTATTGCCCCAGGATCCCCAGCAAATCATGGTAACCACGCACAGAATCACTGCTAATAAATAATTGCCTACAATAAACATATCGTCTCGATTTAATTGGTTAAGAACTCTAAAAAATTTATTCTATTTTTCCGGTAAGGGTAACCAGGTACAAACATGTGATCCTTCCCATCCATTTACTGAAGCGTAGTCCACCATCCGGATGGTGCCGGTTGTGGTGGGTACGATAAATTCCATCCGGGCATCGTCACGGGTAGGCGTTGTTTTGGCAACTTTCACTATTCCACGCCTGTCGGCTTTTACCTTAATCTGCTGGTTATAGTCCGGGTCGATGTTCTCATCGCGTGCCAAGACGATGGGGCCCCATGTTGCAGCCTCGAAATTGTCCCCTTTCCGGTTGCTTCCCCTGGGTGCCTCAATAATCCGGCACACCATCTCGAACCCGATCTCAATCCGGTCGTTGCTCTTCCATTCCCGATCGATGACAGCATATCTTCCCGGAGTAACATCATGTTTTTTCCCGTTCACCTTCACTACGTTTTTTTTGCTCCATTCGGGAATCCGCAACTGAATGGCATATCTCTCCGGTTTATGGGACTTCACCCCGATCACAATCTTTCCTGATTGGGGATAATCGGTATCTATCGTGATCTTCAAGGCCTGACCCGAAGGGGTAGTGGTGGTTACTTCGGCCGCGTTGTAGAGGTTGACTACCGGTCCCTGGTCGGAGTTGGTTACCGCAATGTAGGGTATATAGGAGAGTCCGATCGGACCACTCAAGTTGCAGCAGGTTACATGGAGATGGTCGAAATGTCGTCCCCATCCGCTGTCGTTGACTTTCTTTCCATTGAGCAGGTTGACGTAGCTGAACCCGTCGCCGGTAGGCTTCATGGCACCCAGCAGGCCGTTGTAGATATATTTCTCGATCTGGTCTACCGGCGAAGATTCTCCCGTCAACCGCATCATCTGGCTGCAGAATTTCATCCAGGTTACCCCTACACAGGTCTCCATCATCCGTTTGATATCGGGATTTGTCTGTTCAAGTGCCGTGTTGTCCCACGCTTCACCCATCACCTTGGGGTGGTATGGCTGATCGGCTCCCCCATTGCCGATAATGGTGATCTCCCTGGTACTTATGTTGTTGTAATAGTTGTCCAACATCTGCTTCACCTCTGGCTTGCCCGTTGCCCGATAGTACTTTACCACCCCTTCAAACAGGGAGGTCATTTCGTACGCTTTTGGATAATTTCCTGCCATTTTGTAGGGTTCGACATTATTGTATGCATTTTCAAAAAGGTTGAAATTCCTGGCTCCTCCCGTCTCGATGATATAGTTGGCAAAATCGAGATACCGTTTGAATCCCGTCATCTGGTAGAGCCTCATTATTGGTTCGAGAATGGTACTCGACTCGATCTTTTCGGAGCTCCATCCCATCTGGTTGATCGCCGCCTTGGGACCATTCCCTACCTGGTCGAGAATACAGTCTGCCTGACGGACAAGACTTTCGAGAATAGCAGGGTCCCGGTTTACCCAGTCGTAATAGTCCATCAGTCCCAGCATCACATATTTGCGCTCCCACAGGTCGCCAGTGGGCCCTTCCGGTTGCTTTTCCACGGGTGAACAGCTGATGCTGCCATTCGGATGCTGGGTGGAGAGCAGGTCGCGGACTGTCTCATCCAATATTCTCTTCAGTTCGGGATCCTGCGTATACCGGTAAAACATGCTTCCCGACCGGACTGCCTTCCCCCACATTTCGCCAACTGCAAACTGTGTTCTTCCGTTACGGAAGAGATCGACGAAAGCGCCATAGGGAAGTACACCCTTGTTCCAGTGGTTTATCGAGTTCTGAATGTCATTTTCGAGGTATCCCGACAATTGAATGGAGTGTGGTGGCAATGGATATTGCCGGTCTTTTACCTGAGCCGATAGAGTCAGGAAGAGACCAAATGACAGACAGAGTAGTATGTAGCGTCGTTGCATAGGATTCTTTTTAAGATGTTGTTCAGTATGATGGAATCAGGGTGCCAGGTAGTCGATGCGCAACTCCTTCCAGTAACCGGCTTCCCACGACCAGCCGTTGGCCTTGTTTTCCAGGTCGATCTTGATGTTCTTGTTTCCTGCAAAGGGGGTGAGGTTGAAATCAACCTCCAGCCATCCATCCTCGCCGACCGACTCTTTTCCCACGGTTACCATCTTCTGTACGGAACCGTTGACACGGATAACCAGGACCCAGTCACCGCCATCATGATGAGTTACACAAGTTTTTAGAACCGTTTTCTTGCCGGTCGGGATATCTCTCTCCATCGTCAGCACACAGGGCATCTCTCTCGACAGGGGGTGAGTGAGCATGACATTCTCCTTCCCCTTGTACTGTTCCCGGAGACCGGGTTGCATATCGGATCCGCAATAGGCGATGGTCCAGCCCGGGAAGAGTTTATCCAGAACTTTCTGCAGATCGGCAGAGGCCTGGTGCCTGATTCTCGCCATCTCTTCTTCAGTGAAGAGACTCTTTGCAATCGGCTCCGGATCCCAGCTAAATACCAGCGGACTGGGTTCCGGTCTCTTGACCGGGATCACAAAGTTCTCCTCCCCGTTTGCGTCGGTCTCGATCCATCCACCTTCCCTGACGACATATTCACGTGCAAGTGCCTCACACACATCCAGCAGTTTCGGGAAATTGTACTCGGTATGGGCAAAGCAGCTTTTCAGGTCGAGGTTCGCCTTGAAACGTTCCGGAAGTCTTGAAGTGCCGATGGTGGTGAAAAGTATGCCTGCAGCGTTTGAGGGGTTGCAATCGGAGTCCTGGCCGCAGCGGGTTGAGATGACGATGGTCTGGTCGATATCCCTCTCGCCGTAAAGCATGCCAATGAGGATATATGCTCCATTGATTTTCACATCGATGCCGCCATTGGAGTTTTTTTGATACTCGGGATTCTCGCGGTACTTTTGCTGACAAAACTTCCAGGTGGCTTCCCAGTCGTCCGGATTGCTCTTGTACCAGGAAACCACGTCACGTACCATCTCCGCATATTGAGATCCTGTAGGGATACATGCCAGACCGGCGTCGATGATTTTCAGAATATCATCTTCAAAGAATGCTTCGGCATACATGCCGCCGATAAATTGCCCCGCGTACACGCCATCGCTGTAGTTGACCAGCCTGCCGAATTTTTCGCCCAATGCTACAGGTACGGCAGGCATTCCCGGGGCAATCAGTCCAGAGTAATCGGCTTCGATCTGATAATCGATGTCGTGAACCCTGTTGTTGAATGCCGGGTGGCTACAGTCGGGCGGGGCAATTCCTGCGCGCAGGTTACGCCGTCCAGCTTCATTTGCACACCATAGCGGATATTCCGAATTGGCAAAATCGATACCTGCTTGCCGGATGGAGAGATCAGGGCCATGTTCTTCCAATGATCGCAGGAAAGTCATCTCCACATAGAGATCATCCTGGTTGAATGCCTCATTGATCAGTTCGTTACGCCACTGCGGCATATCCTCTACAGGTATGATCTTGTCTTTCCACTTGAACTCGGTTGGGGCGGCCCAGCTGACCCCTACGATCTGGCCAAGCCAACCGGCCGCCATTCTGTCGCGATATTCCTTGACGGGTAATCTCCGGTAGATGGCTTCAGGTTTAGCCTTTCGCCCCTGCGCGGCAGATCCGGTCAGTGTCATCAGGAGGATGAGAACGACAGCCTGTAATGTTGATTTCATGCGATATTTGGTTGATTCACAAATGGATGTCTGATGTCTCTATCTGCAATTTTATAGTATGATGTTGTTTTCGAGCAGAAACGTGCTGATTTCCTCTTCTCCGGGTATCGAAGGTTGCGCGCCGAGTGTGGTTACGCACAGTGCAGCAGCGGCAGTAGCAAATGTTATGGCTTTTCGCATATCGTTATATTTCCCGATTCCAACTGCAAGTGCGCCGCAGAATGTGTCTCCTGCGGCTGTTGTATCCTTTACCGCAACCTTGAAGGCCGGAATTTGCAACCACTCGACACCGTTACTGTAAATTGATCCCTTACACCCTAGGGTGAGAATCACATTCTTCACCCCTTTTTTTAGAAGTGCCTCAACCATCGCATTTTCGCCAATCGTTTCAAGCTTGCAACTTGTAATGGTCTCCGCTTCAGTCTCGTTCACCACCAGCATGTAGATGGATTTCAGGATCTCTTCCTCGATGGGATAGGCAGGAGCGGCATTCAGTATGATCTTCGTGTGGCTTGATGCTACCCGGCAGATAGTCCTGACCGTTTCGTAAGGAATTTCCAGTTGAAGCAGGATGGTATCCGCCTCGATTAGCCGGTCGGAGTGGGGGATAATCTGATCTGATGTAAGATAGCGGTTGGCACCCGGGATTACGATGATGCAGTTTTCACCGTTCTTGTCTACCCATATTAATGCGGCTCCGGTTGTGACATTCTCTTTTACAAGAGAGAGGGAGGTATCAATACCTTCATTGTTGTAATAAACCAGTGCATTCTCGCCGCTTGAATCATCACCAACACAGGTAATGAAACTTACTTTACCGCCCGATCTGCAGGCTGCCACTGCCTGGTTGGCTCCTTTACCTCCCATCGCCTGGGTGAATGATAGTCCCTCGAGGGTTTCGCCTCCTTTTGGGAAATGATCCATCGTTACTATATAATCGAGGTTTGAACTCCCGATTACGACAATCTGTTTCTTTTGCATGTTTGTAGATTTGGCCTCAAGAATGTTTTCCGGTGATTATTTTACCACAATTTCAGCACGACGTGTCGATCTTTTCCGTATAAGCAGTTCGAGAACTCGACATCCGAACCGGCAGGAATGGTGGCACGAAGTACCTGATTTGGATATAATGACATGGGATACATATAATTGCCATACTTGATGCCGTAGGCGATATCGCTGTTGTTGGTAATTTCGATAACCCCTTTCTGCTGGTTGATCACCCTGATCGAGAGGGAGGCCTTGATAAGGGACTTCAGCAATGCCTCGTCGCCGGACAGAATATTGTTATAAAGTGCCACGGTTCTGCCTGAAAATAGTGCCTCTTTTACACCCTCTTCGCTGTATTCCTTGGCAAACACCAGGGTCATCGGGCGCACCCGCTCTCCCCTGTAGAGATTTGCACTGGTGTAGTGGAGATCGGTGTTGGCAAAAGGAGCCAGGTTATGCTCTTGACACCAGTCGATTACGTTCGGATAGGATTCCCAGCCGTTATAGACTTCAATGCCGTGAATCTTCTTTTTTGCAATCAGCTCCTTGTGAACAGGATAAAATGTGCTTTTATCGTCCGGCCAGCCGGGGTGGTTCCACAAGATGAAGGCACCCTGTTTCAGGGCCTCGTCGATGGCCTCGAGCGGATCCTGACGTTCGAGCGGATTTGCATCCTGGATAAAAAGGGCGTTGATATGGCCCAATGGCTTCTGTCGCGTGATTTCGGATCCTTTTATAACCAGCATACCGATGGCATCCCCCTGAGCCTTTGCAATTTCAAACGACTTGTTGTGGTCGCTGATCAAAATCTTCTGATTGGGCCGGTATTCGATGTGATCGGTTATGGCAATGACATCCAGTCCTTCATTCCAAGCCTCCTTGACCCGTTGATCGGGCCATACCTTTCCATCGGAGAAGACGGTATGTATATGAAAATCACCTTTCAATGTCTTATACCCGTCAATATCCGGAATCCTGATGTTGTACCGGTAATCTTGACTGTTCAGGTTGGGATACTCGTAAACCTCATCGTTCTGGACCTGCGCCGTACTTTTAACAAAAAAACAGAGAAACAGGCAGATGTAAAATAGAGAAAAAGTTTTAGTTTTCATTTGTTTATCTTTTATGCTTACACAGTGTGGATATTGATTTTTTTCTGATTGCGGAAAAGTGTGTTAATAATAGACCAGTTTTCCCGGTCTGTTTCTGGAATAGACAATCACATCTGTTGCATCTATCCGGTATCCCTCCGGAATTTTGATAGCTTTCAGCGTAATGTTGTTTTCTCCCTCGGTCAGATCATAGTTCCAGGTGAGATCGTGCCGCCTGATGCGGTTGTTGGTAGGTATTTTCGCAACTTCGTGCAGGTTCCCGTTGATATAGACTTCGATTTCCAGAATGGAGTCGGGGCGGTCGCTGTTCTTTACAGCCCTTCCACTCAACACAAAAGCCGATCCATTAATTTTGAAGGAGATCTCGCGGTTTTTCCCGCCAAGATTGCTGCCGATTCTTCGTCTTTCTACCGGATAGAGGCCTTCGAAACCCACTTCAAGCGGAACCGGTTTTGGTTGCTGGTAGTTGATGGTGAAAATATCTCCGGTTAAACGACCTCCGTTACGGATGATCATCTCGCTTGCATGGCGAAATCCTATTTCGTATACCTTGTTGAGCGACATCTCGGTGTGTGCAAAATTTAAATCCTCTACTTTGTCCAATCCCTGTTTCCAATATGCCGGTATCTTGTCGTACCCGATCATTGTTCCTAGAATTCCGGCAGCATTGGCGGGATTGCAGTCGGAATCGTATCCGCACCTTGTACTGATATCGATGGTTGCTCCGTAGTCGCCCCTGCCGTAAAGCAGTCCGATTACGATATAAGCTCCGTTGACCGTTGCATCGATGTTGTAGGGTTGGAAAACCCCATCAGGGCAACCTGTATCGGCGCTCCATTTTTTCTGAACCTCGAACCATGCCTTTTTCCAGTCTTTGGGATCTTTACGGTAACACCGCAACACATCGGCTATGCATTGGTAATATTTGCTCTGTCTCGGGATCGATTTCAGTGCCTCTTCCACAATGAATTCGATATCATTATGCACAAAAGCGAGTGCATACATGGCCGCCACATAAATCCCGCCGTATACTCCATCGCCATAATTCATGATATGCCCAATTCTCCAGCCAATCTCTGATGCGGCATTGACCATTCCCGGAGACATCAACCCGGCAAAATCGGCTTCAATCTGGAAATCAATATCATCGGCATGTGGATTGTTTTTCCAATGTCCTGACTCGGGTGGCATGATGCCGTTGAGGATATTGTATCTGGCTGCCTGGTTGGCATGCCATAGCGGATAGCCTGCGTTGGCAAAGTATTTTGCATGCAACGAGTCGGGAGCGTCCAGCCCATACTTTTCAAAGACCTGCACGAATGTCAAGTCCATATATACATCATCGTAGAGTCCCGGGGAGTTTTTGTAATACCAGACCATGCGGGTGTCGTCCCATGGGATCGGGATCTCTTCTCCGATCATCGTACCGTTCCATTTGAATTCCGTAGGGCCCCCATATGTGCATCCGATTACCTGCCCGGCCCAGCCTCCCTTGATCTTGTTGAGGAGTTCACCTTTGGAGATTTTGTATTCTTTTGCCGACACATCGTTTATATTGCATGACAAGAGGGCTATCATGCCGGAAAAGAAGAAAAGCTTAAGATTCATAAAATTAAATTAATTGGTTATATTGTATGTACTAAATGAAATATTCGATATTGATTATTCGATTGATTCACTGACTAAAAATACAAATATAGTATAAAAACTAATTTTGAACAAACGTTTGTTCAGTTTTTATATGAAATATCTTGCACCCTTTTCGGTACTGCTTATTGCAATTCATAAATTCAAGCACTTCATTACAACGGGGCGGGACGGAAATGTTCAGGAGAGTCTTCACTCCACCTCTATTTGCTGGTACTGGTGGATATGATGGCTGACCGAAACTCCGACTGATAAAAGAGATGATGGCTGCTTTTCCCATGATAAACCCGATGCTGATTACCCCCTTATTGCAAAGTAAATCAAAAACATCAGATTTTCATATAGCAATTTAAAAAATCAAGACCGCCGTAGTTCAGATTATAAATTTATCCAGTAAGTCAGAACCTGTAATCAATTTATAACTGTCTGAACTGTAGCGGTCTTTATCTTATGAACTTAAAAGCGCGACGGCCAATTTAAAATTTTAGTCGGCTGCGGAGTCATATCCATAGAACTCTATTTCCCATAGATCAATCCATCCGCTGCCGGAACGAGAATTTTTCCAGACTATGGCAAAATATTGGAATTCTTGCATTTGCGACCATGTTTTTGTCCAAGTTGCAGTACTGAACCAGAACGTTGTGGTTAGCCAGTTGCCTTTAGCAATGGCATCGGCAAATCCGGGAGAATTAGCATAATCGGTTCCCGCGTCGGGATCAAATGGTTCATTACCCCAATACATCTCCACACTGTTGCCAAATCGCCTGTTCATAGTGGCTTGGTCCTGATATAAAGAAACCTTATTGATGTAATAGGAATCTTTTTGATTATCGACCACCATTATTTTCGGGAAAACGTTTGCTAATGCTCCTTGCGCGCTACACCAACGGTAATTTCTGTCGATAACGCCGTCCACCGCCTTTGAAGGCAGGAAGTTGTTATCCCAGATCTGACCGGTAGTTACCGTAACGTTCCACGACTTGCAATCCAGCTTACCGGAAATAGGGGTCGGCGACTTAATCCAGTCGTTCCAGATGGTATCCAAGCCCTCGGGAGGACAAAAACTAGAGCTGTACTCAAACTTTCTTCCGCATACCGCGTTGGGAAAAGTTATTTTATTTGTTAGCAAGTCCATTGTTTCCTCAAGCTGAATAGTATCACCATTCGTATCGATATATCTAAATCGGGTAGCTATCATCTCATCGGTACCGAAACTCATTTCTATCTGAGCATCCGACCCCACAATCTCTGATGATGTAACAGTGCGTTCGGCATGCGTCAACAGCCAGTTAGCCGCATAAGGCGCTACCGTTATTTCTGAAATCATTGATTTGTTACCGTCGGCATCAAAGTTAATCAGTTGAAACGTATAAGAGCGCTCTTCCAGATTATCAATAACCTGCTCGGTATATTCACCTAATCTGGTTGTATAATCAATATCCAAGACATCAACATTGTTATTCCAGTAGATCTTTGCTGAAGTCACCGAAGGGTCTTTCGGCATTTTCCATACAAGCTTCACACGGTTATGACCTCTAAATGCATGCAGTCCATTTGTTTTCTCAGGATAAATGTATCCGCCAACCTTGACGAACTCCTTGTAGATTTCGTCCTGGTCTTTACATGAACTCACGCAAAGCACCACGAGTAAAGCCATCAGTAAATATTTAATTTTTTTCATATTGCTCAATATTTTTAATCTTGCACACATTAATAATTAATTCACTTCTACTCTACAACCTGCCCATAAGGAGTTATTTCACCAATTTGTACCTGCCCTACCTTGGCTTTTGTTTCCCATGTGCTAAAGGTGTTGATAAACACTACACGCAAGTAGCGTAACTCATTGAGGGCATCCGGATAAACGGTCTCATCCATTTCAAATTCGGTACCGGTATTGAACATTTCCCGGTCTTCCGCCGTGTAGGTGGGTGGAACGGTCCCGTCGGGATTGTATCCTGAAGGTCTTGGTTGTTCGAAGTATCCCAGTTTGAACCAGCTGTCGTCAAATCCATGCTCATTCTCAGGCACTACCTGACCGGTTGGTGCCATACTTCCCCAAAACTCAAATTCACGAGGATGCGCTCCGGTCCAGATGTTGTAGTCAATACGAGCCATTTTGGTAATACGGCTGATTTTTGCCGTCACTCCCAAGTCTATGGTAAGCCATTGAGGCATTGGATTGCTCGAGTTACTTGCATAGAAGTAAGGTGCTTGAGAAACCCCGGATCCATCCCATAAAGAACTAATAGGATAGTTGGAGTTATTCGTAGAGTAAGAGTTGTCATCACCCGGATTGTAATATCTAAACTTCTTTTTATCAAGTTCAATCTCTTCCAGCGGAGTTAAAATCTTACTTTTTATTGGAGACTTATTGCCCCATCTATCCCGAATATATACCCCAAAAAGAGTTTCCTCGGGCTTCATTCCACGACGAGCCAAATAGATGTCTTCGGCGGAAGTAAACAGGGTTGTTACCTCAACCCATCTTTTTGATGATTCAGGAGCATCGATGTTGGAAACATCTTTGTCAGCCAGCAAGCACACTGCCAAGTCTTCGTTAGAAGTGTTGTTCATAATGTGAATTTTCACACCACCAAAAGCTTCTACGATATCAAAATCTACGGTTTGAACAGCAGGTGTTAACGGATTAATGGTAACATTTACCGGTGTTGATCTCACCTCATTTACGTTAAATGAACACACTTCTACCTTGCGTGGCTCTGTATCGGCATAACCAACAACTAATAAACTATCCACAAAACGAGATATTTTTGTATTTACAATTTCCCCGTTACGTTCATATGTGGCAACAATACCTTTTAAGTTGTCATCGTTGGGTATCTTAACCTTGATAACTGCACCACCGGGAATACTGATAACCTCGGTGACTTCCACAGGCTTGGGTGCGGGTACAGACTCATCAATCTGATCTATTCTTCCTGCCTCCTGACAGCTGAAAAATAACCAAACGAAGAGTAAAGCACTACAGTATATTAACTTTTTCATATTTAGTCGTTTTATTTTATTAAACAATTACCAACCCAAATTCTGTAGAAGGTTCGGGTTTCTTTCAAGTGTAGCCGTTTGAATGGGCCAGAAGTAATCTCTCTGCGCAAAAGGTTGTTCGGCAATTAAAAGTTTCTTATAATACTCCTCAGGTGTAAACGAAAGCACTCTAAATCCATATATATTTTTTGAATATTCAAGACTTGCCTCTTTCCAACGTCTTAAGTCCCAGAAACGCTGGCTTTCGAAAGCCAATTCATTCAATCTTTCTCTATGGATAATTTCACGCATACCCGCTTTGGTATTATATCTTCCGGGAGAAGTACTGTGCACATCCCAAGAAGTTTTTACGTCGGGAATAGCCGCACGTTCACGCACCGCATTGATGTATTTAAACATTTCCGCGCTACGTGGTCCGGTTGGTCCTTCTGCTTCATTAATCGCCTCCGCATAAAGCAGATACAGATCGGCAAGGCGAATCATGGGCCAAGGATACCAATAGGTTGACAAAGCACTATTGTCTGCACTCATACGATTTCTGTATGGATACATCTTTTTGGCATAGTATCCTGTAACGGGACCGGATTCCCCACTACTTTTTGCCAGCGCTTTACCCATACGGTTTTCAACGGTAAAGATATCGCCGGGTTGTAAGTCGTTGTAATTGGTTAAAGCACCCACCCATTTACCGCCATCGAAACCTAAGAAGGCGTAGAAGCGAGGTTCACGGTCAAAGTTCAGTTGAGCGGTTATGTAGCCTTGCTCAATATAATAGGCGTGTGCAGCATCGCCTTCGCGAAGCGAAAGTTCATTTACCCCCTGTCGGTCTTTATCGAAGTTAAGAGGAAGCCCGTTGCGAGTATAGAATTGCTCAGCAATTTTCAACGGAACACCAATAAAAGCATAACAGCTTAAAGACTCTTTCCAACCTAATGATTTATACTGTAAGTTTGGAACCGTAAGTCGCTGCCACATAGACAACTGCGTCCAATTGGTCTGAGTGTTCCCCCAAATAATCTCTTCATTCCAACGCTGACACATCATGCCACGCAATGTAAAATCGAGGAACAAAGTGTCATTTACTCTGTACGAATTGTCGTATTGATACAGCTTTTTATTAGCTTGCTCTGCTAAATCAATTGCAGTTTTACATGCTTCAACAGCATTTTCCCATCTTTTTAGCTGTTCCGTTTCCGATTTTCCTTGTGCAAACAACTGAACACCTCTTGAATCTATCAATGAAGCCTGATCCACATTGTTGTTAAACAAAGGACTGGCAGCGTACACCATTACACGCGCTTTCAACGCAGCAGCAATAGCCTGATTAACTCTTCCGTACTCATCTACAGAGGCGTTTTCCAAAGGAAGATCGGGTATAGCCTCATCCAGCAGTTCAATCACAAAGTCAAAACATTCGTCAATAGGATCACGAAACACCCTTACTTCTTCAACAGTCGCGTCAATAGGCAAGCTCTCTCTTATAATGGGAATTGGTCCCCATTTACGAATCAGGTTGAAATGATAATAGGCTTTGAGAAATTTCACTTCAGCTTTCCATTGTTTCTTTTCCCACTCTTGCATATCGGGAACGTCATCAATATTCTCCACCAAAATATCACAACAGCGGATACCTTGATACATATCTGCCCAATCATTACCATACACCGTTGTAGCATTCTGCAATCCACGTGCTATTTGAAACATATTACTAGGCACGCGTCCACTTGTATTCGTTATTTTTCGTCCTACAAGGTCCCACAACTCATCACCTCCCAATAACGCCGGGTCATACTGCGATGCACCCTCTTCCGTCATATAAGAGTAACAAGTACCCAAATAACGTATGGCAGTAGAGCGCAAATTAAAAGCCGTCTCAATAGTTGCCATTCCATCATCTGGCACCACGTTCAGGTATTTATTACAAGCCGTTAACCCAACAATTAACACGAGCGCGGCTAATTTTATTTTCTTAATTATATCTGTTCGCTTATTCATAGTTTCACTTATTATAACGTTAAATTCAAACCTACGTTAATCACTCGCTGAATGGGATAATTTAGTGCTGAACGTCCCATTTCAGGGTCCCACATCTTAAAATTGCTCCAACAGAACAAGTTTGTACCTGACATATACACACGGAGGTTCGAAAGATGTAGCTTATTGACAAATTTTTGCGGAAGGGTATAACCCAACTCCACTTGTTTTAAGCGCAAAAACGAACCGTCTCTCATCCACCAGGTACTATAAGGCATATTATTGCTATTGTAGTAAGCACTGTAGCGGGGCCAAAATGCGTAAATATCGCGATTATCTTCGCTCCAATGGCTATCATGAATGCTTTTCAAGAGTTGGGTGTTGCCCACAAACGGTGCCATATCAGGCGCATTAATCCAGAAAGATTCGTTTGCTAATCCCTGGAAAAACACCGATACATCGAGCCCTTTGTAACCTGTAGAAACTCCAAACCCGTAAATAATTTCGGGAGTAACGGGATTCCCAATAGGAACTCTATCCGCGTCAGTAATTACACCGTCCTGATTTACATCGGTATATTTGATATCACCACCACCGTATTGAGAACCGAACGCAGCTTGTGAAGGACTGTTTAACGCCTCTTCATCATCAATAAACAAGCGCTCAGCTATGAACCCCCATTGTTGTCCGATTGAGTATCCTACGTGTTGACGCCAATATTCCTTGTACTCAGGCTCCTCATACACCTCATATTTGCTTGTAGAGTAGGTAAAGTTAGCACGAGCGGATGTCCAAAAATCTTTGTTCCAGCTTTGCTTGTAGTCAGCTTGTATATCAACACCTCTTGCCGATGCTTCTCCAATGTTTGCCGAAATACCGGCTTGAAGCCCCATTGTATTCGTTATATCTGCCCGAGACATAAAGATATCGGAGCGATATTCGGTGAAATATTCAGCAATAACATCAATTTTATTAAATAAGCCTAATTCCACGGCATAGTTTTGTTTCAAAGACTTTTCCCATGTAATGGCATCATTGGCGTATCGCAACACGGAAATTCCGGTAGAAGATACTCCCCGATTCTCTCCGTAATAAGATGTTCTGCCGGCATCATTCATAGCCATTTCCGATAAATAGTAGAAACGGTTATAGCTGGAGCCGATATTATCGTTTCCCACCAATCCGTATGAGTAACGCAGCTTCAGGTTATTAACCACTTTATTAAGCGGTTTGAAAAAGTTTTCTTTAGAAACTACCCAAGCAAGACCAAACGAGGGGAAGAATCCCCAACGGTGATTTTTTGAGAAACGCTCAGAACCGTTGTAACCGAAGTTAAACTCCGAGAAGTATTTTCCATCCCATCCGTAGGTGAAACGTCCTGACAATCCGGCGTTTCGAGAAGGAAGCGAGAGCTGAAGCGAACCCGGGTTTGCTGTTAATCTTTCCCGAACGGTAAACACCAACAATCCGGTCACATTGCTACGACCGAACTCACGTCCCCAATTTAATCGGCTTTCCGAATACATAGTACTAATTACATTCTTGGCTCCCTCACCATAGGTCAGATAATCGGTACCGTTTTCATTCAAACGTGAAATTTTGTATTCACCCGTGTAGGAGTCGTAGTTGCCCAACGTGTACCAGTAAGGTCTGAAACTTCTGGTAACCGTGAAGTCTGAATAACGTGTAAGGTTAAACAGTGTCATAAAGTTTAAGCCTTTGGTGATAAAATCAAGCTTTTGATTCAACTCCACCGCTGCAATCATCTGCGAACGGTCGTAGTCTTTATAACCTTTTACCATTTCAGCGTAAGGGTTGATATAGCCACCATCACCATAATTTCCGAATAAGATATGCTTAATTCCGATATGATCCTCATCTATGGGATAATAGGGAGGAAACAACACAGGATCGGAGTGAAGCACCTGACTGTAAACCGCGCTACCTCCATTTAACGGTCCGGTATAATCATCGAAGTTACCGGTTAAGCGGATAGCCAATTTAGTGGTTGGCCCTGTATTGATATCGATATTGGAACGAAGTGTGTAGTTTTTAGAATCAATGTTGTTATTAAACGTATTGCGTTTATCCACTTTTAAAATTCCCGTGTCGTGAGTAAATGCACCGGAAACATAATAAGTGGCTACTTTACCTCCCCCACGAATAGAAACATTGGCACGGTTGCTGTTGGAGTAATCCTTAAACATCATACTATACCAATCATTACTTGGGTAGATTAAACGGTTAGCATTGGGTTTACCCGTTTGCTCAATCTTATCGTAGCTATACATCAGGTCTCCCAGCGGGTCTCTGGTAGTAATGGCTTCGTTGTACGCCTTCATGTAGGTAACAGGATCAGCCAATTCAACTGTTTGCGTGGGTGCCGAAAGAGATGTCTCTAAACGAACAAACACTTTAGCAGCACCTTCCTGCCCTCTTTTGGTTGTTACGTGAATTACACCGTTTGCTCCGCGAGCACCGTAAAGAGCCGTAGCTGTAGCATCTTTCATGATGGAGAAACTCTCAATGTCATCTGGCTGTAAACGGGCCAAGTCGGTACTTGTCAATTCAATATTATCAATTAAGATCAAAGGATTTGTGTTAGTACCAAAAGTGGTAATACCACGGACGAAGAAGTCTGCGTTATCCTGACCCGGCTCACCGGATCTCTGATATGCGATAACCCCTGCCACATTCCCTGCCAATGCCGTGGTCAAGTTGCTGGAGGGAACTTTTAAGTCTGCAGGGCTAACGGTGGTTATTGCCCCAATCACACTCTCTTTCTTTTGTTTTCCGAAAGCGACAATCGTTACTTCATCAAGCTCACTGCTCGCAGGTGACAACTGTACTTCAATGAAGGTTTTATCTCTGACAGCTATTGTTTGGGACTCCATGCCCAAAAATGAAAAGACAAGTTTGTCAGAAGAAGTGACCTTAATTTCAAAGGTTCCGTCAATGTCGGTTGATACACCCCGGGGGGTACTCTCAACAACAATGCTTGCACCAGGCAGCGGTTCACCTGTCTCTTTTTCGAGTACCCGCCCTTTGACTGTAACTTGCTGTGCCAGCAATTGCGAAGGAGCGATTAACAAGAGAAAGAGGAGGTACAAAACTAAGTTGCATTTTTTTCTCATTTCATTTAAAATTTGTAAGTTAAAATTCGTGTCATAATAAACTTAATATATTATATGATTATCCGCAGTTATTCCTAAAGAATTTAACGGGAAAAAGTTATAAATAAGTTTCAAAAACACTTGCACAATTCACTGATATTCATTATATTTACATCGCTAACGATATAAAGATTCAAACTATGAATATCCTGGATTTTGCTATAAATTACCCCGATGAGGAATCCTGTCGGAAAAAATTCAAAGAACAAAGAGACCAAATGGGAGTAACCTGTCGTCATTGTAATTGTAAAGAACATTATTGGCTGGAAAACAAGCAGGCCTATGAATGCAAGCGTTGTCGCGCACGCCAAACCTTGCGTTCAGGCACCGTCATGCAGCACTCCAACCTGCCTTACCGTTACTGGTTCGTGGCCATGCACCTGCTCACGGCGACCAAGGGCTCCTTTTCCGCGGCGGAGCTGCAGCGCCAGCTGGGGCACAAGCGTTACCAGCCCATATGGGAAATGGTCAATAAACTGCGTGACGTGATGGGCAAACGCGACGACGAGTACACCCTTGAGGGAGCCATCGAGTTGGACGACGCCTTCTTTTCCACCGAAATATCCCTTGAAGAGAGGGACAAACCGTTGAAGCGCGGCCGCGGGAGCCAAAAAAAGACCAAAGTGCTGGTAATGGCTGAAAGCAAAACCGTTGAAAACCCCAAGCCGGGTAAGAAACCCAAGAAGGTTAGATACCTGAAAATGAAAGTGATCAGTGACTTGAAGTCCGGTACAATTACAAGGAATGTCAAAGAGCACGTTGAAAGCACGGCGGATCTGACCACCGATGACTCAACATCTTACACTAAATTGAAAGAGCATGTTCATTCACATACGGCATCTGTTATTCCACACCAGGATCTTTCCAAGGTGCTGCCCTGGGTGCATACCGCGATCAGCAATGCCAAACGACAGCTCCTGGGCGTGTATTACAAGATAAAACCAGAATACTTGCAATATTACCTCAACCAGTTCTGTTATAAATTCAACAGGCGTTACTTCGGGGAAAACCAGTTTGAAAGACTGTTGATAGCCGCTGTAACGTATGCTCCTGATTTCAAGTCAAGAATTTACAATAGGAACTATTGCGGATAATCATATATATTATCTTGTTTATTTCAAAAAATTGAATCCGGAAATCTCAGAGTCAATGGTATTGTGTATAAATGATCATTAGTATTTTAAGTTTTCAAAATTATTTTCTGCAAATATAAATCAATATTTATACAGAACAAACGATTGTTTATTAAATAAAGTTAAATATTAAAGATTGCTTGTCGTTTATTATAAGACTATTAAAAGCTCATCTTAAAGATCGTCCTCCTTTTTTTAGGATTTTAATAGGTTGTTATCAAATGTTGTTAGCATTTAATCATCAGATTAATAGAGTTTTATTTTGGATGAGGTTGTCGTGAATTAAACAAATAACTTCTCTTGTCGGTATTTCGACTTCAAATTTATTTTTAAGCTTTCGCAAGTTTTACCATTATAAATACTTTTTTAACTACCAATGTCTTACGAATATCTTAGCTCATGATTATTCTGGTTGGGTCGGTGTTCGTCATGTATGCTTCGGTAGTGTTACATTTAGTGTGTCTCTAGTCTATTGCTTTATCAGTCTTATAACAAATTTATTTCTTTTTTTTAATTTCACCTAATCCATGACATGTATTTTTTAATTCCGATACTTGCACAAGGATTACATGCGCAGCATGCAACTTGCTTGTCCTTGTGCAAGTAAGAGGAATTAAGGACCTTTGTCATGGGTTGGCGGGAAATACCTTCACTCACCGGGGAACAACGTCTTGTCCCTGTCAATACCGGGTAATTCCCTGTTATAAGCATCCTTGTCCATCGCCACTTTACCGATGAGTACCAGTACCGACTCCTCATTGGGCATTGCCCCTCGCATCTTCAATACGCGCCGGAAGTCCTTGTTAAGCCGCTCTATCCAATTTGTGGTGTAGACCATTGACTGGATACGGGGGTGGAATTGCAGATAGGTGAAGTAATATTTGTAGGAAATATCCTCCCCCATCCTTTTGATGCTCCTGTAATCCTTTCCCCATTTTTGGCAAAGTGCCGTCCAGTTTTGCCAGGCTTCGCACTTGGTGTAGTCTTTCTGGCCCGTACGGAACACTTCGCGTAAATCTTCCGCCAGCTCCATTTTGTCACCATGGCGCACTTTGGAGAGCATGTTGCGCTTCAAATGGGTGACGCACCGCTGCAGCAGGGTCTTCGGATAAACGACCGACAGGGCCGAGTCCAGGCCTGTCAGCCCGTCGCTTACCAGCAGTCCTATATGACCTGCCCCACGACTTTGGACATCCCGGAAGATATCTTCCCAGCCCGCGGCACTCTCCGTGGGGCGGTTGTAAATACCCAGCACCTCACGCTTCTTGTCCTCTTTCACCCCCAGGACCACATAGAAAGCCTCAGTGGCTACTGAACGTTTACGGTGGATCTTGATATGGATGGCATCCACCAATACAATCGGGTAATAACCCTCCAACGGACGGTTCAGCCACTCCTGCACATCGGAGCGCAAGTAGTCAATCATGCGCGAAATGCTGGCTTTGCTGTAATGCTCACCGTAAATCTCACCGAAGATCTCGCCGACCTGCCCCTGGGTCAAACCCCTGCAATAAAGGCTGCCGGCCAAACGTTCGCACTCCAGTTCCTGGTCACGCAACAATGCAAGAATCTTTGGATGGAAGTTGCCGTAACGGTCACGTGGAATCCTGAATTCCAGAACACGGCCATGCCCGAAACTGCGACCCTGACGGTAACCATTCCCTTTGTTACCTTTTGACTGGTCTAAAAACTCGCGACGCTCTGCCAGCATCATACTCTCAAGCATGATTTCCATTAAATCGTGTAACCCGTTTTCGCGCTCTGAATGTTTGGCCATTACGGAAGAAAGCTGTTCCTTTGATAGTAACATAGTCTTTGAATTTTATTGTTTGTTATGGTTATTTGCAAAACTAATAAAGTTTTTAGACTATGTTCTTTTTTTACAGGTACAGACACACTTTTTGGAACAGTATCTATGCTTCAATCCAGTTTGGATTTTATTCATTATTATTACTTAATGCTTTTTGTTCATCATGAATTTTTATAATATGGTTAAAATGTTGTTGTTTAGATATATGTGTGTTCTTGAGGAATATATACAAAAGTGTACGTTATTATCGAAAAAAATAAATTATTTACCTATATGGCCCCTTTGTTTGTGTTGATCTTATTGATTTATTTTGTTGTGATAACGATTGAGCATTTGTTGATCTTGTTTTTATATTGATTAAATTTGCCCATTTTGAACTAGTATTTCACCTCTTGGGATAGTTTTATATTATTTGTTTGGAGTAGGGGGTAATCTTTTTGTTGTACTCTGACGGACAAAGATGGTTTATCCCTGTCTCTATCCGGTAATTCTCTGTTGTAATTATATAGTTTCCGCTGTTATTTTTCCATAAACACAAAGGCTGGTTTTCACCCGGAGATAACTCCGATCATCCTCGTTATGAATCTATTTTTTTGGAATATCACCGTACCAAATTGTTTTTTTTATCAAATCAAGGTATTTCTTCTCTTTTTTCTTTCCCTTATTTGTGAAGAACCATTTTAGATACAACACAGGCCTATTGGCCTTGCTTATTGCCAATCCGGTACAGTGCACGTATTTTTCTTCGTACGGTTTGTCCATAGGGATATCATAAATAAAAACGGAGTCGGCATTAAAAAGGTTTCGCGCCTCTTTTCCTGCCAATACGGTAATATGCTTGTCAGGGTCAATCCAAGCACGATAATCGATATCCAACGCCGCTCTGATCTCTGAATAGATAATACTGCGGGGAATTCCCACTTTCCAATTGGGGGTTTTGAGGATGGTAGAGTCTTTTTTCATAAGTTCTTCTATCTCTTTTCTCTCGCGTGAAGAAAAGCATGGGGTATCTCCGACTCTATCTGTATGTACAGGGTAAAAGGGATATAAGATTATGCACTGCTTGTCTTTTGACCTCAATACGGGAGTGTACACGAAAGTTACATCCCTGTTTTGATGAATTCTCCACTGTCTGAGCTGTTTTTGGTCGATAAAGTTACGGGGCATCGTGCAGGTAATTCCTAACTTTTCATCCATAAATTTGGCGTATTCTGGTAATGTGCGGGTGTTTTGTTCCGCTACTCTTTCTTGCCATAATTTTATTTTTGAAGGGGAAGCGGAGCCACAACCTATAACAAGGAAAATAAGCCCCAACAGACAAAACAATACTACTTTTTTCATAATCTCAAATTCAGTATTTAACATTTAACGTGAGTTCGGGATAAGAAAATCATAAAAAAAGTTGTGATATAGGGAGATTATTTGTATATTTATAGCTGTTAATTAAACAAATAACAAACATCAACCCTATGATCACAACAGACAAAGTTATTGAAATATTTTGTATTGCCGACGATTTTTGTGCAGAATATGAGAATGAAATCCGGAATCACCAACTTCAAGCAGGTGACATAACGAAAAGGAGAAACAGGAAAACGCAAATGTCCCAGAGCGAGATTATTGCCGTGATGGTCTGCTTCCACTGTGGAACCTTTCATAATTTCAAGAATTATTACCTGTTTTATATTTGCAAGCACATGAAGAGCTATTTTCCAAATGCCGTTTCCTACAACCGTTTTGTCGAGTTGCAACCCAGGGTGATTGTACCTTTCATGCTGTTGCTCAAACTCTTTGGATTTGGTGAATGCACAGGCATTACATATGTGGATAGCACTCCAATCAAAGTATGTCATAACAAGCGTATCCACTCGAATAAAGTATTCAGGGATTTGGCACAAAGAGGGAAAAGTACGATGGGCTGGTTTTTTGGATTCAAGCTTCATCTGGTCTGTAATGAAAAGGGTGAATTGCTGAATTTCTCTCTCACAAAAGGCAATGTCGACGATAGAAACCCTGACGTAATCAATGTTCTTACCAAAGATCTTTTCGGTAAACTATATGCAGACAAGGGTTACATCAGCACAAAGCTCTTCGAGATGCTGTTTGACCAGGGAGTTCATTTAGTGACCGGTATACGCTCAAATATGAAAAATTCCCTGATGTCATTCCGCGACAAGATTCTCTTACGCAAAAGATCTGTAATTGAGTCCATCAATGATGAACTGAAGAATATCTGCCAGATAGAACATTCAAGGCATCGTTCCACACATAATTTCATCATGAACATAATTGCTGCATTGGTGGCATATTGTTTCTTTCCCAAAAAGCCTTCAATCAAATTTGAAGTGGAAAAGTCAAGTCAATTAACCATTTGGGGATAATATGTTATCCCGAACTCACGTATTTAGTATCTTATATCTTCTTCTTATTCTCCAATTTTCTATAACTACATCTTTGCCAGTTTGTTCGTCCCAAATATATGCCAATTCCCCATCTGAAATAAGTAAGACCGCTGCATGCCCTGTGCCATCCCAATAATCAAGAACAGCCATTGTTCTGGTATTACCTGCATTTAAATAGTTAAATGATTATCCGCAGTTATTCCTAAAGAATTTAACGGGAAAAAGTTATAAATAAGTTTCAAAAACACTTGCACAATTCACTGATATTCATTATATTTACATCGCTAACGATATAAAGATTCAAACTATGAATATCCTGGATTTTGCTATAAATTACCCCGATGAGGAATCCTGTCGGAAAAAATTTAAAGAACAAAGAGACCAAATGGGAGTAACCTGTCGTCATTGTAATTGTAAAGAACATTATTGTTATTGGCTGGAAAACAAGCAGGCCTATGAATGCAAGCGTTGTCGCGTACGCCAAACCTTGCGTTCAGGCACCGTCATGCAGCACTCCAACCTGCCTTACCGTTACTGGTTCGTGGCCATGCACCTGCTCACGGCGACCAAGGGCTCCTTTTCCGCGGCGGAGCTGCAGCGCCAGCTGGGGCACAAGCGTTACCAGCCCATATGGGAAATGGTCAATAAACTGCGTGACGTGATGGGCAAACGCGACGACGAGTACACCCTTGAGGGAGCCATCGAGTTGGACGACGCCTTCTTTTCCACCGAAATATCCCTTGAAGAGAGGGACAAACCGTTGAAGCGCGGCCGCGGGAGCCAAAAAAAGACCAAAGTGCTGGTAATGGCTGAAAGCAAAACCGTTGAAAACCCCAAGCCGGGTAAGAAACCCAAGAAGGTTAGATACCTGAAAATGAAAGTGATCAGTGACTTGAAGTCCGGTACAATTACAAGGAATGTCAAAGAGCACGTTGAAAGCACGGCGGATCTGACCACCGATGACTCAACATCTTACACTAAATTGAAAGAGCATGTTCATTCACATACGGCATCTGTTATTCCACACCAGGATCTTTCCAAGGTGCTGCCCTGGGTGCATACCGCGATCAGCAATGCCAAACGACAGCTCCTGGGCGTGTATTACAAGATAAAACCAGAATACTTGCAATATTACCTCAACCAGTTCTGTTATAAATTCAACAGGCGTTACTTCGGGGAAAACCAGTTTGACAGGCTGTTGATAGCCGCCGTATCGTGTGCGCCTGATTTCAAGTCAAGAATTTACAATAGGAACTATTGCGGATAATCATTAATAGTTATAATACATAGGAGGTCCAGCTTGGTATTCGTAATTAAAAAAATGACCAACTGCAAACCCCATCAATTCCAACGGTACTCCATATTCCGCGTAGCCTTCTATGCTGTCATTCAGGAAGGCATTAATTCCCGAATATGTGTAATACCCGCCCAAGTCATTTGATATCGCATGGATGGTGTGAGCTACGCAGTTAATGTTGTCACCAAACTCTACGGTATCCGATCTTAGATGAGGGGTGGTGGACTTTTTGCTTTTCGCATTAACAAGTCTATTTGAATTTTCAACAATCTGTTTTATATACGAAAAAAGATTCTCTGATATATTTATTTCTTGTCCATTTTTTTGAACAATTTCATAAAAACCGTTTTCAGACACTATCTGAATACGTTCCAATGCAAGAATAAAATTGTTTAGTTCTTCTTTGGATAGTTTATCTAAACTTTGCTTGGTAGCACTAAATGAAAGAAATTTTGACCCGTTATTCAGTGAGTCTTGTTGACAACTATTTGAAGAAAAGAATGCAAGTACAATTATTATGCTTGCTAAAAATCCTGCATACTTTAACTTATTTTTATTCATAATCGTAGAGATTTATTACATGTAGACACATTTTTTACGTACAATGAAGATAAAAACCAATGAAAGAGCAACTTGAGCAACACTGTTTATTTATGGGAGCATTTAATTTTTTAACGGTGGCTGGAGAATGGATTGCTCTATTTTTTACAAAAATGGAGATATTTTGATTGATAAAGTACTTTTTTTAGTTAAATAATGTTGTTTTGCAAAAAAGGCTGATTCTATAGTCAATACTTCGGTAAATATTCAATTAACCAATTAAAATTCAATGATTTACACAACATAGTTTAACATAAAAAAGATGGTTAAGTAGCTGATTATCAGTATCTTTATAGCTGATCAAAACCTAATAAAGATGGATAGAACCAGCATACTTAACCAATATAGAGGTATCTGTAGTGATGTTCTTGGTGAACTAACTACGAAGTTAAACAAAAGTTTCAAATCATTCCTTATGGAGACGCTTATTTTGTATCTGGTCATTCCCGGCAGGATTAATTTCCTACAATTGGGGAGATATGGCAAGTCGTGTGAACAGCGATTTCGCCAGAACTTCTCGAAGGATTTTGATTGGCTGGAGTTTAACTTGTCTTTGTCTGATAGGGTATTAACCGGAGATCGCAAGGCAATTGCCATTGATCCCAGTTATATATCCAAATCAGGAAAGAATACCCCTTGGATTGGTTACTTCTGGTCGGGTGCAGCCGGTCAGGCGAAAAGAGGATTGGAAATCCTGGGAGTGGGCCTTATAGACGTCGACAACAAGGATTGCATCAGTCTACAGGCCGTTCAGACTCCGGACCGTCAAACCCTGGAGAGTCGTGATGCCAACCTGATTGACTGGTACCTGCTGGTCATTAAATCGATGCGGGAGAAACTCCATCGGGCAAGCCGTCACGTGGTTGCCGATGCCTACTTCGCAAAGAACAACTTCGTTACGGGTCTGCAAGAGATGAAGTTTGATCTGGTCAGCCGCTTCAGGGATGACGCCGCACTTTATTATCCAACACTGCAGAAACCGACAGGCAAGAAAGGCAGGCCTAAACTCTACGACGGAAAGATTGACATGGCCAACCTGGATACAACCAGAGTGCAAAAGATCAATATTGATAACGGTGATCTCTACACCTTGGTAGC
Source organism: Petrimonas mucosa (assembly GCF_900095795.1). Lineage (NCBI taxonomy): Bacteria > Pseudomonadati > Bacteroidota > Bacteroidia > Bacteroidales > Dysgonomonadaceae > Petrimonas > Petrimonas mucosa. The sequence goes on from NZ_LT608328.1 coordinate 1,094,960, forward strand.
CTATTCCAAATCACTTAAACGGATGGTCAGGCTTGTCGTCTGGTATTCCAAGGATGGGAAAAAACCAAAACTGTTCTTCTCTACCAATCCTGAGATGAGTGGAAAAGATGTTATAGAATTTTACCGCACCCGTTTTCAGATCGAGTTTTGCTTCAGGGATGCCAAAGGCTTCACAGGACTGATGCAATCGCAGGCAAGGGACGTAGCAAAGCTATCGTTCAACTTTAATGCGTCTCTTACCTCAATAAACCTGGCAAAGGTGCTGGCAAGGGAAAGAGGTATTCCTTTTTCGATGGCATCATGTAAAACGATGATACACAACGCCTACTTGCTTGAACGATTTATTTGCGTGTCTGGCATAAAACCGAACAGAAGATTAAATGATAAACTTGTCAAGGAACTCATTGAGTTTGCAGCAAGTGCTGCTTGACTCCAAACTATATTTTTAACGAACTATTGATAGTTGTTCATCCAGAATCACTGTTGTCCGATAAAACTTTTTTCTGAAGAAGTACGAGGGCAAATCTGAGTTTGCCCATCGTACTAATAATTGTAGCTTTGTATTTAGCACAAAACAAGACTACAATGAACAAAAGTACTTATTTTTTCGGACAATCGGTTTTCGGACAGCTCATATCTATGATAGATTCAGGAATCATCGCTCGAAACAGCAAACGCCACAAGGCTGATCATTACGTGAAACGTTTCATGGCCAAGGATCACCTCATAAGCATGTTATTTTGTGTTTTCGCCAAATGCTCCTCCCTGCGAGAGGTGGCGGGCGCAATGCTCGGTCTTTCAGGCAAGACCAGGCATTTCCAACTCGGCCACATACCCTACAGGAGCACATTGTCGGACGCCAACAAGCGCCGGAGTGTTGATTTCTTCTCGGGCGTGTATCACGATTTGCTCCGCGAGTATCAACACGTGATCTCGGACACCCGGTTCAAGGCCGTGTTGAACAAGCAGGTCGAGATCTTCGACAGCACGGTCATCAGCTTGTTTCAGGACATCCTGAAGTGCGTCGGCAGAACACCCTCTAACGGTAAACGCAAAGGGGGGATCAAGGTGCACACCGTCATCAATGTGGACGAGCCCGTTCCCAAGATGGTATGGTTCACGTCCGCCGCCACGCACGACCACGCGCTGTTGAAGAAACTCAGCCCCGACGACAACACCATTTACGTCTTCGACAAGGGATACAACGACTACAAGGCCTTCAAGTTGTTCGGCAAGAAGGGGGCCGGCTTCGTCACCCGCATCAAGGACGACGCCGTTTACAAGGTGGAACAAGAGCTTCACGTTGAAGAATGTATTCATAGCGGCGTGCTGGAGGACACCATCATAGAGGTGACCGTCAAGGAGGACGATGGGCAGGGCAAGCTGATGTTGCGCAAGGTGGTGTTCTACGACAGGGTGTTGAAACGCAAGTTCGAGTTCCTCACCAACCTGTTCGACCTTCGTCCCGACATGATAGCCGCCCTTTACAAGATTAGATGGCAAATTGAATTGCTGTTCAGGCAGTTAAAAGGTAACTTCCCCTTGAAGTACTTCCTCGGGGACAACGAGAACGCGATAAAAACACAGATATATTGCGCCTTGATCGTGAACCTCTTGCTCACGGTTGTTCAAAAGCGGTTGAAACGGCGCTGGGCATTCTCGAACCTGGTATCATTTTGCAGGATACACCTGTTCAATTACTTGCATTTGATGAGATTTTTAGAAAATCCGGAACGAGACTGGCAACGGGATGACAAGAATTTAGGGATGCTCACCCTTTTCAGGGGGGCTTACTTTTGAGAATAATAGAAAACTAAAAAAACATGTCTGATAATATGACGGTTGGAAGTCAAGCAAAATTAAAATCAGTTTTTATCGGACGGCAATGATCCAGAATATTCTTTTTTGAGATACTTTTATAATTTGTTGCCATATGGAACAGGATAAGTCTGAAAAAATAATTGAATAGCAGTTTATTTATGGTTTGTCTAAATACATGGTCTATAAAATCAGGTAGCAACTTGTCTCTGTACGGTCCGGATGTTGTTTTGCATGGAATCTTATTGAGATTTTGGGTTGTGCTAACGAACTAAGTTCAAGATAGAAGTGCAAAAGATTTGATTACATTACACTTCTTATCTTAATTGTTTTTTTCCAAAATCCCCTTTCAAAAGTGCTTAAGGGGTTTTGAAAAAAACAATTAGTCAATCAGCAACATAAAAAAATAAAAAAGGAGACCGAAGTCTCCCTAAAATTAACTATTATGTTGCTTATGAAAAAATACAAACAGTTAACTTCAGAACAAAGATATGCTATTTATTTAGGTTTAGAAAACGGTGACACCCAGCGGACGATCGCGAGCTTGATAGGTGTCAGTCCTTCAGCGGTGTCCAGGGAGTTGCAGCGCAACAAGGACAAGCGCGGGGGCTACTCGTGGCGACTGGCCCACGAGATGGCGATGGAGAGAAGGGAACGCCTGCCCGGCAACCGGGCCACCCCGGAACGGATCACGGAGATGCTGGAAGCCCCGGTGTACTTCACCGACCCCTATTCGGCATGGCAAAAAGGATCGATCGAAAACGCGAACAAGCTCATCCGGCAATACATCCCCAAGGGGGCGTCCTTCAAGGACTATCCACCCGACAGATTGAAGCGGATACAGCACAGGCTGAATGAAAGACCGAGGAAAAAATTGGACTTTAACACACCCAAAGTTGAGTTTTACAAACAATTTATGTAAATTGCACTTGCTGCTTGACTCTGCCCATTACTGATTTTATTTGTATATTGATTAATATTACTTACTTTTGACCAGAATTTCATTTTTTGATGAGTAGAACAGATAGATTATATAGTGAAAACGCCGGAAGACATGAGCAATCATAAAGTGAGTATTACTGACATAGCAAAAAAAGCCGGGCTCTCCACGACCACCGTATCAAGGGTCATTAATGGTAAAGGTGAACAATACCGCATCAGTAAAGTTTCACAGCAGAAAGTTCTGGAGGTAGCCAAAGAGATGCGGTATGTACCGAACCTTTACGCGGCCAATCTCCGTACGGGGAAAAGCAATACCGTTGCGCTTATCGTCCCCTCTTTAAGCAATCCGTTTTTTGCTGCCATAGCTAGCGGACTGAATGCAGAGATCAGGAAATACGGATATATTACCATTATCAGCGATAGTGATGAGAACTTTGAAAACGAGAAAAAAGAGTTGGAGCAGCTGAGTGCTAGAAATATTGAGGGGTTGATTATTGTTCCTTCCGGAAATCAGTGGAGGCATATAAAAGAGCTCTATGATCAACAATTGCCCATTATTTGTATTGACCGGTATTTTGAAGATTTGGATTTGCCCTATGTCTCTACGGATAATTATGATGGAGCATTTCATGCTACAAAGTATCTCATTAAAAACGGACATGTATCCATAGCCTGCATACAAGGTGTCAAGGAGTCAACGCCAAACCGGTTGCGGGTAAAGGGATTTAAAGAGGCGCTTGAACAATCGGGTATCCGTGATTATTGGGTTGTTGGAGATGATTTTACTATACAGAACGGATACCTGGAAACGAAACTCCTGATGCAGCAGAAGGTAAGGCCAACAGCCATATTTACCTTAAGCAACACCATTGCAATGGGATGTATAAAGGCATTGAAAGAGGAAAATATACGCATACCGCAGGATGTTTCCATTATAACGTTCGATGAGCACCCCTATCTAGATTTTTTGTCAACACCCCTTTCGTATGTTGCTCAACCCGTCGACGATATCATCCAGATCGCGGTCAAGTATCTTTTCTCAAGGATGCAGAACAAGGATATGAATGTGATCAAGGTGCTCCTTAAACCTCAAGTTGTGATCAAGGAATCAATCAAGACATTGCTGTAAGAGCATCACTTCTCCTTTCTTATTTCCGGTTGCCGTTGTTTCGTGCAGTAAAACGGAAGGTTTTGACCTGTTTCCCCTTGGTGTCAGAAATCTTGAGATCCATTACACTGTTGTCTGCCCTGACACTGATCATCTGCCGGTTGTGATTTACCAGTACAGGAAAGTTGATTGCATCGCTCTTTTCCCGGTAAACATGGGTGTGAAGGTGGGCACTCAGCATCAAGTCGATATCGGCCCCGTTCAGTATCGGAACAAACTTCTCAAGAATCTCTTTCTCGCCGTGCCATTCTCCAAGAGGGGGTATATGGACGATCACTATCTTGAAGGGGGATTGCCTGAAATCATCGCACTTGATCGCCTCTTCCAGCCACTTGGCCTGTTCGGTGCGGTAGTTGTCGAAGGCTGCAATGCCGTTGTATTCAATATCCATATCGGGTTTATCTTCACCGCAGTCAAGCACGATAAAGCAGACCGGCCCTTGACGGAACATGTAGTAAAGTTGCCCGGTAGGGGTGGGAAAGTAACGGGGAAAAGTGGGTGCGAAGTTTCCCCTGGTTTCGTGGTTCCCTCTCGCATAATAGAACGGGGTCTCTTTGGCAAAGAGTGTAACCGCCTTGTCCATGAAATTGTCGAAGAGCTGCTTTTCTGAACGCAGATCGGTAGTCATGTCGCCGTTGAAGATAACCATGTCGGTTTTCTCCCATTGGGTCCCGGTCAGGAGTGAATCCATCAGCTCATTGTTGCCGTGAATGTCATTTAATACCAGGAACGAAATCTCCTTTTTCTGTGGATTGTTGGTAGTGAACTTCAGTGGAGCCTCGCTGTATACATTGCTGGCGGCAGTCCGGCCGTAGGTTATGTTGTACGGCTGGTTGCTCAGCACCTCCTGAGAATAGATGCGGTAGCGGTAGGTTGTGTTGGGTTTCAGGTTCTTCAGCTTGACCATATGTACCGAATCAATCACTTTAAAGCCGTATGATTCTGCATAAAAACGGGGGCGCTGTTCGCCATAGAAATGGGAATTGTCGTCCGGGGCCAGTTCTACCCACGATATGGCCTCTTTATTGGTCGTCCAGACAATGGTCACCTCATTTTCCGTCAAGCCTTGCAGGTAGGGACCGTGGGTAATGGCGATCCGCGATTGGGACAGCAGAAGTGTTGAGATACTCATGAATAGAGTAATCCATAGAAATGATTTGGGATTCATACTGAGTTGATAGAGTTAAAATGTTTTAATTATGATTGAATGGTTTACTTTATCGACAACTTGGCAGCTACGGGCAGGTGATCGGAGGGATACCGCTCGCCGTTATAGGTATCGGTAACTGTTCTGAAAGCCGAAACCTGAAACTTGTCGTTTATAAAAATATAGTCCAGTTGCATCTCGGATTTGCCATGGAAACGTCCTCCCATATAGGTTGCCCGGGGACCCGCAACCTGGGGGGCAACCAGTGAACAGTCAGTCAATACACTCCTCAGTTTCTGGATCTGTACCATATCGGGTGTGGAGTTGAGATCCCCCATAAAGATTACCGGGTTGTTCTTGGCAATTTCTTCAATCTTGGAGATGACCAGATCTGCCGATCGCTCTCTAGCCTTCTCATTCCTGTAATAAAAATGGGCATTGAAAAGAAAGAAAACCTTTCCGCTTTTCACCTCCCTGAATTTCAGCCATTGACAAATTCGGGTATCGGTGGCATCCCATCCTATGGAGTGTTTCTCGGGTGTTTCACTTAACCAGAAGAGCCCGTCGTCGAGCAACTCAAGACGGTCGGCCCTGTAGTAGGTGGCACAGTTGTGCAACTTGCCGTCAGACCCGCCATATGGATAGGCAATATATTGATAATCGCTCAGAAGAGTCTTCAGTTCGTTCAGCTGTTTTGGGGTGCCTTCCTGGGTTCCCACGATATCGATCCCGTGATCGAGAATCAGTTTTGCGAGAGGCGCCTTTCTCTTCTCCCATCCGTTTCCGTCCTCATAGTCGGCTTTTGATTCATATTTGATGTTGTAGGAGGCAACCGTCATCACATTCTCCTCGGACGGAACAACCACCTTCACCACATCATCCATCTCTGTGCGCAGTTTCGGGGAGAGGGTGAAGTTGATGAACCCGTCCATGTATATGTAAGGAATTGGTTCGCCAGTACGGAGCAGTGTTACCGATATCGGTTCACGGTCTGTCCGGAGCGAGACCTGTTTCTGGAATGATGGCAACAGGTGCAGGTACCAGTTGTTGCCCCGGGTGGTGATCATTACGTTGCTTCGTTCTACGCCGGGTGAAGGACCGGCACCGATTACCGATTCTCGGCTGTGTGACATCCAGGCTGCGATGGCCTCCATGTTTCTGTAGTAGTTCGGATGCATCTCCCCGTTACCGTCGGGACCTACATTCGGGAGGAAATTTCCACCCAGTGAACGGCTGGCAACGAGATGTTCAAAGAACCAGGCGTATGGTCTGAACTTGCCCGTTTTGTCGTGTCCCCAACCGCCGCCGCCTGACGTCCAGATGTCGCAGTGCTCCCACCAACGTGATGGGATATAGCTGGGAAGGATACACTCGAATGGTGTGGTGAAGTCGCCGATCCGCATACCGGTACCGTCTGGATCATCGGGGTTCACGATGTTCGACCAGCGGTCGTTTACCACAATCCCTGGTTGTAGGGAGCGGATCCAGGCATAGATCTGATTCGTGTGCATGTCGCTCACCCCCCTGAAATACATTCCGTCGAGCCAGAGGATATCGATCTTGCCGTACCGCGTCAGGATCTCTTCCATCTGGGCAAGGACAAAAGCGAGAAACCTTTCGTACAGTTGGTAGTTTGCCACGGAATCGGTAATGGCCGGCACTTGATGCCTTGTATTTGCATCAAACTCGACCGGATGCATCAGTCCCGGGAAATGCCAGTCCCTGGGGGAGAAATAGAAGCCGACCTTCATGCCGTTTTTTCTGCAAGCATCCACATACTCCCTGATCAAATCCCGCCCCTGTATGTACTGACTGGTTCCAATACCATACCTTGATGGCCATAGGGCATAACCGTCGTGATGCTTGGTGGTAAGCACCGCATAGGTAAATCCTGCCTCCTTGGCTGCCTTTAGCCATTTGTCCGGATCATACTTCTGAGGATCAAACTGGTCGGCCAGCGCATAGTAACGGTCGGGAGGCGCAACTTTACCTCCGTACCTGTAATGGGATATCATGTCCCACGATGGTTGTGCTCCTACAACGCTATGGATTCCCCAATGCATGAAAAGTCCGAGGCTGGCGTCAGGAAACCATTGCGCCTCATGATGCGGATTCGGGAATGTAGGCTCTTCCTTTAACGGCGTTGCAATTACCTTTCTTGCCCTCTCAATATCTTTCTGGCTGATCCGGTAAGATTCCGGAAAGCTGTTGAGCTGTGCTGATGATGCTAATGTTGTTGCACATAACAGCAACAGCATCATGAATCTGGTCTGGATAGGTCTTCTTCTGGTCATCTTTAAGTTTTTATTTAAAAAATCGAGACGGATTATTGAATTACAATGGTCTGCTTTTTATGGAAATCATCCTGAAACAGGGTGAAATGGACGGTGCCGTTTTCGTACACCCACTTATCCGTGGTGATGTTGTTCAGCAGTAACTGGGTGGGTCGTGAGCCAGTGAATACCCTGAGTTCCCACGTCCGTTGCAGTGGCATTCCGTCGTAACTGCCCACGACAGCGTTGAGAGTGATTGTTGTCTCTTTCCCGCTCTCCCTACAGTCGATCTTTGTCTTTGATAATTTCCCCTCCTCATAAGCAAAGGTTATTCCATCATCTTCCCAAAGGGTATAGCTGCTTGTTTGGTGGGGGTAGATCCTCAGCTCAATGGTGTCGAGCGGATGTTCACCGATGAATTGAGACGGTTTCTGGTAGGGAATAATGGCCCCTTCGCGGATAAAGAGCGGACCTCCCCTCGTTTCCGGTACGTTAGCCTTGACGATCCTGTTGCCGGCAACCTTTTCGCCGGTCCAGTAGTTGATCCAGTTCCCTTTCGGCAAATATAGGGAGTCGCTGTAGATAGCCACCAGCAGATGCTCTCCAAACATATATTGGTTGATGATGTTATCCACTGCGCGATCATCCGGGAAAACCAGCGGCATCGCCCGCGCGATGGGAATACCGGTCTGGCTACCCTGCAAAGCTGCAGAATAGATATAGGGAAATAGGCTGTTCCTGAGCCTTGCATAGAAGCGGAACAGCTCTTTCTCTTCGGGTTTCATGTACCAAGGGTGGAGTAGATTATACCAGCTGTTTACCTGGATCCAGGGGAGAAAGAAACCCATGTGCATGGCCATCTTGTTGTCGGAAACATCTACCAAGACATCGGCCGAGCTGTTTAAAAATCCGCTTAGCCCCAGATTTAGCTGATCCAGCAGAGCTACCTTGCCACCACCGTTGTCCCCACTTGTCGCTGCTCCCCAATGCTGGGTGCCGGCGTATCCTCCGCAGTAGTGGTGGAATGAACGTATCCCCTTATGTGAACGGAAAGTTTCGTACATATGCTTGGGGAGCAGTACCTGATTCAGGTTGTGCATCTCTTTGTCCGTCTTCCCGTTGTAGTATTTCAGCTCCGGATGCTCATCAAGGGTGTGCGCCGGATCGAGCTTGAATCCGTCCACACCCTGGTCGATGAATCTGGTGAGGTGATCGAACCAGTGTTCCTTGCCAGAAAGGGGAGCTCCCCGTTTCCCTGCCAGCCTGTCCTCTTCGGCAATCGACATGTCGTGATCGATACAGAGCCAGAGGGCCAGTTTGAATCCAAGACCGTGTAGCCGTGATATGAAGAGGCTGGGGTGTTCATATTTCGGAAACATCTTCTTCTCCCAGAAGGGTTCGGCAGGGAACCTGTCGAAATTCCAGTTTTTTGATGTGGAGAAGTCGTACCGCTTCTCCATCCATTGCGGTTCGAGCCAGAAGATGTCGCAAGGAATCTGCTCTTCCCTGAAACGGAGGGCATCGTTCATGATATCGAACTGGTTTTCCATTTGGTTGCCACCGAATGCGAGTCCGTATGCCCATTTGGGCAGCAGATAGGGTCTGCCCGTAACCTGAGTGTAGAGATCGATCACATCTGACATCTCCTTGCCTAGGAACAGATAAAAGTCGGGAGCCCCTTCGCTGTTGTAGATATAGAGTTTCTCTTTCTGGAAACGTCCGATATCGAAATAGTTCTTCACCGTGGTGTTATTGAAGATTCCCCATCCACCCGAGCTGATGATGAATGGCGTGGGGTTCTCGGCTTTTTGGTATGTGGCCCACATCCGCAGGGCAGTTCCACGATGCTGGATGTTGGAGCGGCTTGTGCTCCCGCCGCCATAAAAACGCTCCTTTTCGTCGAGACTGATGCTGATTATTCCGGTTTGGGCGGGGTTTCCTGCTTCATCCGATGCCTCCATATTTACTGGAGCGTCTGTTTTTTCAGATCCGATAATCGCCTTTTCCTGACCCATCTCCTCGAAGTAGGAGCGGAGGGAGGCGCCCAGCTCCCCGGTTATCCTCTCTTCCGGTTTCATCCGTTGAATCTTTTTCACTACCTCTCTTCCCCGGTTATCGTGAAGTGTCATGTCACCTGTTACAGGATCAACGATGAGCCGGTATGAACTTGTGGAGATCAGGTGTTTTTCTCTCTCTCTTTTGTGGGTGACTTCAGTCGGTTCCCACTCTGTTTTGATGATTCCATACCGTTCCATCAAGGTTTCCTGGAATTTACCCGTTGAGGAGAACCTGATCCGGAATATTTCGTTGCTGCATACCTGGATGCGCATAGTCTCTCCGTTCGAGAGGGGGATATCAAATATGGATAAACGATTGTCCGCATGCAGCTGACAGTATGAACCGCAGGTCAACCAGACAATTGCGGTGATAAAAAGGAACCTGGTGTATTTTTTCATCTGTTTCAAGGAAGTTTATGCAAGTTTTCGAATGTTACTTTCCAGTTGCCATCGTTCGGGAACCCGGGGGCTGCATCTTCACTGCAACCATCCCATCCTGCGGCCATCATGGCAATGGCTGTAAGTAACCCCCCGTTGGAGGGGAAATAGGGATATGGTGATCCTTCGCCGTAAGCCAATCCATGTTCATCGAAGATGTAATTGTCGTGCAGCAGCAGATCAATCGCCAGTTCCGGTCGGCCAAGCCGGACTGCTGTCATGGCGAGCATTGGGAAGTCCCATCCCCAGATACGCCTGAAATTCCAGGAGGAGAGGATCTTGTCGAAGGTGTTTTCCAGTACCTTCCGGTCGACACCATCTCCTGGCAACATGCCGTAAATGCCAATGATGGCGGGATGTTCAAAGGTATATTTGCTCCACATGTCGGGAATGCCCTCGTATAGAACGTAGAGGCTATCCTCCATTGGGTATGGTGATAGACGCTGATACACCGTGTCGATCGGGGGAGGTACCACGCTATCGAGTCTCTGGTACCACGTTTTGGCCGTCTTCAGTCCGTAGCGCCAGTAACCCAGCTCAAACGTGGGATTGAAGGTATCGCCATACTTCGTGTTTTCCGATACGGGAACGATGGGTGGTCCCAGTACATACTCCCCCTTTTCCGGATGGTAATAGGCAAAGGAGGCGAGAAACTCGGCCGTACTGAAAACCACATCACTCCATTTTTTCAACGTCTTTCGGGTTGGGTTCTGCCGATATTCCAGTTCGGCAAAGTAGATGGGGTGTGGTTGCTGCCAGATCAGGAAGGCATGGGCGATATCGGGCCACTCCACATTGGTATAAGCAGTACATTTGGGCCATTTTGCCCCGTTAAATCCTTCTCCTTTGGCCCTCATTCTGGCTGTTTCCAGAAAATCCCGATAGATTGAGAGGCTCTTGTCGGCCAATTCAAGGTTATCCCACAGTGGCCAGTGTACCAGGTGCCACCAGATCATCTCGAAGTGGAAACGGCCATACCAGCCGTTGTTGTTTACCAGTCCACTCTCCTGTGGAGGCAAGGATCCCGATTCATTTGTCTTCATCAGGTAGCGCGACAGGACAATGCGCCTCTCCAATTCAAACCAGCGTTCATCCTTGCTGCCCGAGAGGTCGATTGCCGCTCCCGATTCCCAGAAACGCTTCCAGCCCTTTTTACTGGCTTCAAGTGTTGCTGTTGCGGTAACCCTCTTTTTGCGGATCTCCTTGGGTGAAAATTCACAGGTGAAGGCCATCCTCTCTCCTTCCGGGGCCAGTCTGAAGGTGTGCATGGTGCCTTCCACTTCCGAGAAGTTTGCAGGAGTATCCCAGGAGAGGGTGGAGTAGTAGCAATCCTGGTCGAGTCTCCTGGTGAAATTTACCTGTCGATTGCCCCGACTATAGGTTGTTGAGTGGTTGTCGGGCTCATTCCAGATGCCGATGTAGTTGCCTTTCCGGCTGTTGGCGGCAGAAGCTCCGGGAAAGGAGATCTCCACCGCCAGCCTGTTGAGGCTTATCAGGCGGGATTCCACCGAAACCGCAATGAGGTCTCTTTCGGGGTGACAGGCCGTATATACCTGTACAGGAATACCGTCAATTTCAAAATAACTGGAGATGATGCCTGTCCAGAGGTCTACCTCCTGTTGACAATGTTGCAGGTCGTCCATCTGCACCTCCTCACCCTGCTCGTCCAGCAATGAGAATGCGATCCGCCCCAGGTTGATCCGATGGGGATTTCCTGTCAGCCAGTCGGAGATCATCCTCTGCTCTTCGTTCTCCTCATTTCGAAGAGGGTAGGTGACCATCTTGCCGTTCTGTTCTACCTGCTGTCCCCTGAAATTCCCAATCTCCACCCCCTCCGGTACGGGATCTGAATGCCAGCCCCATTGCGACAGGGTGTTGAATGGAACAAAAGTCTGGAGACCGGTGAGATCGACCCCAAAGGCGATCTCACCGTTTCCAACTTGTGCGGGACTTCGTTTACTGAATCTATCCGACTTGATGTTGTGGCGAGTAACTACCGCCTTCCGGTTGATTCTCTCCGGCACATTTGCATGGTTGCTCCCTGCTAACAGGATGAGCAGGAATAAAAATAGAGCCCTCATTGAAATAGCGGCTATTTGACTGTTTTTTTCATCGGCTTGCTACCCATTTTGAAGAGCAACTCTCCTCCCCCCGCCAGTTCGCTGTGGAGCAGGGTGTAGTCCCTGATGGGTTTGCCGTTTATCTCCACACGTTGTACATAGATATTTTTCTCACTGTAGTTTTCCACCTTGATCCGCAGCTCCTTTCCGTCCTGGAGTTGTATGGTGGCCGCTTCAACCGAGGGTGAACCGATGGCATATTGACCCGATGCGGGGGCCACCGGATAGAAGCCCAGCGAGGAGAAGATATACCATGCAGACATCTGGCCGCAGTCGTCATTGCCACATAGCCCGTCAGGCTTGTTCAGATACATGGTTCTTTTGATCTGATGTACCCGTTCCTGTGTTTTCCAAGGTTTACCGGCCCAGTTGTAGAGGTAGGGTACATGGTGGCTCGGCTCGTTACCATGAACATAGCAGCCGATCAGCCCTTCCCTGGTCACGTCTTCGGTTTCTGCAAAGTATTTGTCCGGTAGGTACATGGTAAAGAGGGTGTCGAGATACCGGGTAAACCGTTCGTTCCCTCCTATCTTCCGGATCAGTTCCGGAACATCGTGCGGTACATAGAGCGAATAGTTCCAGGCGTTGCCTTCGATAAATCCCTCATTGGCCGTATGGAGCGGATCGAATGGTGCTTTCCAGCTTCCGTCGCTCATCTTGGCTCCGATAAAGCCGGTCTGCTCATTGAACAGCTTTTTCCAGTTTTCGGACCGCTTCATGAACTTTTCGGCCACCTCTCCGTTTCCGACAGATTTGGCCAACTGCGCGATGGTCCAGTCGTCGTAGGCATACTCCAGGGTCATGGAGGAGCCATTGGCGCTCTTGTCGAAAGGGACATATCCCAACTTCATGTAGTCATCGAGGTTGCCATATAGGGGATAGCTTGCCGAGGAGACTGATGCGGCCAGTGCCCGGTGCGGGTCAAAACCGCGGATGCCGTTGATCCAGGCGTCGGCAATGACCGGTACGGCATGGTAGCCGATCATGCACCAGTTTTCGTTTCCGAAATGGCTCCATACCGGCAGCAACTTATGTACACTCTGGTCGTAGTGGGCCAGCATCGAGTTGATCATATCGGAGGTCCGTTCGGGCTGGATGATGGTCAGTAGGGGATGCAACGCCCGGTAGGTATCCCACAATGAGAAGACCGAGTAGTTGACAAATCCTTCAGCCTTATGGATCTGGTGGTCGATTCCGCGGTATTGGCCATCCACATCCATATACTGCACCGGATTGATAAAGGTGTGATACAGTGAGGTGTAGAAGGTCTCTTTCTTTTCCGGTGTGGCTTGAATCCTGATCCGCTCCAGCTCCTTCTGCCATTTTTCCCGTGCTTCATCTCTGGTCCGTTCGAAATCGAAATGAGGCACCTCGGCGTAAAGGTTCTTCAGTGCGCCTTCGGTGCTGACGGCCGAGAGGGCAAACTTGATCTTGATCTTCTCGCCCGCTTCGGTCTTAAAGTCGAAATGGGTCTTGAGTTTTCTGCCACCCATCTCGGGGAAATTGTTTTCCTGGTCAAACTTACGCCAGAAACCGCGGTATACCTGTGTCTCGTCGTTGCGGCAGCCGTAATTCTCGATCGGTTTGGAGAAGACCATGGCAAAATAGAGGTAGTTGGTCCGTGCCCAGCCGCTGGTGATGCGGTAACCGGTCACCAGCGTGTCGTTGTGTACCCACACTTGCGACCAGAGCACCTTGCCGTCATAGTTGTAGATGCCGTGGGTCAGATCGAGAATGATATGGGCATCATCGCTTTCGGGAAAGGTGTATTGATGGAAGCCCACATGTTCGGTTGTGGTCAGTTCGGCTGCAATCTGGTAGTCTTCCAGGGCGACACGGTAGTAGCCGGGAGTGGCCGTTTCGGTTCCGTGGCTGAAACGCGACCGGTAACCGCTTTCAGGTTTTTCGGCAGTTCCGGGGTTCAACTGCAGTTTCCCGGTAGTGGGCATGATCAGAAAGTCTCCCAGGTCGGAATGGCCCGTACCGCTGAAGTGGGTATGGCTGAACCCCACAATGGTGGGATCACTGTATTGATAACCTGCACAGTAGCGATAAACAGTGCCGGTATATTTCCCCTCTACGGCATAAGGAATGGTGTCGGTATCCGGACTGAGCTGCACCATCCCGAAGGGGACAGTGGCGCCGGGAAAGACATGCCCCATCTCCTGGGTGCCGATCATCGGGTTCACATATCGGGTCAGATCCTCTGTCTGATTCTGAGAGGATAACGGTCCGCAGGCGACAGCCGTGCATAAAAGTAAAATCGATAATTTCCTGAACATATTCTTCTGTTTTATTGGTCTGTTTCTCTTCCCATCTTTTCAAACGGAACCGGTTCAAATCGGGGTATCTTTTCAAATACCGCGGATCCCGGTCTGAGGGTAAAGTTTTGATTCTCCTTGTCGACGAACCCGGGATCTTCATGGGTAATCCAGTTGTCACGGGTGAAATCGAGAAACGGTTTGTTGGCATTCACCCCTTCATGCACTTTCAGGATAACCTGGTTGACATTGACGAAAAGGTTCCTGTCGACCCGGTTTCTCTTGGGAAAGGCGGGGTCCTCGTTCCAGTAATTGGCCAGTTCGGGATAACGTACACTGTATGGGGGCTGGTCATGCCTGATCTCTGCCAGTCGTTGTTCGATGACACCTCCCGGGGCAATCATCCCTTTGGCCCATTCAAAAGCCTCCATGCGATTGTCAACCTTGATGGCTACCTGACAGTCGATGAAGATGTTGTTGGTGTAGCTGTTGTCGCTACCTCCCCCGATCAATACCGGAAAGCGGCCGGCCCGGTAAAAGATGTTGCCATGAACCGTCATGCCGCATGCCCCATCGTCATGATAGACGGCGGTGGTACGGAAGTTGTCACCCAGGTCATGAATGTAGTTGTACCGAACGATATTGCTCCTTTCCGAGGGATTCCGGCCATAATAGATGGCTCCCACATCATCGGTCTCCAGACATACATGATCTATCTCATTGTATTCAATCAGGTGATCGTTCCCGGTGAGCAGGATGGCCACATGAGGAGAGTTGTATATCTCATTGTGGGTAATACGGTTCCCCACTCCTGAAATGGTAACGGCACCACAATAGGTTTTCGCGATCCGGTTAAAGTCGTGAATGGAGCAGTTCTCAACATAGTTGAGTCCCGGTTCAAGGGTTTGGCGGTCGCCTCCCGACAATATGACTCCTCCCCGGCCGGTATTGTGGATGGTACAGTTCACCACACCATTCTCCCTGCTGGCAAGCAGCATTCCATCCGCCGACGGCGTTGTGCTGTCCTGGATGCTGATGGCATATCCGCCCAGGTTTCTGAAGGTGCACTCCTTGATGATACATCGGCGTGTCCCCTGCAGTTCCACTCCGTTCAGCCTGCTGTTTTCGAACAGAATTCCCCGAATGGTCACATCCACCGAACCGTTCATCACGATGAAGGGCTCTTCCAGCAGGGAAAGTTCAATCTCCCCCACACTGCCCGGGTTGAAGAAATAGAGGATCCCCTCCTCCCGGTCGATATAGTATTCGCCGGCCATATCCATCTCCTCCTTCACGTTGTAGGCATACCAGCGGCTCCAAGGTTTGCCCGATTCAAATCCGTAACGGTGGGGATGTAGAGTGGTGATCATTTTTTTTACCGTATCGATGGAGGCCAGCCCGATCGCGTCGTCCGCCCAACCGTACCTGAAATAGCCCGATATCCAGATCTCCTCCGGGGTTGACCAGCCTGAAGGTTGCTCCGTTTCATAGGTGAAAACAGCACCCCGGTTGCTCTGATCGCCCTCTGCTGCAACTGCACCCCTGTCGAGCACCTTCCCGATGGCGATCATCGAGTCGTTGGGCCATCGTGCCAGCTGTCCCGGTTGCCCGTCAATGAAGAGCTCCATTCCCGCGGGGGTGACCGGCCTTTGAAACCCGACAGGGTGGAGGGTGCCGTAGTCGGTAATATTCAGCTCCTTGAGCGGGACCATTAAAATATCTCCCCCTTTCTCCTCACCAGACAGCTGATCTTTCTCAGTACCGGAAACCGGCAGGATGGAAGAGGGATCGATGGATATGCTCCCCTTGAAGGTAACCCTTTCATCACGGTAGGGGAGTATCTGCAAGCCACTGTCCTGTTCGGTAAACCGAAGAGCCTCCCTGATAAAATAGTCTCCTTCCCGGAGTATGATGGCATAATTGCCCCTCTCTCCCAGGACTCTTTTTTTCCTGACATGATCCCTTGCTGCCTCAATGGTGGAAAAGGGATCCTTTTTCGATCCTGTTCCACCCCCTTCTGCCCGTGCAGAAACGTACACCTGGTAACGTTCTGCACAGGAGAGAAGCATCAGTGACAAAAGTAGTAAAAAAGATGATCTAAAAGCTCTTTTGGTCATTTCCTTTGGAGTTGCAGTCACTTTCTGAACTGGAGTTTCTTACCGGCAGCGTTGATGGACTGCTTGACCGTCACTCTCTTTGAAGGCTTGTCTGAAACCAGTTCGCTACCGGAGGTGTCGAAATAGGAGTCGCCGAGGGTTACGCCGTCGCAGCCGGAGATGACCATCCCCTTGCTTCCGGGCAGCGCCTTGCTCTCCACGGTGATGTTGTTGACGGTGACATCTTTGCAATCGGTATAGACCTGGGCATCACCACAGGCATCACGCAGGATAATACCCTCCAGCTTGACATTGTTGCAACCGTTGAAGTGGATCAATGCCGGTCTGGTTTGTAAGTCGCTCTCCTTGAGAAACCCTTTTTCAACCTGGGTAGAGATGCTTTTCAATACCCCCTGGCCATGCCCCTCGATAACACCCTTACCGGTGATACCGATATTTTCGACACTGTCTGCCAGGATGAGGGCCGGAGTGCCATTAAGACTCAAGTAATCGTAGGCCGATTGAAAGGCCACCAGTATGGCTCCTTCGTGCAGCTGGATCGTTACATTGGGTTTCAGTTGGAAACTGCCGGTAAGGTAGCGTCCCACATAGAAGTTGAGCTGGCCGCCGCCATTGGCACTAATATGGTCGATTGCATACTGGATTGACGCGGTATTCAGGGTCACCCCATCCGATTTGATGCCAAACAGCGAAGCCTTGTAATCCTTTGCATGGATGGTCAGCGACAGGATGAGAGCAGTGAAGATGATAGCTATTTTTTTATTCATTTTCTTCTTCTGATTAAATGGTTGAATGATCAAAACGAACCTTACCGGATCGTCACATTTTTGGAACGGTGTTGAATGATCTGTTCTTTCCCTTTACTGTCGGGTTCAACAAACTCAACGTTTTGGAAAGTGGCGCCATCTACGTTGTCGATGACAATCGAGGGACGGTAATCCTTCTTCTCGGCAACCAACCTTACATTGTCGAATACCACGCCGTCGGCATGACGCACATAGAATCCCCAGGCCGGCAACTCTTTCCATTGTGAGAATTCGGGATAGCGGTCACGCATGTCGGGGATGCTGTCCAGTTCAGCCGGAGTTATTCCACGGTATGCATAGAGGGGGTTGCCGGCACCGGGATGGACAATCTCGATGTTTTTCAATACCACATCCTGGATTTTATGGTCTGGGAGACCGAATATCACTGCAGGAGAGATGTTGCGAGGATTGTCCTCCACCGGTCCCTCGTAGCTGTATCCAGCGTCGGGTTTGTTAAAGGGAACCTCGGCATAGACGTTGGAGATGCGGACATTCTTCATGCTGGGTTGTTTGCCGCTGCTCCAGCGGTCCCCGATGCGTAGGAAGATCACATTTCCAGTATTGATGGAACGGATGCTGTCCACCTCGATATCCTCAACTATTCCACCGTCCACGGCAGCAAAAGTGATGGCTGAGCGGAAGGTGTCGAATATGGTTACATTTTTGATCTTAAAGTTCCGGAACCCACCACGTGATACGGTGCCGAACTTGATCCCATTTGCGCTGGAGCGTCCCACGCAGTTCTCCACTACCACGTTCTGGCAAATGCTGTTGGCATCGTGCGACTTGAAACAGATCACATCGTCCGCCGCATCGAAGTAGGAGTTCTTGATGATTACCCCGTCACAATCCACGATATCGATTCCGTCGTTGTTCCAGTAGGCTTTGCTGTCCACGTAGATGCCATCCACATATACATTCTTGCACTGGTCATATGTCTGGTTCCAGCTTGCCGGGTCACGAAGGGTGATGCCGGTGATGGTGACGTTGACACACTCCCGGAAATAGATATTCTCGGGGCGTCTCCACTCCCTCGGTCTGTCCAGCATAAGCTCATCCTCAAAAACACCGCGGTGAATCAGGCTGACCAGGTTGTTGGCCGTAGTGAATCCGCGGCCGTTGATGGTTCCCTTGCCGGTAATGCCGATATTTTCCTGGTTGATGGCAAAGATCATGGAAGACCATTTCACCTTGGGGTCGATCACATAATCGAGGGGATTGGTAGATCCCAGGATGGTTGCTCCAGGTTCCAGGTGCAACGTTACGTTCGATTTCAGATAGATGGTGCCGGTAACGTAATTGCCAACCTGGAAGACGAGACGGCCACCGCCATTTTGGTTGATGTAATCGATTGCCCGTTGAATGGTTCGCGTGTTGACCGTAATTCCGTCGGCTTTGGCGCCAAAATCGGCTACATAGTAATCTTTTGCCGGGAGATGCGTGGCAAACAGGACAAATATAAGTGAGAAAATCAGGTTTATCTTATTCATGATTATTGCTGTTTGATAAATGAATCTGGCTTTTGCTTATTTTTGGATGATCTGGGTAGATTTGTGCTTGACAAGCTTCTTTCCTCCACCCGGAACATTGTACTTGACACCGGACAAGGCTGCTCTCTTCACGTCGTCAAATACAACTGCCGCACGATACTCCTTCTCCTTTGCCGTGAACGTTACATTCTCGAGGGTGAGGTTGCTGGCATGGCGCACATAGAGTCCCCAGGCCGGCAACTCTTTCCATTGTGAAAATTCGGGATAGGCTTCAACCATTTCGGGAATTCCATCCAGATCTGCTGGTTTAGTTCCGCGATAGGCATAGTTTGGATTGCTGCCACCCGGGTATACGATCTCGATGTTGCGCAAAGTGACATTGTTGATATCAACACCCGGAATACCGTGGATGATGGCCGGAGAAACATTCCGGGGAAGATCCTCGATCGGACCCTCGTAGCCGTAGCCGGTGTCGGGTTTGGTGGCCGGGATCTCCACGTACATATTCTGGATGGTGACATTGTCGATGGTCCCTTGCCGGTCGGTGTTCCACCGTTTCCCGATGCGCAGGAAAATGGCATTGCCGGTATTGTAGGCATAGAGGCTGTCGACAAAGATATTTTCCACTTTGCCACCGTCGGGGGCGGCAATGGTGAAGGCTGAGCGGAACGTATCGTACACCTTGTTATTGATGATGCGGATATTTTTGTATCCACCCGAGGTGACGGTGCCGAACTTGATACCGTTGGCGCTTGAGCGGGCCACACAATTGCGGACTTCGATATTTTCACACCGCTTGTTCTTGTCGTGCGATTTGAAACAGATGGCATCATCCGATGCATCGATAAAGGAGTTGCTCACCACAACATCTTTACAGTCGACGATATCGAGCCCGTCGTTGTTCCAGAACACCTTGCTGTCGACGGTAATCTTGTCGATCAACAGCTTCTCGCACTGATCATAGACCTGAACCCAGTCTGCCGTATTCTTGATGGTGATCTCTTTTATTTCCACATTCTTGCACTCGCGCAGATAGATCCCTTTCGGCCTTCTCTGTGCGGGACGGTCGAGTTTCAGCTCATCCTCGATGATCCCTTTATGTACCTGATCAACCAGGTTGTACGCCACCGAAGCCCCCTGGCCGTCGATCACCCCTTTGCCGCTGATCGAGATATTTGAGGCATTTTTGGCATAGACCAGTGCAGTGTAGGGTGGATTGTCGATATTGTAATCGTAGATGTTGGTCGATCCCACCAGTATGGCACCCTCCTTGAGCACGATATGGACGTTGGATTTCAGTTCGATGGTGCCTGTAAGGTACCGTCCCACGTAGAAAACCAGCGTGCCACCTCCCTTTTCGTGGATATAGTCGATCGCTTTCTGTATGGAGGTGGTGTTCAGTGTTGTTCCGTTGGATTTAATACCGAAGTAGGATGCTTTATATTCCGCTGCCGACAGGTGCAGAACAGAGAGCAGTGCCAGTGTTAGAAAGATAGCTTTTATTCTTTTCATTGGTTTATATTTTATGTTTGTTATGATTGCATGAAATTTTCGGTTTGATTTGGGGTACCTTTTCATTAATTTAATAGACCATTACGGGCCCGATCAGCCCCATCGATTGAATCTCCTGTTCCCGGCCCTTCCGGTTGGTGTATTTCTGAGCAGTGGGGTTATCGGTCAATGTCTGCATGTAATTACCCATGGTTGTGACGACATGTACCTCAATCTCATTTTCGCCGATCTTCACATCATCCAGCTTGTAGATGCGGTTGCCATACCACTTGACCCCTTGCGATTTGCCGTTGACAAACAGCTCCGATACGCCGGCCACCTTGCCCAGGTTCAGGATTGTTCCTTTCTTGCGGATATTGATCCGTTTCTTGTAGACCGCCGTGCCGGTGAAACGGAGATAGTCGGTATCCTTGAGGTCTTTCAGTTCCGTCATCTTGAGGTTTGTCACCCAATTCTCCCGGCTGTGGCGTAACTCTACCTCCCAGTTGTCGTTCTGTTGTTCTGCGGCAGGATGGTTTAAAGGGAGCTCTTCCCAGTAGGAGCCGTTCTTCTCCTTATTGAAGACGATAATTCGGGATTCTGCCGGGCCCAGGTTGAGTTGCAGGCTGTTCCCCTCAAGTTTCAGCCGGTATGATCTGCCCGTTTCCGGGTCCAGTAGCCAGGGGTAACGTCCATTGGTTATCTCCCGTGAGAAGGTGATGCGGCTGCTTCTGCCTTCATGTTTGTGGGCATTGGCAAAGAAGAAGATCTCGCTCTTGTCGTCCGCCTGATAACGTGTCTGCATCAGGTAACGGTCGGGCTGTCCGATCTCCAGGTAGTGCGGTAGCCTATATTGCTGCTGCAAACCGGTATACCACTCCAGATAGCGAAGGTCATCCGGTTTGGAGATTAGCACGAAACGGTCGGGAAAGGCACGGAGCTTTTCAACCAATCGGCTTACTTTCTTGTCATTCTCCTGGTAATTGTTCAGACCAAGGGATTTTTCCGGCAGACATCCGATGGAGTAGATCTTGCCACCCTTGCTGACAAACTCATACAGTTTGGCCATGGTCTCCGGAAACATGCTCTTTACCTCCGGCAAAAAGAGAATGCCATATTTCTTGGGTCCATAGCAAAGTTTTCCTTTTTCGACCGTCGCATCCTGAATAATCTTCTCGGTTACGTAATCGGCGGCACCTCCGTTCTTGTTGATCGATTCCCAGAGGATGGAGGTGTAGGGCACATTCAGTTTCTCGGGGAAAGGATCGGTCTGGACACCTATCTCCCCCCACATGTCGTAGTTGGCCGGCAGTATGGCCATGTCGGTATACATGTCGGCCTGCTGCAGCAAGGATGAGATGCGAGCCTTATACTGGTTGAGGTACTTGAAATAGGGCCACCAGTTGTTGTTTTCGTTGTAGTAGGAACCATACTGTACCCATCCAGGGAAGGGTGCTTCCGGTGGAGAGTAGTTGAATCCGTGCCAGATGGAGTGGGTGATTCCAGACATGATGGCCTGGTCGGAACCGATTTTCAACAGCTCTAACGTAGCGTTAAAGACAAGATAGGTATTGGTCATCTCCTCACAGCTGACTACCCTTTTGCCAGTAAGATGTGCTGCCGATGAGACATATTTGTTGATCATGGTGTAACCCCGACCCCTGCGGTAGTCTTGGTCGGACATCTCTTCACCCAGTTTGTGACGCAGCCAGTTGGTTGTCCACGATTCTCCTTCAGGGATGTCATACCCCAGACTTGTTTCCAGCGGGAAGAAACCTCTTCCGTAGGCCTGCGCCCTCGATTTTACATTCTGCTCGCGGCACCATTCCAGGTAGGTTTCGGTAAATCTTTCATAGAGCAGTTCAGCTTTGGTATACTCAAAATCGAAACGCACCCGGCGAATGATCTCTTCAAATTCCGGGCTTTTGGTCACGCCATACTTCTCGTCCACCACTGCTCCCAGTCGCCCTACCTTAAACATGGTAAAGGGAAGGTAGGGCATCAGGTCGTAACCCCTTCTCTTTTTGAACTCATCGGCAAAATCTTCGCACCAGTTGCAACCCTCCAGCTCCATCGAATCGGTGAAGAGCGCCCTCAGGTGGTTGGAAAGCGGACCAATCTTTTTCTGGATGGTATCGGACATGTGATTCAGGTATTTTTTCACCGCTGCCTTGTCCATATGGTTTAGTATAGGACCTGCGGCACCCGGCGCACCGTTGATGACAGAGGCAAAAGAGTTCACTTTCACCAGAGCGTAAAAAACATGTTTGCCTTCCGGTACCTTGATCACGAAGCGTTCCTGATCGCGCCAATCAGATAATTCGATCACCTGGTTGAGGCTCTCCATAGGATCTGGTACAAGTTTAAGGGAGAGAATCTCGAATGTTCTACCGGGGAAGGTGTCGGTAACCCCCGGATCTGTTTCGCGGAAGATATGGTAACGCGATACCTCATACTCCATAGGGCCTTCGAGGGTTTCAGCGAAGATCAACGCTACTTGGGCCCGTTCGTCCGGAGGTAATGTTTCGGAACCGAAAGGCCAGCCCGAACCTACGATCAGGTCACAGGTCATGCCCAATCTTTTGGCCTCACTGAAGGCTACCTGCAGCATCTCGATCCACTCGTCGCTAAGCCATCGTAGCGACTTGATACCGAGGTCGTCGCCTGTTGAGGGGAAAGAGATGGGATTGATTTCCACTCCTCCCACACCTGCCTCTTTTAACAGGCGTAACTCCCTGATAATTTCATTTTTTTCTACCTTGTTGCCGTTCCACCACCATCTTACAAAGGGATGGAATCTGGCATCCGGCTCACTGAATGTGGAATAGATGTCGCCTGCACCTTTTCCACTGTTCACCTCGGCAGCGTCTGCCCCCAGCAACGGGATGCCGCCAGTGACCACGAGACCTGCAGAGAGTGCCGCACTGCGAATGATAAAGGATCGTCTGTCCATATTTTTTTGAATAATATTCCTGTTTTTATTTGTTAAGCAAAATCGTTCTCATCTCACATCTCCGTACCTCCGCACTAAAAGAGCTTTTGATTAGCCACGGTATTTTCTGAGCGTGAAAAGATAAAAATAATAGGAGCAATTGAGCAGCAGACTGTTCAAAAAGCTCCTATTATCAGATTAATGGGTTTATATCATTCTATACAAATCCCTGTTGTAGATGATATGGATTAGTTCTGTTCACAATATGGGTTGTAGAACATCTCGTCATCGGGTATATCCAACGTCATGTCAGCTACACTGTATGTACCCTTGTTGACGTGGTTGGCCGAGCTGGTTCTGTCTACAGGGATATTCCACCTTTTGTTGTTGTAGAATTCATATCCTCCTTCGCCCCAAAGCTCGATTCTGTACTGTAGCTGTACCATTTGCATTGCGGTCAGCCCTTGCATTGCAGGGTAGTTGTCGCACGTAAGGGTAGGAGCTCCCTCTTTGGTTCTGGCTGCCAGCAGAGTGTTCAGTACATTTTTGGCCTCTGTGTCATTTCCCTGCTGGGCATATGCTTCAGCTTTCATCAACAGCAATTCGGAGGTTCTCATATAGATGTCGGTAACCCTTCCTACTTGTGTACGATCTGAAATATTGCTTCCCATACCGTGGGTTGCGGCAAACTTCAGGTTGATATAGGAGGGAATTTGCCCTTCTACATTGTTGGGAGGATAGATATAGCTTCCAAAAGCGGTATTACCCAGGAATGCATCTTTTCTGAAGTCGTTATCCGAAATCTTTTCGTATAGCCTGTTGTCGATGCGTTGATAGAGGCCTGAAAGACCTCCCTGGCTTGTTCCAAAAGGATTCATCCAGGCGTTGTGAGTGGTGTTGGCTTCTCCAACCGGCCAACCCAGCATCACTTCAGGATTGATCGTGTTATTGAGAAAACCGTTGCTTTCAGGCAGAAATACCGGGTTGTCGTCCGTGCCGGTATTTTTGCCACCATACATCTCCTGCGTCATCAATGACGGTTTTTCAGCCAGGATGACATTCGTAGCCTCGATAACTTTAGCCCAATCGCCGGTCCAGAGAGAAACACGTGCCAGGATGAAGTTTGCAACCCCCAGGTCGATGTCGGTCGTCTTTTCCGTGATGCCGATATTTGCTGACTTGAAAAGAGCGATAGCATCATTCAGGTCTTTCTTGATAAAGCTATAGGTCTCATCGCTGCTTGCTCTCGCTTTCATCTGCTGTGTGGGCGAGAAGGTGTCGTACAGCATGATTCCCAATTTGTTTTTACCACCTTGCAAATAGGCATCCTGGTAGTTTTCCATCAGGAAGTTGTATGCATATGCCCGCATGGTCAATGCTCTTGCCTTATAATCCTTCAATTTGTTGTTTGCATTCACTACGTTATCATCTTGCAGATAAAAAAGCAGTTTATTGGCTGTGGTGATGATGTTCCAAGCAAAAAACCAGTAGGGTTTGTTCTTGTCGATTGAGCTGGAGGTAAAATCCCTGAAATTGTATTCATCTGCACCGAATGCGGTGGAGTGTGCTGTGCCAAAGACGATGTCGTTGGCTTCCAGGTTACGCATCACCATCAGGCCCTGCGGTGTATTGTAACGGATATCGCTTCCGGTATCCTTGATACCGCCTGCCTTAAACAACAGTGGCATCTGGTTGGCCATACCTCCCAGGATCATGTCAATTTGGGCCTCATTGCCTGATTCCAACAGTTTCATGATCTGCTCATCCGTGATGCTGTTAGGGGGAGTAATTTCCAATTGGTCAGCACATCCAATCAAAAGAAAGGAGAGTGCAACAATTAAGGATAGAACTTTATTTTTCATTGTTTATAGTCTTTTTAAATTAGAAACTTAAGTCAATACCAAATGAGATAGTCCGCATGTAGGGGAAAGCATAAGCTCCTACTTCCAATCCACCTACCAGTGACATGCGCGGGTCGAATCCTGCATGTCCAGTGAACATGAATACGTTGTCGGCAGTAGCGAAAAGGCGTGCGTTGGAAAGGCTGAGTTTGCCGAGAAGATTTTTGGGAAGTGAATATCCCAGTGTAATATTCTTCACATTCAGGTAAGACGAATCAAAAAGTGCCATGTCTGTATAAGCCCAGCTACCAATTGTTGCTCCATCTCCGTAGGTATTGCCATACATCACCATCGGGAAATATGCATCAGTGCGTTCGGGTGTCCAGGTATTACCAATCAGTTCAGCAGAGAGTGCCGAGCCGATTTTGTCACTTCTGTAAAGACCGTTTGCGTACTCCACGCTCAGGAATTTACCTCCAATCTGGTAGGCCAGATTGACCATCAGGTCGAACTCCTTGTAGTTGACCGAGGTTGTGAAACCGCCAATCCAGTCGGGTGTGGCGCTACCCATCTCGAATCTGTCTGCAAGACTGTAGTTGGTGGTTTTAACCACGTCTCCCACTGCATATTCAGCAAAGTGTCCGTCATTTTTCTTCTTTTCAGTTACCCTTGCGTAGAATAAGGGAAGACCGGTCTCTTGATCCACACCTCCGTATTTGTAGAAGTAGAGGTTGAAGAAGTCTTTGCCAACACCCCTGAGATAGGCGATATTGCCACCAGTGTTTGCTCCTCCGGTTGCACCCCAAGAGTCAATACCGGCAGTGAAATTGCCGTCCAGTTCAGCGGTGCCTACACCGGCAGGTACTGCAGTCAGGATGGTCCTGTAGTGAACACCGTTCAAAGAGACGTTCCAGTAGAAATCCTTGTTTTTGATGATATCGATGCCCAATTCAACTTCAACACCTCTGTTGCGCAGTTTTGCACTGTTCTTGTCCAGACTCGACTGTCCCAAAGAGTATGGGATGGGTTGTGACCATACAGAGTTGACCGTATTCTTCAAGAAATAGTCCACCGTACCGTGTACCCTGTCGAATACATTGAAGTCGATACCGACATCAAACGTATGTACATTTTCCCAGGTAAGTGCATCGTTTACAAAGCTACCTTTAGTTATATTGTAACTGGCGGGTATACCTGTACCTGCGGTTGTCTGTTGGTACGAAGCGCTATAACCCCATGTCTGGTAGCCGGAATGGTCGGAAATACCGCTTTGGTTACCGATTACGCCGTAGCTTCCCCTGAGTTTCATGTTGTTTAACCAGTGGCTGGTACCTTGCATGAACTCTTCCTGGCTGATTCTCCAGCCTGCACCAACCGACCAGAAGGTACCCCATCTGTTTTCTTTATATTTGAATTTCGAGGAGCCGTCTCTTCTCAACGACAATTCACCGTAGTATTTGTCGTTGTAGATATAGTTTGCCCTTCCAAAATAGCTCTCCATTGCATTAACGGAATAACCCCCGCCCGGAGTTGAGAAGGTACCGCCAGTATATCTTCCTACAAAGTTGACATATCCCAGAAAGTCGGGAATCAGTGAGTAGGCCGAGTTGTAGTTCAGGTTGTCGCGGTTGTACTTGTTGAACTCATGTCCCAACATTACATCAACATGATGGAGATCGATCTCCTTGTTGTAGTTGAGCAACTGTTGTGTATTCAGGACTGTGAAGTTCTGGTAAACCTTACCGAGAGCACCACCTTCACTGACTGAGCTTCCTGTCTCCTTGTTCCAATATCTTGTTCTGATTTCGCCTACGCGATCCAACGACATATTGGTGGTAAAGGTGAAGTCTTTCAAAAACTTGACTTCTGCATAACCTCTCATGGAGAGATCATTCGAAACGGTCTCGTCAAGGTCCTTGTCCAGAATCTGAATCAGGTTGGCCGTAGTGAGAGGACCTGCTGTCGGACCCAGCGGAGAGTAGGTCATGCCCGGTGCCTCATGCACCTTCTTTGAACCATCTGCATTGTAAATAATCTTGCCGTTCTCGTCGTGTGCATATAACGGGGTCAGCTGATTCTGTCCGTTGATCCAGCGGAAGACGTTGGCTACGGCCGACCCTGGGTTACGTCCATAACGGGTAGCGGGAGATTGGGTTCTCCTGTTGGTGTAAGACATGTTTGCACCTATCTTCAACCAGTCGAGCAGCTGCGAATTCAGGTTGGAACGGACATTGTAGCGTTCAAATTCCGAACCGCGGATGTATGAAGGATCTTCCAGATAGCCCAACGAAACGAAATAGTCGGATTTATCGGAACCGCCGCTGGCGTTGATATTGTACTCCTGACGCTGTCTGTTTTCGAGGAAGAAGTCATCATAATGATCCCTGTAAAGCAGTTCTGCATTGGGATTCAATTTACCGTCGGGGTTGACCAGATATGCTCCGCTCATGGTAGAACTGGCTGTGGCTCCTTCACCGGTGGGGGTGTAGACTGCACCAGGTACCCTGTATGGCATGAAGTTGCCCAAAGCATTGCGTTGGAAATTGGTCATCGATCCGGTATAGTCAAAGAGGTGCTGGCTGGCGAACAATGCAGCCTCCTCGTGTGACATGTTCGGATTTTTTACATTGGTTGTATAGTTCTGGGTGCTTCCGTATCTCACCTTGTTGTAGATAGCCAACCAGGCATGTTCGTAAATATCCTTGGGATCTGAAATTTTCTCATATTTGAAAGGGCCAATCTGGTTGATACCCCAACGTCCTTCAAATGCGATCTTGGCTTTCCCCTTGTTTCCCTTCTTGGTGGTTACCAACACAACACCGTTTGCACCGCGAGAACCGTAAAGTGCTGTTGATGCAGCATCCTTCAATACGGTGATGTTCTCGATATCCTTTGGATTGATGGAGGAGAGTGCGTTGTTGGTCTGAGCCGGTACTCCGTCAATCACGACGAGCGCGGTTGAACTGTTCTGGCTGGCGGAACTTGCACCCCTGATACGGATACCCATGTCAACACCGGGCTGTCCGTCGATAGATGCAACCTGAATACCGGGAGCAGCACCTTCCAATGCCCTGGAGACTGTCGAGTTGGACTGTTTGCTGATAACGCCCGGGTCGACCGAAGATACTGCACCTGTCAGGTCTTTCTTCTTGACAGAACCGTATGCGATCACCACAACTTCATCCAGTGCCTGAGTGTCTTCCAATAGGATGATGCTGAAGTTCGACTTGCCTGCGGTCTGGATCGTCTGGTTCAGGTAACCGATATAGGTAACGGTGATTGTTGCATTGTCCGCTACATTCAGAACGAAGTTACCGTCGATATCGGTAATGGTACCGTTGGTGGTACCCACTTCCAGAATGTTGGCTCCGATAATGGGCATTCCTGTATTGTCAACCACAGTACCGGTAATTCTCCTCTTCTGTTGTTCGATTGAGGCAACCTCTTTTGCAGGCGACACCTCTTCACTCTTTTTGGCGAGGATGATGTGACTGCCTTCCATGGTATAGTCGACATCCTGATCTTTCAAAAGAGAGTTGAGTACTTTGGATACAGCCTGCTGCTTAGCCTTCACCGATACTTTCTCGTTCGTATTTATTTCGTTGCTGTAAACGAAAAGGTAATCAGTCTGTTTCTCAATTTCGTTCAATACTTCCTTGAGAGTTGCATTCTGTTTATTGATAGTTACCCGGGCATTTTGCGTGTAACTCAATTCGGCCATTGAGCAAAAGACACAGGTAAACAATAAAATAACGGTTGTTCGCATAATCAATAAAAAATGTTTAATGGGTACTTTTCCGGTTAAATGATTACCCAATGAATAGTTTTTCTTCATACATTTGTAATTGTTTTTAGTTAATACATAGAAAATTTCCAGGTTGTGTTGACGAAAACACGTAATCGGTGAGCGTTGCAGCGCTTGCCGATTTCTTTTTGTCTTCTTTCGTTTTTATAAGTAGGTTTCACTTCATAGGCAAATCCAGATTATATGTTTTGAACGTTTATTTTTTTTGGCACTAGCAGGATCGGAGAGTGCTTCTTCGGCCCAGTTTAACGCCTGATATAGATTATTCCCGTCTCATCATCCCTGTCGTATCTGAAATGGATACTCCGTTGCAATACCCGTAATGCATGGTCAATACCGTCAGATTGACGGAATTTTCCAGTGTATGTATGTTGGGGTAAACTTTTCAGTTCAAGTTCAATTTTTGTATCGAAATATTTCTCGAGCGATAGGAGAATCTCGTGCAGCGGCTTGTTGTTGAAAGCAATCAATCCATCTTTCCATAGGAAGTGGTCGGTATCCTCGATTGCCGATACAACCAGTTTATTGTTGGAGAGGATCGCCTTTTGATTCGGTTGCAGTGCGGCAATCCTTGTCTCGTTTCTGTAAATCTCCACTCCCCCCTCAAAGAGGCTGGTCTCAAATGTATTGAACTGCGAGTATGCCTCCACGTTGAACGATGTGCCGGTTACCCGGATATCTCCCTGACCGGTTCTGACAATAAATGGCTTTTCTACGTTTTTGCTTACTTCGAAATAGGCTTCACCATTAAGGTATACTGTCCTCTCCTTCTTTGAGAATACTGTCGGATAGCGGAATTCGGTATTTGAATTGAGCCAGACGTTCGAATTGTCGGAGAGGATAAGGTTGATCCGTTGACCGGGCGGTACAATCAGCCTGTTGTACGACTCTGCCGCTCTATTTTGGCCGAGCAGATACAATCCTCCAAGTATGATCAACAGGAGAGCAGCAGCGGCACCGCTAGTCCAGGGCGACAAGAGGGCACTCCGATTCTTTTTCTGTGTACTGTCATGGGTTGTCAGCAGGATAGCATCATACATTTTTCGTTCCAGAAAAAATATATGACGGTTATCTTCAGAGGCATCCAGCCACTCTTTTATCTGTTTCTCCTCACTAACAGAAGTCTTCCCCTCAAAAAAACGGTATAGAAGTTCTTTATTCACGTGTTTTTTTCATCCTGTATATAGAAAACAGTTCAGGATCACTTTACCCTAATAAAAATGTATACTTTTAATGAAAATAAAGTAAAAAAAGAAGCAGGTAGATAAAGTCCCTTAATGAAAAACGGAGTTGGGATAGGGCTTTCGAGATGTGGAACTCAATGGCTTTAATGCTCAGATCCATCTGGCTGGCAATGTCCCTGTACGATAATCCCTGATATCGGTTCAGCATGAACACCTGACGGGTTTTTTGAGGAAGACTCTCGAGGGTGGAGGCAACGATTTTCTCGATCTCATCGGAGAAGATAAAATCGGGATCACAGGCTTGCAATGAATTTATCTTTATGGATAATAACCACTCGGTATGCTCGTTAATCTCTTTCTCCGCGCGCTGACGGACCTGGATGTGTTGCAGGTGATTGAGGCATCTGTTCTTGACAACCGACAGGATATAAGCTGGGGGATTTGAATCGGGAGAGAGATTCTTCCTGTTCTCCCAATAAACTGTAAAGGCTTCAGATACAATATCTTCAGCGACCTGTCTCTCTCTTACATATCCCGATGCGAAACGGACGAAACGATCGTAATAGTCGTTAAACAATTTATTAAAATAGTGTACCGAAGAGAATGAATCCATCAGACGTCGCTTTGTGGAGCAAATTTAGGAACAAAAATTGTTTATTGAAATAATTTAACAAAAATTGTTCTGAAACCGTAAAGGATAGATTCAACCAGGATTATTCACCGGGCGTTTTTTCGTTTGGGTATTCTTGCCTGAATCCGCTCCAGTAATCCCTGATAGTAGATTTTACCTCTTTGTGAAGCACCAAGAGTCCAAAGAGGTTGGGAGCCGCCATAAATGCTACGGTAAGCAATGATACGTTCCAGATAATGGTGGTATCGGTAAATGATGCGAAAAAGAATGCTGCGACAAAGATTATCCGGTAGGCCATCACATACCTGGCACCGAAGAGATAGGTCACAGCCCTGTCGCCGTAATAGGACCAGGCAATGGCGGTGGAGAAGGCGAAGAGAAGCAGTCCGATGGAGACGATATATTTCCCGAAATCACCAAGAAAGCTTTTGCTGAAGGCTGTTGCAGTAAGAGGTGCGCTGTGGATAAGTGATGTTCCCTGGAACGTTATGGTGTTGGAGGTGTTGGTCACTTTTCCGTTGATAACATCGATTTGGCCGGTGTAGGGTTGCCCCGATTCCAATACCCGCACATCGTCTGCCAGTGAACGGGCGTGGATGATGGATACATTCTCCCTGATCTCTCCCTTCTCAACATAAAGCGTTCCGTTGAAAAGCGGCAGTTTGTCACCCCGGTTAAGGTGATTTCCGAGGTTCAATGCATCGGACGGATTGTTTTCACTGTATAATGTAGCCAGTACCTCAATATCCGTTTTTTGAAACTGATTGGGCATTTTTTCCTTCCATACCCCTGACGATAACAGCACAATCCCGGTCAGGAAGCAGATAATGATGGTGTCGATAAAGGGTTCCAGAATTGCGACCATCCCCTCGGAGGCTGGTTCATGCGCCTTGGCTGCAGCGTGAGCAATCGGAGCAGACCCCTGTCCCGATTCGTTGGAGAACAACCCCCTGTTGACACCCTGGTTAAAAGCGAAAGCAAAACCTGCTCCCAGAAAGCCGCCGGTAGCTGCCGTTCCGGTAAAAATGTCACTGAATATTGAGATAAAGGAGGGAAGAATGTTTTGATAATTAAACAAGATAACACCTATTGCCCCTGCAAAATAGAGGGTGGCCATAAAAGGCACCAGCCGTTCGGTCACCTTGGCTATCCGTTTGATCCCGCCGATAATTATCATGGCAAGGAGAATGGCCATCACGGCTCCGGTAAGAAGATGGCTGATGCCGAAAGTAGCGAAGATGGAGTTGGAGATACTGTTTATCTGAGGCAGATTACCCGATCCGAACGAGGAGAGGATTGTCGCAACTGCAAAGAAACCTCCAATCCAGTAGCCGGTTTTAATTTGATATCCCTTTTTAGTGGTAATGTTGAGCCGTTTCTTCATGAAGTACATCGGGCCACCTGCAACCATGCCCTTCTCGTCGAAATCGCGATACTTGTGCGACAGTGTCACCTCTACAAATTTTGTACACATGCCCAGAAATGCGGTAAGCAGCATCCAGAAGATAGCTGCGGGTCCCCCCAGGTGGATGGCCAGTGCCACTCCGGCAATATTTCCAGTGCCGACCGTCCCCGATAGCGCGGTTGCCAGTGCCTGAAAATGAGATGTATCCCCTTTGTCGGTCGTTTTGTCGTATCGCCCCCTTAGAATTCGGATAGCATGTCGGAAATAACGGATTTGGGGAAACCTGAGGTAGATGGTAAAAAAGGCGCCAGTACCCAGCAGAAGAAAAACGAACCAGTAGTGCCCCCCGATATAGTTGTGCAGCGTGATCAGGAAATCATTAATTATTTCCATATGTTTAAGGTGATTTAGCAGTCACACGACAGTAGATTTACCACACTGTGTTAAATGATTCGCAAATATACATATTTCATTCAAAGTGTTATCGGATGGCTCAATAATTAATAAAAAAATGTACGTAATAATACAAAGTTTTTATCTTTGCATCATGAAAATCTTTACCAGAATATTGATATTTACCATGATTGTGACCGTAATGTCCGGTTGTGCCATCTTCTACCCTTCTCCAGTCACTACGGAAATTCCCGAAAACAACCGGTCGTATCAGGTGGATTACCTGTTTGAACACGATGGTTGCAAGGTTTACCGGTTTTATGATATGGGGCACTATGTCTATTTCACGAACTGCAATGGTGAGGCGACAAGCATACTGAACGATTCTTCAGCAAACATGGTGACCAACTCTGTCCGGATAACGTACGACAATTTAAACACAATAGAGAAAAATGTAGAATAACATCATGGAAAAAATTGAAAAGCAGCAACCCGAAAGATTAAAATCGCTGGATGCCCTTCGCGGATTTGATATGTTCTGGATCATGGGGGCGGAAGAGGTATTCATTTTATTGGGATCACTGACAGGTATCCCTGCATTGCAATGGTGGGCCAATCAGATGTCACACGTGGCGTGGCACGGATTTCATGCATATGATATGATCTTTCCACTGTTTTTGTTTATAGCAGGCGTCTCTTTCCCATTCTCGGCTAAGAAACGTTTGAGTGCCGACGGCGGAAGCAGATCGCTATACCGTCATATCTTCAAGCGGGGATTGTTGCTGGTCCTGATAGGGATAATCTATAACAACGGATTGAGTTTCGATCTGGTCCATATGCGTTATGCAAGTGTGCTTGGGAGAATTGGACTGGCCTGGATGTTTGCGGCGCTTCTCTTTATGAACACGAAGAGTACGAAGATCCGTCTGCTGTGGTTCGGCGCAATCCTGATTTTCTACTGGCTGTTGTTTGTGTTGTTCAAAGCGCCCGACCTGGGTGACCCCGATCACTATTCCATGAGGGGAAATATCTCGAGTTATGTCGACCGGCTCCTGTTGCCCGGCAGGTTCTGTTGCTACGAGATTGGCGACAATGAAGGGATATTGCCTACCATTGCAGCTGTAGGTACTGCTCTACTGGGGATGCTTACCGGCGAGTTTCTGATGACTGGTTTGAAACCGATGAAGAAGGTGTTATATCTCGCCGTGGCGGCAGTGCTGCTTATGGTTATAGGTCAGGTGTGGAATCTGGCTTTTCCGATTAACAAGAACTTGTGGTCGAGCTCCTTCGTCTGCTGGGTGGGTGGTTTGAGCATGCTGCTGCTGGCAATTTTCTACCTGATCATCGACGTATGGAAATTTCAGAAGTGGGCATTTTTCTTTGTAGTGATTGGCATGAATCCCATTACCATCTATCTTGCGAACAAGATTATTGGATGGGATAGTGCAACCAGGTTCTTCTTCAAGGGGCTTGCCTCCCTGTTTCCTGAAACTTGGGCTCCGTTGATCATGGCTGCAGGTTATGTGGTAATCGGCTGGCTCTTCTTATATATCCTTTATAAGAAAAAGATCTTTTTAAAGATATAATAGAGTGACGCAGCCTTGCCGGAGGTAATATCCATACAGTATGTCTGGATTGATAATCCGGTGTGAAAGTTATACCAGGAATAACGGAACTGACTGATATATGCAGATTTGAACAGATTGTGCCGATCGTTGATCCCCGGATTGAGATCGGGACAATCTGTTTTATGTTTGTAATGTGCAGATATTCACATGGATAGTCGATTTTGTCTCCTTTTGTAATACCCTCTTTCAGGATTCTTTTTTTTGAAAAAACCATAAAGATTTTTTTTATATATAAGCATCACATATATAGATATTTATATATGTAATATGCTTCTGTAGTTATAATTTAACAACCTTTTTTGATTAGAAAATACAAAAAAATGTCCGTTCAGTCCTAACATCTCTCCATGTTGGCATATTACTTTTACCGCACTAAATGAAGCACGCTTTATCTTTAACATTTATACAACAAATAGATGAGCATGCAGCACACATTTGTTACGATAGTTTTACGTTTAACAATTTTATAAATCTACTAAAGAGTATCGTTATGCACAACAATTTGCAAATTATGCCGGGCGTTGGAGAGAGATTCCTGCTTGTACAGGATCTGCCGGAAACTTATGTTGCTCCCGAGATCGACGTGATTGATATTGAAACCGAACAGACCTTTCTGGCCAGTACTGGCGGTAATGGTGGTGATATGGACGGAGAGCTATGGTGATATGGGATCAATTTTAACCCTACTAAAAAACTGAAAATGAATATGAAATTTAGATTATTTCTTTTGGCAGCCGTAGCTCTTGTTCTGGCCGGCTGCAGCAGCGAGACAATTGAATATTGGAACGATCAGCTTCCCGACCTGCCTAAGGGCAAGGTGCTGCAGGTAACCGCTTCATTCGATGAACCTGTAGGGACACGTGGCTCTTTGGAGGAGTATGGAACTACCATCGTCAAAACGATTGGATTCCGATGGGACACGACCGATATAATTCAGTACAGCTTTGAACAGGACGGCACTAAATACAGCAATATTGCGAATGTTGACAGTGTAGGTGTTGAGGGTAAGACAGCCTTCTTTACCGTTGAGATTCCCGTTGGAATCGATACCGAAAGCCCATATACACTCTATGGATTCAGAAGTGGCAGATGGCCCTTCAAAACTGTAGGGAGCGTCTTGGACGCCGGAGATCCTACCATAGCCATCCTGCCGACGGACCAATATGACTACAAGTCGACCCTTGCCGACCAGGCCATAGTTTTCTCCCTCTGGGGTAAGAAGGTGATTGAACCCGATATGGAGAACATATCAATCCCTTTCCAGCATTTTGGATCGATGATGACACTACACCTGAAGAATGTGGGCACAACACCTGTAACTGACCTCCATTCGGTTGCACTGCAAACCAATCCTTCAACGAATTGGATCCTAAACCGCCAGAGCGGAGAAGGATTGGCAACCTTTAATATGGCCACCGGCAATTATGTCACATTATCTGAGTCAACAACACTGACTTTTTTCCCCACGGATTCAATTATCGAACCCGATGAGGTACAGACCTACTACGCCTGGTTTATTCCCAAGACAGATTATCTGGTGGGTAATCTGAGGATAGCCACGATAAAAAGCCCTGGAGCGACAATGAGTGATGCCACCGGAATCAGCGAAGGAAAGGTAATCAACCGTACAATGCAAACCGGCAAGAACTACATTTTGTTCTCAAGTATCAGTGTTGACACTACTGCTGTTCCACCGCTACCCTATCTGGTGCATTTCACCGACTCTACTTTTGCCATCCCCTGATGGTTTGAACTCAGAAGCTGTTTACCCAGGAGGCGTAGGCGTCCATATATCTTTTAAGGAAAGCGCGAGTATCATCGTTGACAAGAACTCCCTTTTCATCAAAGAGTGTATGGGCGCCTCCTATATACCCCTCCGGTTGTTGCATCATGGGTACATCGAGGAATACCATCGATTGACGCAGGATGTGGTTGGCTCCGAACCCTCCGATAGGGCTTACAGATACACTGACCACCGCACCCGGTTTTCCTCCCCAGACGCTCTGACCGTAAGGCCTCGACCCTACATCGATGGCATTCTTCAATACGCCGGGAATCGATCTGTTGTACTCAGGCGTAACGAACAGAACCCCGTCGGCTGCTTTTACCTTGTTGCGAAAATCGACATATTCGGCGGGCGGATTCTGATCGATATCCTCATCATAGTGTGGCAGTTTTCCTATCTCCACTATCTCCAGCTCCAACGAATCGGGCGCCAGCTGAATAAGCTGTTTGGCTACTTTTCTGTTAAATGACTCTTTTCTAAGGCTGCCTACCAATACGGCAATTTTTTTCTTGTTCATACTTGTCTTGTTTAATGATTTTGTGATTTCTTTCTTAACAACAAACTGAACAAAAAGTTCTTAACCGGTTTGGTCTCGATTGTCGATCTAGTCAGTTCTACCCTTTACCAGTTCGTCAAATGCTACCTGTTGAAATTCGGCACGGATATTACTTGCATCTGAATTGAAACCGGGACGTTGTATCATCAGAATGTAGGCCACCCCCTTTACAGGATCTATCCATGCTTGCGTGCCCCAGGCACCGCCGTGACCAAACGATCCGGGCGACAACATGGCTGCCACTCCGGGATGCGGAGCCCTCAGGATGCAGGTGCCGATTCCCCAACCATAGTTAGCTCCGCGGCTTCCATATTGTGCTTCCTGTAGAAAACCGCAATCCAGGTCGCCCGTCACCACCGTGGTGAGACGGGAGTAGGCCTCGTCGCTGAGGTAGCGTTTGCCGTTATAGATACCCTCTCCCAAAAGCAGTTGTGTAAAACGGGCATAATCGGGAGCGGTGGAAAAGAGCCCCCCATTTCCCAGCGGAACACTTTCCGGTTTGCCGAAGATCTCGCTAACTTCGGTTCTCTCATACTGACCATTTTCGTTGTTTCTTATGTAGCCTGCAGCACGCCGGGCTTCCTTAAGCTGCAGAGGATAAAAGGTGGTATGCTTCATCCCGAGCGGTTCGAATATCCGTTGCTGAAGGAACTGGTCGAAACGTAATCCGCTGACCACCTCCACAATTCTGGCACCCGTATTGATTCCCGACTGGCAATAACTCCATCTGCTGCCCGGTTCGAATTGTGTGGGTCCATTCAGGTATGACGGAATCAGGTCGGCAAGCTCCTTTGCTTTCCGGGCTGTTTGGGCATCCGCCTCACGCAGACCCGAGGTATGGCTCATGATCTGAGAAATGGTGAGGTTGGCCGCTTTACCTGAAGGGGTTTTTAACGCCCCAAATTCGGGAATATATTTTGAAACCGGGTCGTCAACTGAAAGGCTGCCTTTATCCTGCAGCATCAATAAGGCAACTGCGGTGAGCGGCTTTGTCATTGATGCAATCCAGAAAAGTTGTTCGGGCTCCATGGGTGATCCAGTTTCGTAATCTGCGACACCTACAGCTCCGAGATGCAGGATCTTCTCCCTGGTGACTACCGCGGTGACCGCTCCGGGGATATAGCCTGAATCGACAAATGCCAGCATCGCCTGGTCAATAGCTTCTACCTGGGGAAAGGTGTCACTGTTGCCCTGGTGTGAACCGCAGGCGAAAAGAAGGAGAGCGGAAAGTAATAGGCAAAATGTTTTCATGATAATGGGTTTTAGGTGATTATCGTTTCTTCTCGAAGAAATGCTTCATCAACGTTGCACACTCCTCTGCCAACACTCCATATGAAGCAGTTGTTTTGGGGTGCAAAACCCCTGCGGCCAGTCTCGAGTAGCCCCGTTTCTCATCCCCGGCGCCGTAAACAATCCGTGAAATCTGCGACCAGCCCAGGGCGGCGGCACACATGGGACAGGGTTCGATGGTGACGTAAAGGGTGCAATTGGTCAGGTACTTTCCTCCCAGCACGTTGGCAGCTGCGGTTATTGCCTGCATTTCTGCATGGGCAGTTACATCGTTCAGCGTCTCTACCAGATTGTGTGCCCGGGCAATGATCCGGTTGTTGGCAACAACTACCGCACCCACAGGTACCTCATCCTTGTCGAAAGCCTTCTGTGCCTCGGCCAGCGCCTGACGCATGAAATAAGTATCGTCCAGCATCTTTTATCTTCTCATCTCATTTTCCCCGAAAAGAGTGGGGTAGTCCATATCCATGGTTTTTAGAACGTGATTCAGGATGGTTTCCCTGAACCAGCGAGAACGGTTGCTGATTTTATACTTCTTCAAATAGAAACTGATCACATCGTATTCCTCTTCGCTCAGTGTAAACCCCGCTTTTATCGATCGCGGGGAGGGTCGTCCCTTTAACATGTACTTTTTAGTCGTTCTCATCTCCTTTTGAAGAAAGTATTCTGAAAAATGTCCTACATCCTTTTCAGGCACAAAAAAACAAAATATTTTAACACGAAAGAAAATAATAATGCATAAATTTGTATCAGTAACTATCTGTTGGTCGGAGACCACCGGTATTTCACAAGTTATGGCACAACACAACGAGTTAGGTAGAAGAGGTGAGGAAGAGGCCGTAAACTATTTAAAATCGAAAAATTACAGGATCCTCTGTCGCAACTGGAGATTTTACGGTTATGAGATTGATGTTGTTGCGGAAAATGAAGAGTTCATTGTCTTTGTGGAGGTAAAGACCAGAACCTCTACACAATGGGGAAATCCGGTCAGTTATGTCGATATGTCCCGCATGCGTAGAATGGTCGATGCCGCCAATCACTATCTGATTGAGATGGATATCGATAAACCTGCCCGGTTCGACATTATCGGACTGGTGTGGAACGGGGAGAGATTCGACCTGGAACATATCGATGATGCCTTCCTGCCGTTTCTTTGAACATCGTCAGCAAAAGCTTCAGTTGCATGGATGCCTCCTCATAAAGTTGAGTTGTTGATATGAATATAGAAGAGCTTTACAACTATTGTCTTTCCATACCGGGAGCAGAGGCGACCACGCCGTTTGACGATGTAACATTGGTGATGAAGGTGTGCGACAAGATGTTTGCCCTTATCCCGCTCGATGCGGAGAGATTGTGCATAGCGCTCAAATGCGATCCGGACAAAGCGGCTCAGTTACGTGAAGAGTACAATTGTGTGGAGCCTGCATTCCATATGAATAAAACCTATTGGAATACCATCTACCTTACCGGCGAGATGGCGGATGAAGAGGTGAAGAGATGGGTCAGGCATTCGGTTGACGAGGTTATAAAAAAACTCCCCAAAAAGAGACAAAAAGAGTATTATGGATCAGTTGAGCAGTAACAGGAAAATTGTACGGTTGGAGGAGACGGAATCGACAAATTCCTACATGAAGGAGCTGTTGAAAAGTGAGTCCCTCGATGAGGGTTCTATCGTGATGGCCGATTTTCAGACGGCTGGCCGCGGGCAAACAGGGAACAGCTGGTATTCAGAAAAAGGGAAAAACTTGCTGTTTAGCCTGCTGATTCATCCGACCGGAATTCCGGCCAACGAGCAGTTTATCATCTCGCGGATAACCTCACTGGCAATAAAGAATACCCTGGATCAATTTGTCAACGATATACGGATTAAATGGCCCAACGACATTTACTGGGAGGAACGGAAAATTGCAGGGGTGCTCATTGAGAACAGTATACAGGGAAAGAGAATCGAAAATTCCATTATAGGAATAGGGTTGAACCTCAACCAGCGTGATTTTCCGGCGGAACTGCCCAATCCGATATCGTTGAGACAGATCACGGGAACGGAGGTCGACAGGGAGTATGTTCTGGAGATGTTACTGAAGGAGTTTTTCCTCTTGTACAGGGGATTGCAACGGGGAGATAAGCAGCTTATCGAAGATGAATACATGCTTGATCTTTACCGGGTGAACGGTTACTACTGGTATGAAGATGCTAATGGCAGGTTCCAGGCCCGGATCGATAACGTCCTTCCCTCGGGACACCTTGTGCTGAAGACGCTTGAGACCAATGAGGAGAGGTTGTATGCGTTCAAGGAGGTGCAGTTTGTATTGTATCGGGAGTGATTCAGATTAATTGAATAACATAATATATGAAATACAACAGAATTTTACTGAAGCTCAGCGGTGAATCGCTGGCAGGAGAAAAGAGAAACGGAATAGATGAGATAAGGTTGGAAGAATATGCCCGGCAGATCAAAGAGGCTGTAGCGATGGGCGTGCAGATAGGCATAGTAATTGGAGGTGGAAATATTTTCAGGGGCCTGAGCGGTTCGAAGAAAGGGTTCGACCGGGTGAAAGGCGACCAGATGGGGATGCTTGCCACCGTTATTAACAGTTTGGCATTGAGTTCTGCCTTGTCGGCCATTGGCCAGAAGAACAGGGTGTTTACCTCCATTCGCATGGAACCGGTTGGTGAGCTTTACTCTAAATGGAAAGCGATTGAGTCGATGCAAAACGGCGAGGTGGCCATCATCTCCGGAGGAACTGGAAATCCGTTCTTTACTACCGACACCGCTTCCGCCTTACGTGCAATCGAGATCGAGGCCGATGCCATGTTAAAAGGTACCCGCGTGGATGGTGTCTACACGGCCGACCCGGAAAAAGACCCGTCAGCTACCCGGTTCGACACGATCTCGTTTGATGAGGTTTACAATCGCGGTCTGCAGGTGATGGATCTCACGGCAACCACGATGTGTAAGGAGAACGGTCTGCCTATCGTGGTTTTTGATATGGATCGTTATGGAAACCTCCTGAAACTCCTTTCCGGAGAGAATGTCGGGACCCTGGTGCACGTATAGGGGATTTATTCAAAAAAAATCACTATTTTTGTTTACATAACATCAAACAAAACATATATGGATATTACGACAATCAAAAAAGATGCCGAGGAAAAGATGCAGATGACCTTGGAGTTTCTGGATGAGACTTTTGCGCGGATTCGTGCAGGGAGAGCCAATGTACGTATCCTTGACGGAGTGAAGGTGGAATATTATGGAAGTCTCGTTCCGTTATCGAACGTATCAACAGTAACGACTCCCGATGCCAAGACAATTCTGATTCAGCCGTGGGAGAAAAATATCTTGAAAGTGATCGAGAAGGCGATCATGGATTCGGATGTGGGTATCACGCCTGAGAATAACGGTGAAGTTATCCGCCTCGGAATTCCGCCACTTACCGAGGAGAGACGCAGGCAGCTGGTGAAACAGACCAAGCAGGAGGCGGAAGATGCCAAGATCAGTATCCGTAATACCCGTCGTGAAGGGATCGATGAGGTGCGTAAAGCCGTGAAAGAGGGGTTGCCCGAAGATATGGGTAAAGATGTAGAGAACGAACTTCAGAAACTCCACGACAAATACATCAAAAAGATTGACGATAAGTTCACGGAGAAGGAGAAAGAAATACTTACCGTATAAGCAGTGATGAGCGAGGGGGGAAGCAAGTGGGGTCTGGTAATCAGGAATACGGGCAATAATTATCTGGTAAGGACGGACGATGGAGATGATATTCCTTGCCTGGCGAAAGGGAGTTTTCGCCTTAAGGGCATCCGGAGCACAAGTCCGGTGGTTGTGGGAGACAAGGTAAGGATCGGGACGAATTCCGAGGGAACTGCCTATATTACCGAAATCGAAGACCGAAAAAATTACATTGTCCGTCGTGCGTCCAATCTTTCCAAACAGGCGCACATCCTTGCTGCCAATATAGATCTGGCCCTGCTCTGCATCACTGTACGGTTTCCTGAAACGACCACTGTCTTTATCGACAGGTTTCTGGTTACTGCGGAGGCGTACAGTGTTCCCGTCCATCTCGTTTTCAACAAAACGGATATCTATGACTCCGATGATCAGGAGTATGTTGAGGGGTTGATCCATCTCTATTCTACAATCGGGTATGGCAGCATCAAAACTTCGGTGCTGACGGGGAAGGGGATGGATGAACTGCGTGAACAGGTGCGGGGTAAGATTACATTGCTTGCCGGACATTCCGGCGTCGGAAAATCGAGTATCGTAAACGCGTTGCAAAAAGAGGCGGCACGGAAAGTGGGAAAGATATCCGACTACCATAATAAGGGGATGCATACGACCACATTTTCCGAGATGATTGAACTTAATGGCGGCGGGTTCCTCATTGACACCCCTGGTATCAAAGGTTTTGGAACCATCGATATGACAACTGCCGAAGTATCGCACTATTTTCCCGAGATATTCAAGATCTCAGCTAAATGCAAGTTCAACAATTGCCTGCATCTGAATGAACCCGGTTGCGCCGTGATAGAGGCATTGGAGAACAGATATATCAGCCAAAGCCGTTACCACTCTTATTTGAATATCCTGGAAGACGTAAACGAGGGAAAATACCGGTAATCATTCTGGTGTTGTCTGGCTGTATGGGCATGATCCCGTCGGCCGTGAGGATTACAAGTTGAATAGCTATGAACAGTGTATTGATGCTTAT
Organism: Petrimonas mucosa; assembly: GCF_900095795.1. Lineage (NCBI taxonomy): Bacteria > Pseudomonadati > Bacteroidota > Bacteroidia > Bacteroidales > Dysgonomonadaceae > Petrimonas > Petrimonas mucosa. Next base: position 1,137,251 of record NZ_LT608328.1, read on the forward strand.
TCTGGAGATTCTTTACGCATTGACTATCATCAGTGTGGTTATTGTGGTGATTTCGGAGAATAGGAACCCCATCAAGACACTTTCGTGGGTGATGGTACTTGTGTTTCTCCCTTTTGTAGGGTTGATCTGGTACCTTATCTTCGGACAGGACTTTACCAGAAAACAGGTCATAAACAAGCGGATGTACAGTAAACTTAAGAAGCGGCCGCTCGATGAGATCGGTACGCTTGAGGAGTTCTCATATCCGCCGGAGCATGCCAGCTTGATACGCTTGTTGCGAAATCTCGACCATACCCCGTTGCTTGGCGGTAACGATGTTCGTTTCTATACCCGGGCAGCAGAGAAGTTTGAAGAGCTGCTTCGCGATATCGAGAATGCCAAGCAGCACATCCACGTAGAGTACTATGTGTTTGAAGGTGACAATATCGGTAGAAGGATTCGGGATGCGCTGATCAGAAAATCGCTTGAAGGTGTTGAGGTGCGTGTTATCTACGATAGCTTTGGTTCACGGAAAACCAGCCGGGCATTCTTCGAGGAGTTCAGAAAAGCGGGTATCGAAGCCGAGCCCTTTCTGAAAGTGGTACTGCCAAAGTTTACTTCACGCTTGAATTTCAGAAATCACAGGAAAATTATTGTTATTGACGGACAGATTGGCTATGTGGGTGGCATCAATATTGCGGACCGCTACATCGACGGTTTGAAGTGGGGTATCTGGCGCGATACCCATGTTCGCATCGAAGGGAAAGGGGTACAGGGATTGCAGTCGATCTTTCTTATCGACTGGTTTTTTGTCAGCCAGACCCTTATCACTTCGAGAAGATATTTCCCGGAGCTTCCCGTCTATGGTGACATATCCCTGCAAATGGTAAACAGCGGTCCGTTTCGTGAGGAGAGGGAGATCTATCATGGTATTCTTCAGGCAATTTACGATGCCCAGAAGAGTATCTTCATCCAGACACCCTATTTTATACCTCCCGAATCGATGATCGAAGCATTGCAGGCAGCTGCTATCCGGGGATTGGATGTCAGGCTGATCATCTCAAAAAGGTCGGATGTCCCCCTGGTGCAGATGGCGTCGCGTTCGTTTGTAAAGGAGATGCTGGAGAGCGGTGTGAAGGTGTACATGTATGAAAAGGGATTCCTTCATTCCAAGCTGATGGTGTTTGATGATTCCCTCACGTTGATCGGTTCGGTGAATTTCGATTCACGCAGTTTTGAACACAACTTTGAGGTGGAGGCATTTATATACGATCATGTTGTGGCGGAGAGGGCCATTGAGATTTTTGTTGAGGATCAGCGCGATTCCCAGGTCGTGTCGTTGCGCGAATGGGTGAAGCGGCCGATAAGACTCCGTTTTTTCGAGTCACTGATGCGATTGTTTGCTCCATTGATGTAATACAACCGGCTTTAACAATATGATAAGGATCTATTTAATCGGATATATGGGGGTTGGGAAAACCACAGTCGGCAAGAAGCTGGCACAGTTATTCGATATCGGGTTTGTTGATCTGGACAAGTTTATCGAGAACAGGTACCACAAGACTGTTCCCGAGATTTTTGCAGAACGTGGTGAAGAGGAGTTCCGGCTGATTGAACAAAAGGCACTGATCGAGGTCTCATCAATTGAGGATGTCGTGATCTCGACCGGTGGCGGGACCCCATGCTTTTTCGATAATGTGGGGTTGATGAATGAGACCGGTATCACTGTTTACATCCATGCGGAACCCGATGAGCTTGCCGCCAGACTGAGGGCGTCAAAAAATATCCGTCCTGTCGTAGCCGGAAAAAGTGGGGAGGAGTTGACAGCATTCATTGCCAGTCACCTGAAAGATAGGGAGAAATTTTACAATCAGGCACAGATCGTTTACAAGACCGATCGTCTGATTACAAAGGATGAGATTCACCTTACCGTAGAGGGGATTGCTCACGAAATAAAAAAACTGCTAAAATGATATACGAACCTTTAAGAAGCGCTCAATTTGTTGTCCGTGAATTGTTGTTGAAGGCCGACAAACACAATGTCTCGCTTGTAATCGGCGTACCCAAGGAGAATCAAAAAGTTGAGAAGCGGCTGGCAATCACCCCCGAAACAACCACCCTGCTTGTTGAGTCGGGTTATCAGGTGGTGATTGAGAGCAAGGCAGGGTTGGCCATCAACTATTCCGACCGGTACTATTCCGAATCGGGAGCCCGAATCGCCGACTCAAAAGCAGATGTTTTTCAGGCAGATATCATTCTGAAGATCTCACCACCCACCTACGAGGAGGTGGCGATGATGAAACCCCGCAGCAGTGTCTTCTCGTTTCTGTATTTACACCTTATCTCGTCAGAAACTTTGGAGCTGATGGCCGAAAAGCGTATAAATGCATTGGCTTACGAATTGATTCATGACGACAATTGGGTCTCTCCCTTTGTGACTGCCATCAGCGAGATCGAAGGAGCCTGCTCCATCTCTATTGCCTCCGAGTTGCTCAGCAGTGCACATGGAGGAAAGGGTATCTTGCTTGGTGGAGTTCCGGGAATCTCTCCCACCGAGGTGGTTATAATCGGCGCAGGTGTTGCCGGAACGGTGGCAGCCCGGGCTGCGCTGGCCCTGGGTGCGGCTGTAAAAGTTTTTGACAACGACATCAATAACCTGCGAAAGATTCAGCACGAACTGGGAAGGACGGTCTTTACATCTACCCTGCAACCCAATGTGCTGAGGAACGTTTTTCGTTCTGCCGACGTGGTAATCGGCGCCATGCAATATGTAAACAAAAAAGATCTCTACCGTATTTCGGCCGACCTGATCCGGGAGATGAAAAAGGGTGCTCTTATCATCGATTTACGTATGTCGCATGGCGGATGTTTTGAAACTACGATGGAGGCCTGTCTTCCAGGTCATCCCCAAGTGTTCGAACGGTTTGGAATCCTCCATTTTTGTGAATTGAGCATCAGCTCACGTGTTGCACGCACTGCCTCCATTGCGCTGAGCAATATCTTCATTTCGATCTTCTCGGCAATGGCAGAGTGTGGCGGAATAGGCCGCCTTGCCCGTTTTGATATTGGTTTTGCATCCGGTTTCTATATGTTTGCAGGAAAGATGGTCAACTCGTATGTAGCCAACCATTTTAATCGGCCTGTCAACGATATAGGACTGTTTCTTCCCGGATTGTAGAGAGACGACACTTTGATTTTTTTTACCAATGCCCCTCTGTTTTATCTTTCTCCTGACCGTTTTTGTTCCCCGGTCTGAATCCCTCCTTGTGGCGAAAGTTATTCTTGAAATGGATATTTCCCTCTTAGCCACCCATTTTTGTCAATAATAATCAAACAACATCTTTTTCTTATAATTACTACTTTTTTGTTGATATCACAACTCCATTATTCTCTTCTTTCCGTAGTTTTGTCTTGCATACCCACTGTAAACCGTCCAGTCGCATACAATACAAAATCTTTAAGTATGGACTACGAAAAACATTTATCTACACCCAAGATCCCCAAAAAGAGAGGCTTTATCCTCTCCCTGTTATTAATGAACATATTGACGCGTGGCGACAATCCTTTCTGTGCGAACCTGAAGAGCTGACTGTCGCCTACGATCCTGAGGACAAACCGTGCAGGTTGCAATGGAGTAGAACGGATGCCGACAAATGGGCTTGCTCCTGCTCATTGCCGTTCTATTTTTCTGACGGCGAGGGTATACTACAAAAGCTGAAAGAGAAAAGAAAGCGAGTTGAATACTCCCTCCTGTTTATATCTCCTTAGCCTGCTTCAACCATTGAAAACGTGCTTTATCCGGGGTAATCTCCTTCCACCTCTGCACCTCAAATGTAAAGCAGGCGGTTGATGCAGTTGGCAGATTGTCGAGCCTTATTCCAAAGTGGTTGATCAGGTATGTCAATCCAGGATTGTGCCCGACAACCAGACAACTGCCAATGGTGTCGGGGACCTTTGAGATAGAGCGCAGAATGTCGTCTATCCAAGCCAAATAGAGCTCTTTGTCCGTTACGATTTTTTCTTTCGGATAACCCATGACTTCTGTGGCAACAACAGCAGTGGTGAAAGCGCGCTTGGCAGGAGAGGAGAGAACCAGATCAGGGATGCCGGTTTTCCCAAGCAGGAAGGCACCCATATCTGCAGCATTTCTCCTGCCCCGTTCATTCAATGGACGGTCGTAATCATCCAGGTTACAATCTTCCCATGATGATTTTCCATGTCTCATCAGAATAAGTAGTTTCATCTTCCCGATCTGTCATTTGCGTGAAAGCAAGATCCGTTCAGTCACAGTTCTCCATCTCGCTGATGAAATATCCCTTTTCTCTAATATCAGCTTCCCACGTTGATTTTATCTTTTCCGTATGGCAGTATTTGCTCTCCTCGGATGTAAGCGGTTGGCCCTCCTGACCTTTGGTCTTGAGATACTCCCTCCCGTAGGCAAGGATTATCTTCTCATCCGTCAAGTCTGCCGGAACAATAATATCAAAGTGCATTACCTTGCCATCTTTTCTTGTTACGTAGGTATCCCAAACAGCTACTTCCATAAAGAGGGATTTTAACTTGATTATTGGCACTATTGCACTCGGCAAATATAACCAGGTTAACCAACTAAAACAAACCAATCTCTTATTTTAACTTCATCCGCTTTATCCTGATCGCCTTTCTGGGCCTGTCGTCCTCGTTCGTCTCAGTCTTGGATATCTTTTCCACGACATCCATCCCTTTCACAACCTCGCCAAAGACGGTATAGTTACCGTCGAGATGCGGTGTCCCGCCAACCGTCATATAGTCCTGTCTCGCCTCTGCACTGAACGGTGCCCTCCTTCTCTCTTCCAGTCTATCCAGCTCTTCGGCGGTAAACTTTTTCCCAACCACGATATAAAACTGACATCCGGACGATGCTTTCTGCGGATTGACGTCGTCACCTTCGCGAGCTGCTGCCAGACTCCCATACTTGTGATAGATGCCCGGAGTCCTGAATTCGGCCGGTATGGAATAGCCCACGTCGCCATCCCCCAGCAATGCATCCGGTGCGGCACTCCTGGAATTGGGGTCACCTCCTTGGATCATAAACTCCTCTATTACACGGTGAAAGAGCAATCCATCATAAAATCTTGCCTTTACCAGTTTAATAAAGTTGTCGCGGTGTAACGGGGTCTCATTGTGGAGTCTCAGTGTGATATCACCTTCAGTTGTCTGGATGATTACCTGTCGGTTCCGAAGATGATGTTGCTTAAGCGTGGAGCAGGAGGAACCGAGCAGGATGATTGCGACGAGTAGAAGTGTTGATAAGTGGAGTTTCATAGGTGAATTCATTTCAATTTCCGTTGTGAGAGATAGAACCACAAAGCTGAACATACACCTTTTATGATTGAAGTGATCGAGATGGCCCACCAGACGCCGTTGACCCCCATGGCCGATGCCATGAAGATGGCGAGCGGAACCCGCAAGGTGTTGAACCCGATGCTTACCACGGCGGGTGGGGCGGTCTTCCCAATCCCGTTAAACATACCCTGTGTGGTGATTTCAAGCATCATGAAGAGTTGAGATATGCCAATGATGAAGAGATAATCGCCACCGGCGAGGTAGGCTGCCTTTTCGGGGATAAAAACGGCAAAGATCTCACTGCCAAACAACATGAACGATGCTGTCACCACCAGTCCCAATGCCATCATGGTCATCAATGTATACCGGTAGGCGTGTCTGGCTCTGTCCATTCTTCCGGCAGCGAAGTTTTGTGCGACAAAGCTTCCCAGTGCAGTGGCAAATCCCTGCGACGTATTCCACGTCACTCCCTCTATCTGTCCACCTGTGGTTTGGCTTGTAACGCCAAGGTGTCCCCCGTGAATCGACGCGATACGGGTCAGGTTCATATTGATTAAGGAAAAGTAGACATTCATGGCAGCCACGGGAATGCCAAGCTTCAGGATATTGACCGTATACCCTCTCCTCGGTTTTATCCAGAAGGCAAATCGCCCGATTGCTCCCGTGTTGCCACGCAGGTGGCGAATGAAGAGTACCGTAACTACTCCCTGTGAAAGGGTGGTAGCCAGTGCAGCTCCTTTCGACCCCATCATGGGGATAGGCCCCAAACCGAAAATAAAGAGGGGGTCTAGCACGATATTGAGGAGCAATCCTGCTGCATTGAAATAAAAGGGGATATCGCTCCTGCCACTTCCGATATAGATGCCCGAAAAGTTCAAAATCAAGAAGATGAAGGGGATGCAGAAGGAGACAATCTTGAGGTAGTCGACAGCTTCCGCCGTAATGTCGGCATCCAGTCTGAAAAAAGCGAGTATAAGCTGAGGAGAGAGGAAGAAGAAAACGGCAAAAGTGATGCCAAGAATTATGGCAATTGTGGTGGTGTGTGATGCATAGATGGCTGCCTTGTCCAATCTTTTTGCTCCGATGGACTGACCGATGGATACCTCGGCACTGACTTTGGAGAGAAGAGCGAAAGAGTTGATCATCCAAATCAGCATGCCAACTGTCCCCACGGCTGCAACCGATTTGCTGCCCAACCTCCCGATCCAGATGATATCAACCATGCTGTAGGTCATCTGGATAAAGCTGACAGCCATTAATGGCATTGCCAGAATAATGAGCTGGCGGAATATAGTTCCCCGAGTGAAATCCCGAATCACAGGCCTATCAAGTTTATCGGTTGTCACCATTAGTTTGAAAAAAAGGAGTAACTATTTAATAGCTACTCCTTTTAGAGCGGAAGACGGGACTCAAACCCGCGACCCTCAGCTTGGAAGGCTAATGCTCTATCAACTGAGCTACTTCCGCGATCTTTATTGTGTGTGGGCAGTGATGGATTCGAACCACCGAAGGCGTAAGCCAGCTGAGTTACAGTCAGCCCCATTTGGCCACTCTGGTAACTGCCCTGAATTCGGGAGACAAAGATAATAAAATTATTTGTATTTTTCGTTAAGCGCAACCATTTTTAATAGAGTAATTGCAGCTTCATCTCCCTTGTTTCCGTGCCTGCCGCCCGATCGGGCTTTAGCCTGCTCCAACGTATTGGTTGTCAGTAATCCAAAAATTACTGGAATGTTGTAGCGAATGTTGAGTTCGGTAACCCCCTGCGTGACGCTGTCGCATACAAATGTGAAGTGAGGGGTCTCTCCCTGGATAACGCAGCCGATCACAATCACACCGTCGATATCGGCTTTTTCAATCAGCTTTTTGGCTCCAAAGGTGAGTTCAAAACTTCCAGGAACATATTCAACCACAATATCCTTCTCATTGACGCCGAACTTCAGCAGTGTCTGTACAGTTCCTTCCAGAAGATTGCCTGTGACAGGTCTGTTCCATTCCGAGACGACAATGCCAATTCTCTTTCCTTCGCCACTCGGGACGGAACCGTGATCGTACGACGATAAGTTATGCAGTTCAGTAGCCATTAATTTCCTGCTTGTTGAAGTTTGGCGGCCTCAATATATTTGTCTGCTTCCTGACCTTGAGGTGAGTTGAGGTATTTCTCCTTGATCATCTCAAAAGTCTCGATAGCCTTGGCGTAGTTCTTGAGTGACAGGTATGCGACCCCGGCCTTATTATAGTAGATGGGGCTCAGCATCTCGTCGTTGGCCTTTTTGGCCGCGCTGTTGAAGTGGGAGATCGCCTTTTCGGTTTCACCCATATTCATGTAAACATCACCAATGGCACCTTCAATAGCGGGAGAGATAAGCAGATCACCACCTTTGAAACTGTTGAGGTGTTCCAGTGCTTTTTCATTGTTCCCCAGTCGGCTATAGCTGATTCCGGCATAAGCATGGGCAAGTGAGGCTGTTTTGGTGCCACTGAACTCCTTGATGATCTTTTCAAACCCGATATAATCGTTTCCGTTTCCGAAAAGTGCAAGAGAATCTTCCTGATTCTGGAAATAGCGTTCACCCTTGTAGATGGCAGCCTGGGCCTTCTCGTTTCGTGGATTTTTGTATAAGTAATTGAAGGCGATGACAGCGCCGACAACTAAAACGATAACTGCCAATGCGGTTAAAATGGTTTTTTGATTCTTTTCGATAAAACGTTCCGATGAGGTCAACACTTCCTCGATATTCTCAAAACCTTTTTCGGCTTTACTTTCCTGGTGTTTATTGGACATGTTGTTCAAAAAATTATGTTATCAATTTTCGAGTTGCAAAAGTAATGGTTTTTAAGTGATAAATAAAATAAATTGGATATTTTTTCTACAAACCGTTTGCCGCTGATTAATCTTTTCAGTAAGTTTGTAGTCATATAGGCTGTATAAAGGAGATTTATACAATTCTAAAACGAATATTATGAAGAAAACTATTTTTACAGCACTTTTTTTTGCTTCACTATTGATTCAGGTAAGGGCTCAGTCTGTTTTCACTACTGTTCCTGTGGTAAACGGCAAGGTGGTGTTTCAGCAGTTTATACATATTGATCAGGCCCTAACTGCCGATCAGCGTTATGCCATGCTTTACAAGTGGGGAAAAGATAACTATGCGGGCAATCCGCTGTTGTCGGGGATCCGTTTCGACGACAAGGCCAAAAGTATCACCGTTGGCTCAAAAATTGAACTCCTGTTGCCACAGAACAGCAGCGGGGTAAGGGAAAAGGTGATCATGAATTATCGCTTCGATGCCTCCATTACCAATTCCGGCTGTATGCTGGTGATAAGGGATATCACCTATCAGAATAGCCAATCGTCTGGTTCCGCCTTTTTCCCGAAGACATTTACAGCGGAGGAGACCATTACTCCGGCTGCGATTTCGGCCGTATCTGGAACCGATAAGGAGTTTAGGACAAATACCCAGAAGAGTACGCTGTTTTACCTGAACGAGCTCTATAATGAGCTGAGCAAGGTATTCAGTCTCAATAAATGAAATAATCACCTTATCTAGAAGAAATTTATTTGCCGATTTTCTTGGTAGATACATTTTTTATGGTTAATTTTGCGCCCTGATTTATCCGAAAAGGGCAGAATTTTATCGAAATCAATAAAATACAACATAGCAATGTCTAAGATTTGTCAAATAACCGGAAAAAGGGCAATGGTTGGAAACAACGTTTCTCACTCCAACAGAAGAACAAAACGTAAATTCAACGTCAATTTGTTCAGAAAGAAATTCTATTGGGTAGAAGAAGATTGCTGGATTAGCCTGAATATTTCTGCTTCAGGTTTACGTACCGTTAATAAAATAGGATTGGATGCCGCTTTGAAGCAGGCTGCTGCAAAAGGGTATTTAAACGCTTAATCATCAGGAGAGAAGAACAATGTCGAAAAAAGCTAAAGGTAACAGGGTTCAGGTAATATTAGAGTGTACCGAACATAAGGATAGCGGAATGCCCGGAACTTCGAGATATATCACTACGAAGAACAGGAAGAATACGACCGAGAGATTGGAGTTGAAAAAATACAACCCCATCCTGAAGAGAATGACCGTTCATAAAGAAATTAAATAAAGGAATAGACTATGGCAAAGAAAGCAGTCGCAGGGTTCCGCGATAAAACATCAACTACAGGACGGAGTCACACCAAGGTAATCAAAATGGTGAAGTCTGAAAAAACAGGGGCTTACTGTTTCAAGGAAGAGATGGTCCTGAACGATCAGGTGCAAGATTTTTTCAAGAAATAAGCTTGTTAAAAATATCTAAAAACTTCCCTGCAAGAACTTGTGGGGAAGTTTTTTATTTACTATTTTGTAGATTTGTAAGATATTGTGATAACCTTGCAGTAATTGGTGCAAAGGGAAATTGAATAAGTAAAAACTGCCTAAGTATGGGATTGTTCGAGATATTTTCGAAGAAAAAAAAGGAGACGCTGGATCAGGGGCTGGAGAAGACCAAGGAGAATATCTTTTCACGATTGACCCGTGCCGTTGCCGGGAAATCGAGTGTCGACGACGATGTGCTCGATCAACTTGAGGAGATATTGGTTACCTCAGATGTCGGGGTTGATACTACATTAAAGATCATCGAGCGTATAGAGAAGCGGGTTGCACGCGATAAATATGTGGGGACGGACGAACTTACCCGGATTCTTAGAGAGGAGATTGCAGAATTGCTGACCGAGAATAATTCAGCTGATATGGCTGAATTTACCGTGCCCGACTCACAAAAACCATACGTTATTATGGTGGTAGGTGTGAACGGAGTAGGGAAGACCACTACCATCGGGAAACTGGCATACCAGTTTAAACAGAACGGATTGTCTGTATATTTGGGTGCAGCAGATACTTTCCGTGCGGCGGCTGTAGAGCAGCTTGATATCTGGGGAAAGCGGGTTGGGGTTCCTGTCATAAAGCAGAAGATGGGAGCAGATCCTGCCTCAGTCGCTTTCGATACGCTAAGTTCAGCCAAAGCGAACGGTGCCGATGTCGTGATAATCGATACGGCTGGACGGCTCCACAACAAGGTAAACCTGATGAATGAGCTCACCAAAATTAAGAATGTGATGAGCAAGGTAGTTCCAGGAACACCAAACGAGGTGCTCCTGGTCCTGGATGGTTCTACCGGGCAAAATGCATTTGAACAGGCCAAGCAGTTTACCGCAGCCACGGAAGTTACAGCCTTGGCCATCACCAAACTGGATGGAACTGCAAAGGGTGGGGTTGTTATCGGCATCTCCGATCAGTTCAAGATTCCTGTAAAATATATCGGATTGGGTGAAGGGATGGAAGACCTGCAGGTTTTCAGAAGGAAAGAATTTGTGGATTCGTTATTTGGAGAATGAAGAACAGAATTGATGTTATAACCCTGGGTTGTTCCAAAAATCTGGTAGATTCCGAGTTGTTGATGCGGCAACTGGTTGCCAATGGCTACACGGTGGATCACGATCCGGCCGACCCTAGAGGTGATATTGCAGTAATAAATACATGCGGTTTCATTGGTGACGCCAAGGAGGAGTCGATAAACATGATCCTGGAGTTCGCCGAGGCGAAGAAGGCGAACAGGTTGAAGAAACTGTTCGTGATGGGATGTTTGTCTGAGCGTTACATGAATGAGCTGCAGGCTGAGATTCCGGAAGTGGACAAGTTTTACGGGAAGTTTGCATGGAAAAACCTGATTGCTGACCTGGGAAAATCCTATTACAAGGATCTCGCGTTTGACCGCTCCCTTTCCACACCGCCCCATTATGCCTATGTAAAGATCTCGGAGGGGTGCGATCGTACCTGCTCCTACTGCTCCATTCCCATCATGACCGGAAAATATAAATCGCGTCCGGTAGAAGAGATCGAGGAGGAGGTGAAGCGCCTGGTATCGCAAGGTGTCAGGGAGTTTCAGTTCATTGCTCAGGATCTCACCTATTACGGACTCGACAGATACCGGAAGATGATGTTACCCGGGCTGGTTGAGCGGATAGCTGATATTGAAGGGGCTGAATGGATTCGCTTGCATTATGCCTATCCGGCGCATTTCCCCTTTGAACTGCTGCGGGTGATGCGAGAACGGGATAACGTTTGCAACTATCTCGACATCGCCCTGCAACATATCAGTGACAATATGTTGTCGAAGATGAGACGTAACATTACCAAGCAGCAGACGGTAGACCTGATTGCCCGTTTTAGGGAGGAGGTTCCCGGAATTCATCTGCGAACAACGATGATGGTGGGACACCCTGGCGAAACTGAACAGGATTTCGAAGAGCTCCTGGAATTTGTAAAAGAGACCCGGTTCGAGCGTTTGGGTGCTTTCCCATACTCACATGAGGAGGATACTTATTGTGACAGGAACTATACAGACGATGTGCCGGCAGGCATAAAACAGGAGCGAATGAATATGTTGATGGAGCTGCAGGAGTCGATTGCATCCTCCATCAACGAATCGAAAGTGGGACAAACCCTAAAGGTGATTATTGACCGGGAAGATCCCGACTATTTCGTGGGTCGGACCGAATTCGATTCACCCGAAGTGGATGGGGAGGTATTGATTGAAAAAGGAGGCCTGTTGCAAGTGGGCGAGTTTTATGAGGTAAGAATCACATCGGCCATGCCGTTTGATTTAATGGGAATTGTTGCTTCATGACACACCAGGAACTGATTGATGAATTGGGCCGGCGGCTTGGAAAGACTCCGCCGGAGGTGACCGGTCTGCTGGAGGCGACGGTACGGGAAGTGACCGATAAATTATCGGCGGGGAACCCCATATCTATTCCCCATATCGGCACCCTCACTACCCTAAAGAGGGCTGAACATATTTTGGTAGATGCCTCAACAAAAGAGCGCCATCTTATTCCTCCCTCCATCGTGCCCCATTTCGATGCGAAACTGGCTACCGGTGAAGAGGGGCTGACCCAACTGACGGCATGGCTGTCGGAACGGACCGCCATATCGAGTGGCGAAGCCGAAAATTTTCTGAGCCAACTGTTCGGTCTTGTAAAGGATAGGGTCGTTAACGGCGGAAGAGTCGAGATTGAAAAATTGGGGGTCTTTCAGACTTCACCGGCTCCGGTCGGGGAGAATGAACAGCCTACACCGCTCTTTTTTCCAGCAAATGAGCTGAAAGAGTCGGTCAACAAACCGTTCGCCCATTTTGAAGCGATCCGGTTAAACGATGGAGTTGTCCTCGAGGGCATAGAGGAGGTGATGGAAGAGCCGGCTCCGGCACCCGAGATGATGGTGACCGAAGAGGTGGAACCCAATCCCGAAAGTTTCCCCACAGGTACTACTCTGCGAAAACGTTCAGCAGGCCCTGTCTGGATACCTATCCTGGGTGGAATGGCCATTGCGTTGGCCGCGCTTTTTTTTTTCGTCCGGTGGCAAGAACCAAAACCTCCAGTGACTCCTCCTCATGCTGAGCCTGTAAATGTCGAGGTCTCACACCCACAACCCCCTGTCGCCGAAACCATGCCGTTGCCGTCAGACGCCGGGATAGCGCCGGTGCCCCCCCCTTTGCAGGTGGTGGTGCTGCCGGGTAAAACCCTCAGGCTGATTGCGGAGGAGCAGTATGGCAGTCGCGAGTTCTGGATCTATATCTACCTGAAAAATAGGGATAAAATAGAGAATCCCAACGTTGTAGCCGTTGGGACCCCATTAATTATCCCAGATCCTTCAGAGTATGGTATCGATGCTTCCGACACCCTCTCCATAGCCAAGGCCAAGGCCTTGGGTAAAAGGTTTCTATAATCTGCTTTTCAATAGTACCGGAATCTGGCTCGGTTCTTTGGCCACTGGAACACCTACCGCTTCGAAGGCTGCAATTTTTTCTGCGGCAGTCCCTTTTCCACTGGAGATAATTGCACCGGCATGTCCCATCTGTTTCCCCGGAGGAGCCTGTTGGCCTGCAATAAATACGGCAACTGGTTTGGTAATATGCTCCTTGATGAATTCGGCAGCACGCTCTTCCGCATCCCCTCCAATTTCACCTATCAGTGCGATGGAATCGGTTTCCGGGTCATTCTGGAACATCTCCAACAATTCCTGATAGTATAACCCTACAATCGGATCGCCGCCAACGCCTACAGCTGTGGATTGCCCCATCCCTTTGGATGTGAGGTTGTAGACCACCTCATAGGTGAGGGTTCCGCTGCGACTGATTACGCCGGTTCCTCCCTGCTTGAAGATTGCAGTAGGCATTATGCCCACCGAACTTTTTCCGGGAGAGATCAGACCGGGACAATTGGGACCGATAAGGTTGGCTCCCTTGAGACTGATGTAGCGATAGGCTTCTACCACATCGAGGGTAGGTACACCTTCGGTAATGCAGATAATAAGCTTTACTCCCGCATCTGCTGCCTCCATCATTGCATCCTTGGCAAATGGTGCCGGAACAAAGATAACCGATGTATTGGCATCCGTCTCACTTACTGCTTCACGCACCGTGTCGAAAACAGGGATTCCCTCCACCATCTCTCTGCCTTTTCCGGGAGATGTTCCACCAACAATGTTGGTGCCGTATGCTTTCATCTTGGCTGTGTGGAATCCACCGTCGCGTCCGGTAATTCCCTGAACGATCAATCGTGTATTTTTATCGATTAGAATACTCATATTTCTAGACGTTAATTGTGTGAAGTTGAACTTAATTTGCCAGCTCAACGGCTTTCTTACCTGCTTCACCCATGGTTTCTGCAAGGTGGAATCTGCTTCCTTCCAGCAAGGCCCGACCCTCTTTCTCGTTGGTTCCGGTCAACCGAATAACAATGGGTATATCGGTTTTAATCTGATTGAACGCTTCAAGCAATCCTCTGGCCACATCATCGCAACGGGTGATCCCCCCAAAAATATTGATGAGAACCACCTTCACATTCTTGTCGCTTAGCAAAAGTCTCATGGCTTCAATCACCTTGGTGGGGTTTGAACTGCCTCCAATATCGAGGAAATTGGCCGGTTCGCCCCCATACAGCTTGATCATGTCCATCGTAGCCATGGCCAATCCTGCACCGTTCACCATACACCCGATCTGACCGCCTAGATGAACATAGCTGAATCCCTTGCTCTTGGCGTTCTGTTCCTTCTTCTCCTCCTCGGTGGGTTCATAAAGTGCGGCAATCTTGGGATGACGATAGATGGCATTGTCGTCGAACGTCATTTTTGCATCGATTGCCTTAATCTCCCCTTCCTCGGTGAGTACCAGGGGATTGATCTCTGCCAGCGAGGCGTCGGTATCGATAAACAGCTTGTAGAGCTTTTGGAAGATGGTGGCAGTCTTACGGACAAGTTTGATGTCGTCGAACAGTTTGAATGCAGCTTCACGTGCCAAGTAGTCCGGCACGCCAATTAGAGGATCGATCGGAATCTTGTGGATTTTCTCAGGTGAAGTGCGGGCAACCTCCTCGATATCCATTCCCCCCTCGCGGCTCACCATCAGTATGGTAGATTTGGTCTTTCTGTCTATTACATAACTTACGTAATATTCCGATGCAATATTGACCGCTTTGCCGATAAGTACCCTGTCGACGATAAATCCGTTGATATCCATCCACAGGATGTTGGCTACATGTTGCCGCAGCTCTATCTCATCCTTGGCCAATTTTACTCCCCCTGCCTTTCCTCTTCCTCCAGTATGGACTTGAGCTTTTACCACTACCAATGGGGCATCCAGATCGTGGTAGGCCCGAACGGCATCCTCAACATTGCGGCAGATATAGGCCTGGTCTACCGGTAACCCATATGCTGCAAATAACTCTCTTGCCTGGTACTCATGAATTTTCATGGGCTTTTCAAATTTTTTGTATTGTAAATTGAACTGTCGTAAGGTTACTTACGGCAAATTGTAATCTCTGCAAATTTTTAAAATGATAATAATCTCGTAAAAATAGATATTTTTTCTGATTGGAGAAAAATAATGTTATTTTTTACCGGTTCAACTTTATCACTTCACTTCCGGCAAGCAAAAAAGCACCCGTTCCGTATACCTCCCAGCTGTTCTCGTCGAAATTCTTTCTTGGATCGGCACCAATGGGTTGCACCCATCCCACGCGTCCCTCCTCATTCACGCATCTATTCAACGCGATCCACGCCTTTTTGACGGCAGGAAGATAGCTCTTCTCGTCGAGCAACCTGTTGTTTATTCCCCATGCAAGGGCATAGCAGAAAAATCCCGACCCGCTTACTTCGCCACCCGGGTAAGATGCAGGATCAAGCAGACTGGCCCGCCATAAGCCGTCTTCCTGTTGCAAGGTGATGATCCGGGAAGAGATCTCTTTGAATAAACCTTCATAAAATGGGCGTGCTGGATAGTTCTTGGGTAGCTCCTGGAGAATACGGACCAATCCGCCCATTACCCAGCCGTTACCGCGTGACCAGAATATTTTTTGACCATTGGCTTCCAGGCGTCCGGTGCCATCGGGGCCGATCACGTAGTTCAGGTCGCGGGCAAACAGATGCTCCTCTTTATTGTAAAGCAGATCATAGCACTCCTTGAAATAGGTGTCGTTGATCTCGAGAAGCGACCGGTCGCCGGTCTCCACTCCAAACTTCACCAGTGTGGGTGGAGCCATGAAGAGGGCATCGCACCACCAGTATTTGATGAGATCAATCTTCCCTTGTGTGGGGTAAGGTCTGCTGGTATATAGTTTTAAAGTATCCAGGGTAGGCTGTATCATCTCAGCTCTTTTTTCGTGACGGTACATGTCGAGATACATCTGACTGATAACGATGTCGTCGGCATGATACCAGCGCCTGTATGGCGTCCAGCCTACAGAATTTCCCATATCCATCATCGCCTGGTAGATTCCATCTGCTTTAGTGGTTTCCCAGGCGGCATAAAGTCCGGCATAGAAGGCCCCGTTAGTCCAGTCTCTCGGCTCATGTTTGGGATGATGCAGCTGCCAGTTGGCCGTTTTGATCATGATTGTCTTGATGTACCTTTTGTCAAACAGGTTGTCGTTGATATCCTGTGCATTAGCGGTTAAAATAAAGGCTGACAAACACAGCAGGGTTAAGTTTCTCTTCATAGTCGTGTAATCGGATTAGAAATATTATCAGATACAAATATATATATTTTAGTTCACTACTACCCGATTTAAGGTATCTCATTTGAATAATATCATCACATTATGGGATTGTGAGGGATCTGGTTTTGCAGTTCCTTTGTCCCTCGAAGTAAAGACTGGGTGATGGATCTACACTAACACTCGATTGCTGCTGCTTTTACGACCCATTATCCGCTTGTCCGCGAAAAGAAAAGAACTTGTTTCGCTTCGAACAGCTTTTCTTTTTGCCGCAGACTTCTCGGAATGTCTCCCCGCAATAGAGCAGGATTACCTCGTTGTTGGTGTAGCGTTAAGATAGCAAATATTTGTAAATTAAACAATTATAGTGAAAAAGATGATCAATAAGATTGTATTGTCGATAATTGCCGGGTTGCTGGCAAGTACGTTGACACTCTTTTCTCAACGGGAAAGCCATCTGTTGACGGGAAAGGTGACTGATGAAAAGTACAAGGAGCTGGTTGGGGCAACCATCTATTTTGAAGAGCTGGGTATAGGTGGCAGTACAGATATATCAGGAAATTTCCGTATCGAGCAGATACCGGCTGGACGACATCGCGTTGTGGTAAGTTACATGGGTTACAGGTCAGATACCCGGGAGATCGAATTTCAACGAGGGAAACAGCATCGGGAGGAAAATTTCAATCTGCAACCCGATGACCGCCTATTGTTGGAAGTGGAGGTGTTTGGAGTTCGTCGTGAGCGTCCGGAAAAGATGGAGGCACTTACAAGGATACCGTTGCGGCTGGATGAACAGGTGCAGAGCGTATCGGTAATTTCGCAAAAGATGATAACCGAACAGGGGGCGATGACACTCAATGATGCGGTGCGCAATGCTCCGGGATTAGGCACTTTTGCCACATACGGCAATACGTCGGAAAGTATAACTTCGAGGGGTTACCGCGGTATTCCAGTAGTGAAGAACGGCGTACGTATCCATTCCGACTTTCGGGGACAGGGTTTCCTGTCTGACATGCAGGGTGTTGAGACTGTGCAGGTGCTGCGTGGTTCGGCAGCCATTGCACAAGGGATTGGAAATGACATCGGATCGGCAGGCGGTGTAGTAAATGTTGCCACCAAGACACCCCGTTTTATCAACAGAGGGAACTTGGGGGTGCGTATGGGCAGTTGGGGGCAGTTTCGTCCCACGTTTGATCTTCAACGCGTGTTAGATGCTCGCGGACATACCGCTTTTCGGATCAACGGTGCCTATGAGCAGGCCGACAACTACCGCAAGCATGTCTCAAAAGATCGGGTTTATCTGAATCCTTCGTTCGCATGGAATCCCGATGACAAGACAAACGTCGTGCTGGAGATGGATTACCTGCACGATTCGCGCACACCCGACCAGGGAACCGTCAACCTTAGCGCAGACAGTGTGAACAATATCTACAAAATGCCGCACGACAGATTTCTGGGTTTCTCAACCGACCGGCAGTTTACCAATACGTTAACCTACATGACGCACCTTACACGCGATCTTGGAAATGGTTTTACCGTACGCCTGGCATATGCAGGAGCCGACCTGAACCTTCGTTCGATCAGGGGGCATGCCGCTGCACTACGGTCGGCGGCAACAACCGGTAATTATAATCTTCGTTCGAGAAGTTATAGTGGTAGCCGGCGGAGCGATAAGAACGGCGTTTTTCAGGCAGATCTTATCGGTAAGGATATCCTGACCGGTTCGGTAAAGCATACATTCAATGTGGGGTTTGATTACCGCTGGACGGATGTTGCCACCATCAGCACCAATTCGGTCATCGTGGATACGGTTGATGTGCTGCAACCCATCTCCAATATTCTGCCCGATGTAACGCTCAAGGATGGGGATCCCACCACCTCTCAAACCTATTCATACGGTCTGCTGCTGCAGGAGGTGATGACGTTCAACAGATACCTGAAGCTGTCGCTCGGGTTGCGATACAGTCAGGTGAACGGATTGAGCGACAATGTAGTCTCATCCACAGGCGGAGATGTCTGGGATCCGCTCTTCGGCATTATCATTACGCCGATCGAGAATATCAACTTTTTTGCATCGTACACCACTACCACTTCGTTGCGTGGAGCTGCCGACCTGCTGGAGGACCGTGTTACTCCCGTCGGTCCCACACGTGAGAAGCAGGTGGAGGCCGGTATGAAAACCGAATGGTTCGATAACCGCCTGCGCTTTAACGCCACCTATTTCCATATCCTGAACAACAACCTGACCTATGCGTTGTTGAACGAATCGGGACAAAACACCGGCTACTACATGAAGGCAGGGAACCTGAAACGGAAAGGGGTTGAGTTGGAACTGACCGGACGGCTGTTGAAAAATCTGGATGTGGTGGGTGGATACTCATATCTAGATGCGGCCTATCACGACAGTCCCTATTACCATGAGGAATCTGCACCGATGAACACGGCCAAACATACTGCCAACGGCTGGATAAACTATACCCTGTTTGATGGGTTGCTACGCAACCTCTCCTTCGGTCTGGGCATCTATTATGTAGGTGAGCGGCCATTGGCCGAGTATACCTATCAGGTAATCCCCGGTCACGCCATACAGCCCAATACCCCTCCCTTCCTGGCAGACGCCTATTCAACGGTAAATGCGCAGGTTGGCTACCGTTTCCGGAACTACCGTGTCCGTCTGTTTATGAATAACCTGCTCAATTCTACCGGATATACGGCATATTATCGGGGAGGTTACCTCAATCCTACCGATCCCCGAAATTTCTCAGTGGCACTCAATTATCAATTCTAACGGTTAATTATTGAAATGATGAAAAACGAAGAGAAGAAGTTGAACATTTATAAAATCATGCGGGTGTTACACCGCGATATCGGCTTCCTGACCATCGGACTTACCCTGGTGTATGTCCTCTCGGGGGTGCTGCTCATTTATCGGAATACCGATTTCATGAAGATGGAGAAGACGGAGGAGAAACAGTTGGCAGCCAGTCTATCAGGCAGCGAAGTTGCACAGCAGCTCAGGATCCGTAATTTCAAGGTTGAGCGGGAAGAGGGGGCGGTCATCTATTTTAAGGAGGGCCATTACAATGGTGATACCGGGATGTCGGTGATTACACGGAAGGTTTACATTCCCCCGTTCGACAAGCTGGTGAACCTGCACAAGGTTACCGGTGCCCACAGTCTCTCCGTCTTGTCTCTGATTTACGGTTGCATGCTCTTCTTTCTGGCATTCTCCTCGCTGTTCATGTTCCGGTTCGGAAGCCGGAAAAGCAAGCGCGGAATAGTGATGATCATCATCAGCATTGTGCTTACGGTGGTGATTGTGGCGTTTGTATAGGATGTTCAGTGGGCCTGGGGACTCACATCCTCAATCTGGACGATCTTTTTGGAGATGGCGTAGATGGTCAAACCCGACTGGCTCCGGATTCCGGTCTTGGCCGCAATATTTTTCCGGTGGGTCATCACCGTGTGGATGCTGATGTTGAGTGAATCGGCAATCTCCTTGTTGGAATGGCCGTGAACCAGTTGGGTGAGGACGTCCAGTTCCCTTTCGGTGAGATTGTCATCATTCGTCGGAAGCTTCGACTCGTTGCCGGTTCCCGTTTTTTCAAGCCTGGACAAGATCTGTTCAGCCGTATCAAAAAGGGTGAACGAGGAGTCTAGTAATGCGAGTGACTGGTTATCGACAATTCCCAGATGGATTCCCACTATGGAGAAGTCGGGATGATTCTTCCTGATTCTTTTGATCTCCTTTTCTCTGTTGACCAGAAGAAGGGGGTTGACGATCAGCAGGTCCACCCTTCTAGACGGGAGAATCTCCTCCAGATCGTCGAGCGAGTCCACTTTGCAGATGATACAGCCGATATCCGATTGCGAAAGGATGGCGTACACTCCCTCGTAGATGATCTGCGAATTGACCATGATGGCGATATGTAACCGTTGCCTGTTCATGCTTTCTCCATGTTGTAGCCGAAAGGAATGAGAATGGTCTCTTCAATCAGTGAATGGACATAGAGATCATACTCCAGTTCATACAATGCGAAAAGCAGTTTGCGGCGCAGCCCGAGATCATCCTCGATAGTCACATATTTCAGTAACAAATTTTTAATATCGCGTATCTTCAACTCGATGTCCGAGTGGTGTTCGCTGTACTCCAGGGCAGAGTAGGAGGTGTTTTGGGGGTTATCCCTCTTCACGCTGAATTCAATGAAATAGGGGAAGGCTATGTTATCCTCGTAATCCAGGTGATCAATAACCTCAGCAAAGTATTCGTTAAAGAACTGTTCCAGCAATTTCAACTCCTTTTCGGGATGGTTCTCCTGCAGTTGCTTTATATATGCACTTATCTGCGGATATTTGTCATTACGGTAGTAGTTATGGCTGTTCTTCAAAAAGCGGACAATCTGTTCCACATCGTCAATCGAATCAATGGGATTCTCTTTGGGCTTGAAACCGTTGTAGAGATTGGCGATCGATATGAAGAGCCTTTCGCTGATTCCTTTCTCTTGGCAGAGCTGACTGACAGTCAGGTCGCCAACCCTGAAATCAATGTCGAAATGCTGCATCACTAGTAGCAGCGCCGGATTTTCCTCTATCAGGTCAAACAACTTCATTCCCGGTTTTACGTATGTTCTGCAGACGTGATACATATATCCCTGTTTTGGATACAAAGATAACCAATTTTATTTAGATTGATTCTAATTGAACTCTTCTTAACCGGTTTTTGAGCAGAGGGTAGAGTCTGCAAAAGCAAAATTGCAATTTAACTTCTTTCCGATTCTTAATTTTTATGGCTATTTTTGTGAGTCGAAAGAGATGAACTATGCAAGATTTTAACACACTTCTTGTCAATCGGAGAAGTTACAGGAAATTTACAGGTGAACCCTTACCGGGTGATGCTGTTCAGCTTATTCTTGAAGCCGCTCTGCTTTCACCCACCTCAAAAAATAGGCACTCGTGGGAGTTTGTGGTGGTAGAAGAGCGGGAGATGCTGTCGAAACTCTCCAGATGCAAGCCCCAGAGCGCCGCTTTTATTGCCGATGCGGCATTGGCGGTCGTGGTACTGGGTAATCCGCTCGAGAGCGATGCCTGGGTTGAGGATGCCTCCATAGCTGCCATCAATATGCAGTTGCAGGCCGAGGAACTGGGGATTGGGAGTTGTTGGGTACAGGTAAGGAACCGTGACTTTTCCGAAACGATAAGTTCGGGAGCATATATCAATGAGCTTCTTGATATCCCGATGCCTCTGGAGGTGCTTTGCGTTATTGCTTTCGGTAACAGGGAGAAATCACGCACTCCAAACAACGTAGATACCCTGTTGTGGGAAAAAGTTCACCTGGGGAAGTATAAACACTGAAATATACCCAATCTTTTAATTTGAATGAGCACAATCAATTACGATCTTACCAAGATAAAATCATTTATTTTTGATGTAGACGGCGTTCTGTCCTGTCAAACCGTACCGCTCTCCGAAGATGGTCAACCATTGCGAACGACCAACGTACGGGACGGTTATGCCATTCACCATGCTGTACGTTCTGGATTTGATGTTGCAGTGATTACAGGAGGACGTTCGGAAATTGTCCGTCGGCGTCTCGAGTCGCTTGGTGTAAGGCATATCTATCTGAAGTCGCGCGACAAAACAGTGCAGTTGAAGGAGTATATGGAGGAGACCGGTTTTGTCCGGGAGGAGATTGTCTACGTTGGTGACGATATTATCGACTATCTGGTAATGAAGGAGGTAGGATTGCCGGTTGCACCTGCCGATGCCTGTCCGGAGATCAAGGAGATCTCCATTTATATTTCGCCCGTGAAAGGGGGAGAGGGAGTTGCCCGCGATGTCATTGAACAGGTATTGAAGGTGCAGGGCAAATGGATGGTCGATGATGCGTTCTATTGGTAAAAAATAGGCGTCAAATTATATTTCATTCATTTTTCTGGTGGTTGAGCTTCTGTTTCCTGTTTTTTTATAAAAATAGTAAATTTTTTGAAGGAAATTTCCGGTTTTTTACGATAATCAAACTTCTATTGGGGTAATAGTAAAAGAGTTATGCGGAAAATTTAACACGTAAAAGTTGAAAACAAGTGAAACATCGATTAAATTTGCAAAAACCAACAGAAACCACAAACAAGCAGAAATGGCAAAAGTACAAGGTTATGTAGTTGTTAATACACAACGCTGCAAAGGGTGTAACCTTTGCGTTGTATCGTGTCCGACGGATGTGTTGGAGTTACAACCGCGGGAGGTGAATGATCGCGGTTACCATTACGTTTACATGAAGAATCCGGGGGAGTGCATCGGTTGCTTCAATTGTGGTACCGTTTGCCCCGAAGGATGCCTGACCGTTTACCGGAAACGTCTGGACCGATAACCAAATGTTTTGTTTCTTAAGTCTCATACTCATTGAAAGATCAAAAAACGGAGATTGAATCATGACAGAAGATGTAACATTAATGAAGGGAAACGAAGCTGTTGCCCATGCTGCCATCCGTTATGGCGTGGATGGATACTTCGGATATCCCATTACTCCCCAATCAGAGATAATTGAAACCCTTATGGAGGCTGCTCCCTGGAAAACGACGGGAATGGTGGTGCTCCAGGCGGAGAGCGAAGTGGCGGCCATCAACATGGTCTATGGAGGTGCCGCCTGCGGTAAATATGCCATGACCTCTTCGTCGAGTCCTGGAATTAGCCTCAAACAGGAGGGAATATCATACCTGGCCGGTGCTGAACTGCCCTGCCTGATCGTGAATGTGCAGCGGGGAGGCCCGGGGTTGGGCACAATCCAGCCGTCGCAGTCCGACTACTTCCAAACTGTCAAGGGTGGGGGACACGGCGACTACCGGTTGATCACACTGGCTCCCAATTCGGTTCAGGAGATGGCCGACTTTGTGGCGTTGGGTTTCGATCTGGCGTTCAAGTACCGCAATCCGGCAATGATTCTGACCGACGGTGTTATCGGCCAGATGATGGAGAAAGTGAAGCTTCCCGATTACCGCCCACGCCGTACCGAACAGCAGATACGGGAAGAGTGCCCCTGGGCAACGCTCGGTAAAACAAAAGAGCGAGGTCCCAACATCATCACCTCGTTGGAACTGGATGCGGCGCTTATGGAGAAGAACAATGAACGCTTCCAGGCCAAATACAGGAGAATCGAAGAGATGGAGGTCCGTTATCAGGAGGTGGCATGTGAAGATGCCGACTATCTGCTGGTGGCTTTCGGCTCTGCAGCCCGTATCTGCCTCAAGGCGGTAGACATGGCCAGAGAGGAAGGGATAAAGGTGGGGCTCCTTCGGCCCATAACATTGTGGCCCTTCCCGACCGGGATACTCCGTTCATATGCCGACAAGGTGAAGGGAATGCTGACTGTAGAGCTCAATGCGGGTCAGATGGTGGAAGATGTGCGTTTGGCTGTAAATGGTAAGGTCCCTGTGGAGCATTACGGTCGCCTCGGTGGAATTGTACCAACTCCCGACGGAGTGTTGGATGCGTTGAAGGAAAAAATAGTAATGAAATAAAAAAACTAGAGTCGTGAGTCCAAAATTGCAACAACTGTTTTCGGTGCTGTTCTTGCTTTTCTTCCTAGCAACGATAGCCGTCTATTTTGTTACCGACAAGGATATGAAACTAACGTGGATCACAGGGGCTTGCGCCGTTGTTTGTTATTTTTTGTACAGATTTTCAAGAAGATAGGATTATGGACATAAACAGTATAGTTAGCCCCGAAAACCTGGTTTACGCCAAGCCGGAAATCATGAACGACAACCACATGCATTATTGCCCCGGCTGCTCGCACGGTGTTGTCCACAAAGTCATAGCCGAAGTTATCAAGGAGCTCGACCTGCAGGAGAAAACCATCGGGATCGCCCCGGTGGGGTGCGCGGTTTTCGCGTACAAGTATCTGGATATCGACTGGCAGGAGGCAGCCCATGGAAGGGCTCCCGCCGTGGCTACTGCAGTGAAGCGGTTGAATCCCGACAAGATGGTCTTTACCTACCAGGGAGATGGCGACCTGGCTGCAATTGGAACTGCGGAAACCATTCATGCTGCCAATCGTGGAGAGAATATTGCGATTGTCTTCATCAATAACGGAATTTACGGAATGACCGGAGGTCAAATGGCACCTACCACCCTCAACAAGATGGTCACCTCCACCAGTCCCGATGGACGAGATGTCCGAACAATGGGTGCACCGTTGAAGATTCTGGATATGCTTGCAATGCTCGACGGTGTATGTCTGGCTACCCGCGTGAGCGTTCATACCGCAGCTGCCGTCAAAAAGACCAAGCGGATGATCAAGCAGGCGTTCGAGAATGCCATGGCCGGCAAAGGTACATCAATCGTTGAGGTTGTTTCTACCTGTAACTCAGGCTGGAAAATGACGCCTACCGAAGCCAACGACTGGATGGTTGAGAATATGTTTCCCGTTTTCCCGATAGGAGATTTAAAGAATATTTAAAGTGAAGAGTATGCTACAAGAGATCGTTATTTCGGGATTTGGCGGTCAGGGGGTTTTATCGATGGGTAAAATTCTGGCCATTTCCGGTATTTTGGAAGAGAAGGAGGTATCCTGGTTTCCTGCCTACGGACCCGAACAACGCGGCGGAACAGCCAACGTTACCGTTATAATCAGTGATAAACCTATCAGTTCACCGGTGATAAACCAGTACGACGTGGCCATCGTGTTGAACCAGCCCTCATTAGACAAGTTCGAGGGGAAGGTTAAACCGGGTGGAGCTCTGATCTACGATGACTACGGCATACGCCACAAGGTGAGCCGCAAGGATATCAACGTCTACCGGATCAAGGCCATGGATGAATCCTTGAAGATGAACAACACAAAGGTGTTCAATATGATTGTATTGGGTGGATTACTCAAGATTTCACCCATGGTTCAGCTTGAAAACGTGATGAAGGGATTGCAGAAGACATTGCCCGAACGTCACCATAAACTTCTACCCATGAATCAGGAAGCCATTCTGAAAGGAATGGAGATCATTGAACAGGAGCAGCAGGCAACCTTGTAGACTGAAAAGAGATTCAGGAGCCGGTCTGATCTTTCTTGTTGGGCCGGCTTTGTTTTCTCTTTGAAGAGGTTTTTTTCCCTTTTTTCTCTCCCGACGGTTGGGCATGTTTCTTCTCTTTCCCCTTGTTTCCCTTGTTTTTTGAAGGCTTGTCGCTCCGTCTCCTCCCCTCCTTGCGCTGTTGTTCGGGATTGTATTCGGGAACCTCCCCCAACTCAGGAGGAACAGGAATTTTGTAGATCGTCTTTTTCAGGAACCGCTCAATTTTGGAGAAGCGGAACTGTTCCTCGGGCGATACAAATGTTATTGCCATCCCGGAATCGCCTGCGCGTGCCGTTCGTCCGATACGGTGGACATAATCCTCCACGTCGTGGGGTACATCGAAGTTTATGACGAGCGTGATGTCGTCAATATCGATTCCCCTCGAGACAATATCGGTAGCCACCAGGATATTTACCCTTTCATTCCGGAATTCGTGCATTACTGAGTTTCGCTCAGACTGTTCCAGGTCGGAATGCATGGCGTCGGCCGACAGCCCCATCTTCTGGAGTGTCTTGGCAATCTCTTTTACCTTCTGTTTCTTTCCGGAGAAAAGGATCACCTTGTTGGGTTTCTTCTCCGAGAAGAGTTGTTTGACGATCTCGATCTTTTGTGCTTCGTAACAGATATAGGCCGTCTGTAAAATGGTCTCTGGCGGACGAGCTACTGCAATGGTGATCTCCACGGGATTTCGCAGGATAGTCTTGGCCAGTTGCTGGATCTTTGGCGGCATCGTAGCTGAAAACATGATTGTCTGCCTATCTTTCGGCAGCAATTTCTCAATCTTCATGATGTCGTCGTAGAATCCCATGTCGAGCATCCGGTCTGCCTCGTCCAGAATAAAATACTTCACCCCGGAAAAATCGATGTTGTAGAGGTTGATATGTGAAAGCAGCCTACCAGGTGTGGCGATCACCACATCGGCCCCGCTAAGCAATCCTCTCTTCTGTACCTCCCAGGCATCCCCATCATTGCCTCCGTAAACGGCTACCGATGAGAAGGGGGTAAAATAGGAGAAGCCCTCCATCTGTTGGTCGATCTGTTGCGCCAACTCTCTGGTAGGAGCCATGATGATGGCATTTACCTTGTTGGCTTCGTGCGGTTCGGTTAGTAGGTTGTTCAGCAGTGGGAGCAGGAAAGCTGCAGTTTTACCTGTCCCTGTCTGTGCACAGGCGATCACATCTTTATGTTCTAGAATAACCGGTATGGCTTGTTCCTGGATGGGTGTAGTCTCTTTGAAGTTCATTGCCTGTAACCCATCCAGCAGGTTATCGCACAGCGGAAGTTCGGTAAATAACATTGCTATTTTCTAAAGTTTTGGCAAAGATAGTGTTTATTTTCCTTTTTTTATCTCCTGAACTGCTCTCCAGTAAAATAAATTTTACTGAACCTTTTTTCTTTACAAAAATAGTTTTACCTTTGCACTCGCTTTTAACAAAAAGCAAGGAGAGATGGCAGAGTGGTCGATCGCGGCGGTCTTGAAAACCGTTGAACTGAGAGGTTCCGGGGGTTCGAATCCCTCTCTCTCCGCAATAAATGCTGAAATTCAGTAATATACATTATCTAAGCACAGTTTTACGCACATTTTCCGCGTTGGCTGTGCGTTTTTTTTTATGTCCATTCGATGAAAAACTGAATCAATAAATTGTGTTATATTAGCCCTCAAAAAAACCGAGCAGTAAAAAATAAAAGTTATTTTTACAACTGCTATGGAAAAGAGGAAGAATTTTTACATCGAAAATCAAGGCTGAAATAGTTTTATCCTTGTTGCGTGGAGAAGATCCTGAGTTGCTTAGCCGTGAATACGGAGTTACTCTGGCTGATATCAACCTTTGGCGGGATCAATTTATCGAGAGTGGTACCGACGGGTTCAAGCGTAACCCCGACGATTCGAAGCTGAGTGCAGCCGAGCGTAAGATCGGGCAACTGCAGATGGAGCTTGAACTCACAAAAAAAAAGAACGAATTGGCAGCAAAACTAAGAAGGAAATAATCTCCATGCTGATAGAGGAGCATTATCCATTAACCGGGAAGCCATACCCGAAGCGTTTGATATTCAAGGTTGTTGGCTACAGCAGCAGCACCTGGTATGAAAACCCTACCCCCAAAACAGGGAAACGGGGCAGAAAACCCAAGCATAGCGATGAAGAAGTTTTACAAGAGATTAAAACTGAAATTATGAAAAGTACATTCAACGCTGAAGGTTATCTGAAAGTGAAGAAGCGCATGGGTAAAAGGAAGATAAACGCTCTGGTAGCCGGCAAGGCATGTGTGAACCGCATCATGCGGGAACACAACCTGCTGAGCCCCTACAGAAGGCCAGGGAAGAGGAATAAGCGCGAACATGATGGCACTATAATCACGGATGCACCCAATGTAATGTGGGCCACTGACGGGAAGAAGTTCTGGATTGAAGGGTCAGGCTGGCATTGGTTCTTTGGTGTGATCGATCACTTTAACGATGAGATTATATCGTGGCATATTGCAAAGAAAGGCAACCGTTTTGCTGCCATTAAGCCTGTTAGGGCCGCTGTACGAAAGACTTTCGGTTCGGTAGGTAAGGATGTATGTAAAGGAATGAAGTTGCAATTAAGAAGCGACCATGGCTCGCAGTATGACTCTGCTGATTTTATGAATGAAATGAAATTCCTGGGATTGGAGATGTCCAAAGCGTTTGTACGGTCACCAGAGTGCAACGGGATAATAGAGCGGTTTCACCGCACCCTGGAAGAACAGGTGCTGCAAACAGAAACATTTTCTTCCTTTGAGGAAGCTTATAACAGTATTGATCAATTTATTAATGACTACAACACGGATTGGATACTTCATAGACTGGAATACTGTTCACCTGTAGAATACAGGGAAAAGTACGCTGAAAGCCAGCGAAAAGTAAAAGATGATATACCATCGGGCAATAAGGATCCTGAGGTTCAGCTTGTCCTCATTTCAAGTGGCTCAATGCCACGAAGAAATGAAATAGCTCTTCAGGCAATGGTAAAAGGGGCAATTACTTACAGTAACACCCCTTCTATAAATCCTTCGGTATAATATATCACCATCGGATCAGCTTGTCCGATACAAAAGTAATAAAAAAGATTAAATACAATTAATGTGCTCGGTTATTACGGGCTAATACAATCAATAAATTGTGTCAAATGATTCTGATTCATACTATATCGAGAAAATCACGTTTTAGATAAGGTCAATAGTTCGTTAAAAATATAGTTTGGAGTCAAGCAGCACTTGCTGCAAACTCAATGAGTTCCTTGACAAGTTTATCATTTAATCTTCTGTTCGGTTTAATGCCGGACACGCAAATAAATCGTTCAAGCAAGTAGGCGTTGTGTATCATCGTTTTACATGATGCCATCGAAAAAGGAATACCTCTTTCCCTTGCCAGCACCTTTGCCAGGTTGACCGAGGTAAGAGATGCATTAAAGTTGAACGATAGCTTTGCTACGTCCCTTGCCTGCGATTGTATCAGTCCTGTGAAGCCTTTGGCATCCCTGAAGCAAAACTCGATCTGAAAACGGGTGCGGTAAAATTCTATGACATCTTTTCCACTCATCTCAGGATTGGTAGAGAAGAACAGTTTTGGTTTTTTCCCATCTTTGAAATACCAGATGACAAGCCTGACCATCTGTTTAAGTGATTTGGAATAGGCTACCAAGGTGTAGAGATCACCGTTATCAATATTGATCTTTTGCACTCTGGTTGTATCCAGGTTGGCCATGTCAATCTTTCCGTCGTAGAGTTTAGGCCTGCCTTTCTTGCCTGTCGGTTTCTGCAGTGTTGGATAATAAAGTGCGGCGTCATCCCTGAAGCGGCTGACCAGATCAAACTTCATCTCTTGCAGACCCGTAGCGAAGTTGTTCTTTGCGAAGTAGGCATCGGCAACCACGTGACGGCTTGCCCGATGGAGTTTCTCCCGCATCGATTTAATGACCAGCAGGTACCAGTCAGTCAGGTTGGCATCACGACTCTCCAGGGTTTGACGGTCCGGAGTCTGAACGGCCTGTAGACTGATGCAATCCTTGTTGTCGACGTCTATAAGGCCCACTCCCAGGATTTCCAATCCTCTTTTCGCCTGACCGGCTGCACCCGACCAGAAGTAACCAATCCAAGGGGTATTCTTTCCTGATTTGGATATATAACTGGGATCAATGGCAATTGCCTTGCGATCTCCGGTTAATACCCTATCAGACAAAGACAAGTTAAACTCCAGCCAATCAAAATCCTTCGAGAAGTTCTGGCGAAATCGCTGTTCACACGACTTGCCATATCTCCCCAATTGTAGGAAATTAATCCTGCCGGGAATGACCAGATACAAAATAAGCGTCTCCATAAGGAATGATTTGAAACTTTTGTTTAACTTCGTAGTTAGTTCACCAAGAACATCACTACAGATACCTTTATATTGGTTAAGTATGCTGGTTCTATCCATCTTTATTAGACTTTGATCAGCTATAAAGATACTGATAATCAGATACTTAACCATCTTTTTTATGTTAAACTATGTTATGTAAATCATTGAATTTTAATTAGTTAATTGAATATTTACCGAAGTATTGATGAATAAAAATAAGTTAAAGTATGCAGGATTTTTAGCAAGCATAATAATTGTACTTGCATTCTTTTCTTCAAATAGTTGTCAACAAGACTCACTGAATAACGGGTCAAAATTTCTTTCATTTAGTGCTACCAAGCAAAGTTTAGATAAACTATCCAAAGAAGAACTAAACAATTTTATTCTTGCATTGGAACGTATTCAGATAGTGTCTGAAAACGGTTTTTATGAAATTGTTCAAAAAAATGGACAAGAAATAAATATATCAGAGAATCTTTTTTCGTATATAAAACAGATTGTTGAAAATTCAAATAGACTTGTTAATGCGAAAAGCAAAAAGTCCACCACCCCTCATCTAAGATCGGATACCGTAGAGTTTGGTGACAACATTAACTGCGTAGCTCACACCATCCATGCGATATCAAATGACTTGGGCGGGTATTACACATATTCGGGAATTAATGCCTTCCTGAATGACAGCATAGAAGGCTACGCGGAATATGGAGTACCGTTGGAATTGATGGGGTTTGCAGTTGGTCATTTTTTTAATTACGAATACCAAGCTGGACCTCCTATGTATTATAACTATTTAAATGCAGGTAATACCAGAACAATGGCTGTTCTTGATTATTGGGATGGCACAGGGCATGCAGAGGTCTTACTTATTTCAGATGGGGAATTGGCATATATTTGGGACGAACAAACTGGCAAAGATGTAGTTATAGAAAATTGGAGAATAAGAAGAAGATATAAGATACTAAATGTTAAATACTGAATTTGAGATTATGAAAAAAGTAGTATTGTTTTGTCTGTTGGGGCTTATTTTCCTTGTTATAGGTTGTGGCTCCGCTTCCCCTTCAAAAATAAAATTATGGCAAGAAAGAGTAGCGGAACAAAACACCCGCACATTACCAGAATACGCCAAATTTATGGATGAAAAGTTAGGAATTACCTGCACGATGCCCCGTAACTTTATCGACCAAAAACAGCTCAGACAGTGGAGAATTCATCAAAACAGGGATGTAACTTTCGTGTACACTCCCGTATTGAGGTCAAAAGACAAGCAGTGCATAATCTTATATCCCTTTTACCCTGTACATACAGATAGAGTCGGAGATACCCCATGCTTTTCTTCACGCGAGAGAAAAGAGATAGAAGAACTTATGAAAAAAGACTCTACCATCCTCAAAACCCCCAATTGGAAAGTGGGAATTCCCCGCAGTATTATCTATTCAGAGATCAGAGCGGCGTTGGATATCGATTATCGTGCTTGGATTGACCCTGACAAGCATATTACCGTATTGGCAGGAAAAGAGGCGCGAAACCTTTTTAATGCCGACTCCGTTTTTATTTATGATATCCCTATGGACAAACCGTACGAAGAAAAATACGTGCACTGTACCGGATTGGCAATAAGCAAGGCCAATAGGCCTGTGTTGTATCTAAAATGGTTCTTCACAAATAAGGGAAAGAAAAAAGAGAAGAAATACCTTGATTTGATAAAAAAAACAATTTGGTACGGTGATATTCCAAAAAAATAGATTCATAACGAGGATGATCGGAGTTATCTCCGGGTGAAAACCAGCCTTTGTGTTTATGTGCTGAAAACGGACGATATCCACCCACCCAAAACGGGGATATCCGTTCACTTTTCATGCTCTTTACCCTAATGGCGATGCAAAATTAGTCATTTTCTCTGTTTTCAGTTTGATTTGATACTTTTTTCTGCCGTAGAGAGGCACCTTTTAGCTCGAAGCGCACACTTGTGTGCACCAAACGGTCGAGGATGGCATCCGCGGCCGTAGTGTTTCCCTTCATCACATCGTACCAGTCGGCTACTGGTAACTGTGAGATGATGATGGTAGCTTTTTGGCCGTGCCTGTCTTCTATGATTTCCATAAAGTCAAGCAGTTGTTGACCATCGAGCACCTTCATGCCGAAGTCATCCAGGATGAGCAGGTCAGTCTGTGCGAGCTTGGCAAAGAACCGGTGCAGGGTACTGGCGATGCGTGCAAGTGCAATCTCCTCGAAGAGACGGTAGACATTGTAGTATGCCACCTTGAGTCCGTTCATGCAGGCCTGATGCCCCAGAGCAGTACCGAGCCAGCTCTTGCCTGTTCCTGCCGCTCCTGTGATGAGCACAGATACTCCCTTGCGCACATAGTCGCATGTGGCCAGATTGAGCACCTTCTGCTTGTCCACTCCGCGTTTGCTGTCGTAGATGACCTCGCCGATAGAGGCTTGATAGCGGAAGCGGGCTTTCTTCACCAGACGCGTGTTCCGGCTTGTCGTGCGGTTGTCCAACTCGGCCTGTATAAGCAGTTGCAGGCCATCTTTCAAGGAGATCGAATCATGCTGTCGCGTCTCCATCATGGTAGTCCAGTAATGCGCCATTCCGGGCATCTTCAGACTTCTCAGGGCGTTTGATATTTCGTCCATCATGTTTGTTGTTTTGGGTGGGTTGATGTATAACAATAGTTCGTTAAAAATATAGTTTAGAGTCACGCAGCACTTGCTGCAAACTCAATGAGTTCTTTGACAAGTTTATCATTTAATCTTCTGTTCGGTTTAATGCCGGACACGCAAATAAATCGTTCAAGCAAGTAGGCATTGTGTATCATCGTTTTACATGATGCCATCGAAAAAGGAATACCTCTTTCCCTTGCCAGGTTGACCGAGGTAAGAGACGCATTAAAGTTGAACGATAGCTTTGCTACGTCCCTTGCCTGCGATTGCATCAGTCCTGTGAAGCCTTTGGCATCCCTGAAGCAAAACTCGATCTGAAAACGGGTGCGGTAAAATTCTATAACATCTTTTCCACTCATCTCAGGATTGGTAGAGAAGAACAGTTTTGGTTTTTTCCCATCCTTGGAATACCAGATGACAAGCCTGACCATCTGTTTAAATGATTTGGAATAGGCTATCAAGGTGTAGAGATCACCGTTATCAATATTGATCTTTTGCACTCTGGTTGTATCCAGGTTGGCCATGTCAATCTTTCCGTCGTAGAGTTTGGGCCTGCCTTTCTTGCCTGTCGGTTTCTGCAGTGTTGGATAATAAAGTGCGGCGTCATCCCTGAAACGGCTGACCAGATCAAACTTCATCTCTTGCAGACCCGTAACGAAGTTGTTCTTTGCGAAGTAGGCATCGGCAACCACGTGACGGCTTGCCCGATGGAGTTTCTCCTGCATCGATTTAAGGACCAAAAGGTACCAGTCAATCAGGTTGGCATCACGACTCTCCAGGGTTTGACGGTCCGGAGTCTGAACGGCCTGTAGATTGATGCAATCCTGGTTGTCGACGTCTATAAGGCCCACTCCCAGGATTTCCAATCCTCTTTTCGCCTGACCGGCTGCACCCGACCAGAAGTAACCAATCCAAGGGGTATTCTTTCCTGATTTGGATATATAACTGGGATCAATGGCAATTGCCTTGCGATCTCCGGTAAATACCCTATCAGACAAAGACAAGTTAAACTCCAGCCAATCAAAATCCTTCGAGAAGTTCTGGCGAAATCGCTGTTCACACGACTTGCCATATCTCCCCAATTGTAGGAAATTAATCCTGCCGGGAATGACCAGATACAAAATAAGCGTCTCCATAAGGAATGATTTGAAACTTTTGTTTAACTTCGTAGTTAGTTCACCAAGAACATCACTACAGATACCTCTATATTGGTTAAGTATGCTGGTTCTATCCATCTTTATTAGGTTTTGATCAGCTATAAAGATACTGATAATCAGCTACTTAACCATCTTTTTTATGTTAAACTATGCTATGTAAATCATTGAATTTTAATTAGTTAATTGAATATTTACCGAAGTATTGATAAGGTTAGATTTTCATCGGGTGACAATTGTTGACCATACTCATTTTTTTCCCACATGGATTGGGATTAACTCGTCATTGCCAAAACTGTTGCAATCCGTACAGTGTACATGGTTCTCGATACCGCCTATCAATTTGTAGCAGCGTCTGCAACGAAACCACTCTTTGTCAAACTGTACATTACCACCCTCAATATGAATCACCTTTCCTTCCACCAGTGCCAGTGCAATTGTTCTACGGGCTTGTTCATAGATACGTGTCAATGTAGGGCGTGAAACATTCATCCGTGCAGCAGTCTGATCCTGGTTTAATCCTTCATAGTCCAATAACCGGATTGCTTCATACTCATCGTATAGCAATGATACAGAACCCAACTTGTTCCGAGGAATGCCAAAGGGCTTGAATCCCTGCATCAGGGGAGGATTGGATATTTTCCGGTTTTGTTTGGGACGAGGCATAATATCAATTCACAGTTAAAAAGTTGATTTTGTCACTTTAAATTTCAAAGATATGGAATAGTTATAAACTTATGCTCATTAATGGGATTTTTTTGATAAATAATTTCACGATCCTGATTGTTGAATTACCATATTTTTTAGAGTGAGACCGTTTTTATTGCATTGTTTATGCTACAAAAAAAATCACTTAAAAATATATCGAATTATTTGCTAAATGAACATATGTTCATTATATTTGCTGTACGAAATGAGTAGTCCATGTTGGCGATCTCAAAATGGAACGGTGAAAAACATCTTTTGAAAGTAGCCATCACCGGACATCTGGGCGACAAGGCAGCATCGGTTGCGAGACAACTCGGTATTGAGATGACCCCGCTCGATGATCGGCAGAGAAGTGTGGAAGAGGTGATTCTGATGATCAAAAAGAGAAATTTTACATTTAACAAAAGGAGGTTATTATGCCAGGAATGAACAGGAGAGGGCCCGAAGGCGAAGGTCCGATGAGTGGAAGAGGACGGGGACGTTGTAACCCGTCGAACAGAGAGTCCAACAATTTTGATGCTCCTGCAGGAGCCGAGATAAATGCTCCTTTCCGACAGGGTGCCGGCAGAGGCCGGGGTGCTATCAGGGGTATGGGCCAGGCTCAAGGCGAAAGAATGAGAAGAAGAGATGGTCACCGGTCTCGATGCCTGTGACTGTCAGTAGTATAGATTCTGTGAAAGCATACACTCACTTCTACTGAGAAAAAAGCGCTTGCCGCTGAGTTGTTCTCACGCTTTCACAATAGGACCCGTTTTTTCAGTCCCCACTCTCTCAAGAGAACTCTACCGTCTTTTCAGGGAGAAGAGTGGCGTGGCCGATCTTTACAAACAGATCAAGTATGAGAGCAACGAGCGCCTGCTCGCTGAAGCCAGGAGCTCTTCTTGGAATTGTCCATTCTTCTTTTCCTGAATCCCAGGGAATCCCGATCCAGATCACGGCTTGAGGCAACCGGCCATCAAAACGTAAAAGTGTTTGAAAACAGCATGATGGCCTGGCCTTATATGCGGAGGTGATAAAATGAGACTCGTGGTATCCTGCCGTCAATCAGGATTTTAAGCAACAACTGAAAAAATAAGTCAGGATGAAACAAAAGTGGTGTAATCAATCAAAACTGAACCTGAGCATTGACATCATCATGTTATTACTGCTCATGCCCTTGGCGGGAATCGGCTTCCTGATAAAATATGTTCTGATCCCCGGTATTCAGCGGAACGAACGCTACGGGGCTGGTGTTGAACTGGAATTTTGGGGACTAACACGTCACCAATGGGGATCCATTCACCTGATCATCAGTATCGTTTTCCTCGTTCTTTTACTTCTTCACATTATTCTGCATTGGAAAATGATCGTTGGGATCTTCAAACGGATGTTTCCTGATAAAGCTTTATGTGCAATATCGGCCACACTGATTGCCGGTACCGGTCTTCTCATGATTGTATTTCCTCTTTTTGTGAAACCGGAGATCGTTACAAGGAAATCGTTACATCTGAACAGAAAAATCAAACAGGAAACTCTCCAAATCGCGTCACCAGGAGAAATCCGTAAAGAAGTGTCAAAAGAAGCTGACAAGGATGTAGTGGTTTCCCCCCGGGCGGGACTGAATAAACCGAAACAGACTCTATCCGGAACTGAATTTGTCGACCTTGAAATCAACGGAAGGCAAACCCTACAGTTTGTTGCCAACAAATTCGGCATACCGGTGGAAAAAGTTGCAGCCGATCTCAACATCCCTTCAGAGCGGTCCGGTGAGAGACTCGGCAGGTTACGGAGACAGTATGCCTTTACCATGAACGACGTGCGCAAAAGCATTCTGAAAAATAAAGAATAGGCCGGATTACGCGATTTGTTAACCGGTGTGGTTAGATACCTTTAAGCAGCTACCACAATGGTTACGGTATGATAAGTTGATTTGAATTGAATTGGAATAGCTGTTTGATTCAGGCTGTTCGCTATCATCTTATAATGAGCGTATACCATTTACTGCCGTGATTTCTGGATAGCTTCCTCTTTTCACTTATGCAAATATCGAGGAAATGCATAGATCCAATTCATGACAGGGGCTTGATGTTGAGCCATTCTGTCACCTCGCCGGATAATATTCCCCAAAGTGATGTGGAGCACAATTCTCATTGAGAGTTCGCTGAGATGGAACCGCACCATGAAGATTTGATTAGTCAACCCTATTAGTAGCAAGCTGTTATCCAATATTCATATCTTTCCAATTACCTCTAACCAGGCCTCCGTGATAACAAATAATCTCTTCAATTTCATAAGTGAATAGATTCTTGACAGACTCTTTGGCTTTATCTGCATCATAGGCAAACTGAGGGTAGGGAATAACAAGCTGTTCATTTACCAGTACTAAGGCATCTCCGGCAATAAGTGTTTTTTTCTCTTTGACATAAAGTGATATGTGTCCCTCAGTGTGTCCAGGAGTAGAAATAATCTCTATGCCTGAGCCAATAGGCAGGATCTGGTGATTTTCCAGGATATCATTTACCTCTACTGCCTCAACACTTTCCAGCGTCTTATGAAATTTAAGAGCCTCTGCCTTATCACCATCAGATAAAGTCGGATATATTTTTTCAGCTTGTTCCAATCGTAAGGATTTTTTCTGCTTTTCAATATATCTTTTCATTGCCGTCCGATAAAAACTGATTTTAATTTTGCTTGACTTCCAACCGTCATATTATCAGACATGTTTTTTTAGTTTTCTATTATTCTCAAAAGTAAGCCCCCCTGAAAAGGGTGAGCATCCCTAAATTCTTGTCATCCCGTTGCCAGTCTCGTTCCGGATTTTCTAAAAATCTCATCAAATGCAAGTAATTGAACAGGTGTATCCTGCAAAATGATACCAGGTTCGAGAATGCCCAGCGCCGTTTCAACCGCTTTTGAACAACCGTGAGCAAGAGGTTCACGATCAAGGCGCAATATATCTGTGTTTTTATCGCGTTCTCGTTGTCCCCGAGGAAGTACTTCAAGGGGAAGTTACCTTTTAACTGACTGAACAGCAATTCAATTTGCCATCTAATCTTGTAAAGGGCGGCTATCATGTCGGGACGAAGGTCGAACAGGTTGGTGAGGAACTCGAACTTGCGTTTCAACACCCTGTCGTAGAACACCACCTTGCGCAACATCAGCTTGCCCTGCCCATTGTCCTCCTTGACGGTCACCTCTATGATGGTGTCCTCCAGCACGCCGCTATGAATGCATTCTTCAACGTGAAGCTCTTGTTCCACCTTGTAAACGGCGTCGTCCTTGATGCGGGTGACGAAGCCGGCCCCCTTCTTGCCGAACAGCTTGAAGGCCTTGTAGTCGTTGTATCCCTTGTCGAAGACGTAAATGGTGTTGTCGTCGGGGCTGAGTTTCTTCAACAGCGCGTGGTCGTGCGTGGCGGCGGACGTGAACCATACCATCTTGGGAACGGGCTCGTCCACATTGATGACGGTGTGCACCTTGATCCCCCCTTTGCGTTTACCGTTAGAGGGTGTTCTGCCGACGCACTTCAGGATGTCCTGAAACAAGCTGATGACCGTGCTGTCGAAGATCTCGACCTGCTTGTTCAACACGGCCTTGAACCGGGTGTCCGAGATCACGTGTTGATACTCGCGGAGCAAATCGTGATACACGCCCGAGAAGAAATCAACACTCCGGCGCTTGTTGGCGTCCGACAATGTGCTCCTGTAGGGTATGTGGCCGAGTTAGAAATGCCTGGTCTTGCCTGAAAGACCGAGCATTGCGCCCGCCACCTCTCGCAGGGAGGAGCATTTGGCGAAAACACAAAATAACATGCTTATGAGGTGATCCTTGGCCATGAAACGTTTCACGTAATGATCAGCCTTGTGGCGTTTGCTGTTTCGAGCGATGATTCCTGAATCTATCATAGATATGAGCTGTCCGAAAACCGATTGTCCGAAAAAATAAGTACTTTTGTTCATTGTAGTCTTGTTTTGTGCTAAATACAAAGCTACAATTATTAGTACGATGGGCAAACTCAGATTTGCCCTCGTACTTCTTCAGAAAAAAGTTTTATCGGACAACAGTGATATCTTTTTTCAATATCGGATGCCATTACTTTGATCTGGGGCCTAAGTTCAACTTAGAAGTGCAACATCCACGTGTTGTTTTTTGAAATGATTCTTCACAACAATCATGAAAAACACCGGGGGGGTTTGCCTAACGGCCGGGGGCGCGCAAGCCCCCGAAGAGAGTCGGACAGCAACATAAAAGAAAAAGGAGACCGAAGTCTCCCTAAAATTAACTATTATGTTGCTTATGAAAAAATACAAACAGTTAACTTCAGAACAAAGGTACGCGATTTATTTAGGTTTAGAAAACGGTGACACCCAGCGGACGATCGCGAGCTTGATAGGTGTCAGTCCTTCAGCGGTGTCCAGGGAGTTGCAGCGCAACAAGGACAAGCGCGGGGGCTACTCGTGGCGACTGGCCCACGAGATGGCGATGGAGAGAAGGGAACGCCTGCCCGGCAACCGGTCCACCCCGGAATGGATCAAACAAAAGGTGATCCGGCTCGTGCGCAAGGACTGGTCGCCCGGGCAAATCAGCGGACACCTGAGAAAGAAGGAGAATATCCGGGTCTCCCACGAGACCATCTACAAGTGGATCCGGGAGGACAAGAAGGCCGGGGGCGACCTTTACAAGCATTGCCGTCACAGGCTCAAGCACCGCAAGAGACCGGTGG
Source organism: Petrimonas mucosa (assembly GCF_900095795.1). Taxonomy (NCBI): domain Bacteria; kingdom Pseudomonadati; phylum Bacteroidota; class Bacteroidia; order Bacteroidales; family Dysgonomonadaceae; genus Petrimonas; species Petrimonas mucosa. Next base: position 1,176,252 of record NZ_LT608328.1, read on the forward strand.
GCTCCGTTAGAGGCATCCCCAACCGCAGGAGCATCCGGGAAAGGCCCGTGGAGGCCGACGGGAAGCGCTTCGGCGACTTCGAGATGGACACGATGATAGGGGCCGACCAGTCGGAGGCGATACTGACGGTGACGGAAAGGAAGACGAACCTCGTGATGATCGGGGAACTGCCCCGCGGAAGGGACTCGAAAGGGTTGGCCAAGGTGCTGTGCCGCATGTTGCTACCCTACAAGGACGTGATAAGGACGATCACCACGGACAACGGCTTGGAGTTCGCGGCGCACGAACGGATCACGGAGATGCTGGAAGCCCCGGTGTACTTCACCGACCCCTATTCGGCATGGCAAAAAGGATCGATCGAAAACGCGAACAAGCTCATCCGGCAATACATCCTCAAGGGGGCGTCCTTCAAGAACTGAAATTCCCGCTTTTTTCTAACCAGATTATTGTCAATCACACGTAATTTACTGATAAATAGTGAAAATATTTTGGAAAACCCTTGTTTTTCTCAAACAATATGGTTACATTTGTAACCATATTGAAGATTCATTGTCATGGGAAAAAGGGTCATCGAGATCAAGGCGAAGAATGGAACGGTATATCTCTACGAGGATGAGTCATACTGGGACAGGGAAAAGGGTTACTCAACGCACAAGCGCACCTGTATTGGCAAGAAGGGGGCAGATGGTGAGGCTATTTACAACACTTACTATAGGAACCGGGAAAAGATGCATCAACTAGCCGCAGAGGTAAAGAAGCCCAACGAGGTATCCAACACCACATTCGTTGGAGAGACGATGATACTTGACAAGGTGACCCGGGATACTGGTGTTTCACGCGTTTTGACCGAGAGCTTCGGGGAAAATGATGCCCGCAAGATCATCGCGTTGTCTTACTACCAGATATGTCGGGGGAAGGCATTGAGCAACGCGGAAGACTGGTTGGAGCAGCGCGGTTTGGGGAATATGGGGTTGAGTTCACAAAGGGTATCCGAATTGCTCGAGAGATTGAAGCAAGACAAGGTGAGCACGTTCTTTCAACTCTGGGCGGGGGAACACGCGGAAAAAGGGAGCCAGCTATTCGATTTGACCAGCGTGAGTACCTACGGCAAACGAAACCCTTACGCGGAGTACGGGTACAACAGGGATAGGGAAAACCTCGAGCAAATCAACCTGGCACTGCTGACCTCGTGTGGGAGCGGGCTGCCTATGTGGTACCAGGTGCTCCCCGGGAGCATGTCCGACAAGGTGATCCTGGATCAGGTGTTGTCGATGATGAAGAAGATGGAAGTCCCAAGGTTTACCTTCGTGGGTGATCGCGGTTTTTATAGTGACTACAACCTTGAGCTGTTGTCACGCGAGGGCTACAAGTTCACCATCCCGGTGCCGTCCAATGTCGCATGGCAAAAGAAATTGATCGCGGAACATCGCGACACACTTGTGCGCCCGGGGAACCTGATCGAGCAAAATGGGAGTATCATGTACGGGAAGACCATCTACAAGACTACCTCTGCTCATGGCAGAACCTGGTATCACCTGTATTTTGACCCCGCGAGAAAAGACAAGATCATAGCCTCTTTCATGCAAAAGCTAAGGGCTTTGAAAGATGAGCTGGAAGCAGACAAGCTTGTAGAATCACACCGGACGATGTATGAGCGTTACTTCATCGTCAAGGAGACCCCCGTTCGGGGCCGGTCGGTGAATTATAACGATGAGGCGATACAGGAGTTCATCAACAGTGACAGTTGTTACTGGGTACTGATCTCTACCTCAGCCAAAACGGCGGTTCAGGCACTGGAACAATACCGGGAGAGAAACGGTGTGGAATTGTACTTCGATGATGAGAAGAATCTCCTGGACTTGAGACGCCTGAAGAACCATAGCGAGCAGACGATCAAGGGTAAAATTTTCGTGACCTTCATCTCTCTGATCATCCTTGCAAGGTTACGAAAAATGGTGGGCCAGATTGACAAGAAGAAACGCAAACACTGGTCTGAACAAGATATGTTGCGCAAGGTGGAAACTTATGCAAGGGTTCACTTCGAGGGAAAATACAAGGATGTGTACTCCACACCCACCGCGGCTCAGCGACTAGTCTTCGACCTCCTGGAGATACCATACACCTTCAAGGGTAAGGAAAGAACATCGGGAAGAGAGCTGTAAATATGGTTACAAAAGCACGGGATTTTCGGTCAAGAACTATCCACCCGACAGATTGAAGCGGATACAGCACAGGCTGAATGAAAGACCGAGGAAAAAATTGGACTTTAACACACCCAAAGTTGAGTTTTACAAACAATTAATGTAAATTGCACTTGCTGCTTGACTCTGCCGGATATCTCCTTTTAAACTCCGCTAACGATCCAGTATGATCAAAATCGTGATGCGTTATGATGATATGTGTTAGCTTATCCAGTTTGATCTCATTCTGTTTTGATGCCTCCTCAAACAGTTCAATCTGATGAGGATACCCTGCATCAACCAGGAGCATATTTTCTTTATCCTGAATAATAACAGGATATATGGCCTGCGATGTACCATCATGCTCAAAGCTTATATCTAAAATATCTATTCTCATCCTGAACGCAAAGATAACTACTCTTTTGTTATCCCGACAATATCCGTTCTTCCCCTGCTTACCTGTTCCAGCTCTTCCAGATCGGGACCGGCAAGCAGGTGGAAGAGACGACTGTTTTCCCACTCCTTCACTTCAGTTCTTCAAGATGTTGGATGATGCAGAGAACTCCGGCGATCTCGCCGCTTCATTTGAACTCTTCTTGTCTGGAATCTTATGACATATCACCGAGAAAATTGTAACTTCGCGATCCAAATAAAAGAATCTGTGAAAGAGATATTGGAGTTATCGGAAAGAAACCGGCAGCGTGCCTGGGAGATTATCCGGGATACCGATCTCATCGGCATCTGGGAGTCGGTAGGAGCTACCGTTAACATTGTAGGATCGCTGAAGTTGAATCTGATGGTGAAACATTGTGATATTGATATGCATATCTATACAGATTCCCTTCGTGTATCCGATAGCTTCGCAGCAATAGCCAGACTGGCAGAGCATCCCTCCATCAGGAGGATTGAATATGCCAATCTGCTTAACGTTGAAGATGCCTGTCTAGAATGGCATGCTTGGTATGAAGACCTTGATGGCAAAATGTGGCATATCGACATGATCCATATCGTAAAAGGTTCCCGCTACGATGGTTATTTTGAGGTGGTGAGCGACCGAATTTTGGCCGTGCTGACCGAAGAGCAGCGTAATACGATATTGCGACTGAAATTTGAGACTCCAGACAATGAGAAGATCATGGGTATTGAATATTACCGCGCAGTCATCACCGGGGGGGTAAGAAGTTACGACGAGCTGCTCCGTTACAGACATGAGAATCCCGTGCCTGGTATATTGGAGTGGATGCCGTAGAGGGTCTATTTCAGCCTGATCAGCGACTGTTCAATCTCATTACGCAGCTCCTGTGGAGTCGCCCTGTTTCTGCCAACCTCCTTTAAAGCCTGTACGATTGCATCCCGCTCGATGCTCCAACGGAACCAGCCCAACGCCTCGGCCAGGACAATCCTTACTTCAGTATCATCGTTCTGATCCTTCAGTACCGTCAGGAGAGCGGAAACCTGCTGGTGGTTGTTGTAGTTGCGCAACATCCGGATGGCTGAGATCCGATCTTTCGGCGCAGCCTCCTTGTCCTGTATCACAGTCAGAGAGCGGTCGTACCGTTTCGCCTGCCCCTCAAAATAGCTGGTCATCTTCCCTGCAACCTCATCGGGTTGTGTCAGGTTTGAGGCAACCGTCTGGCGGGCAATCTCCTCCCGGATCTTCTCCAGGTTGAACATCGGGAGTGATCCCTGTGCAGCATACTGAACCCGTTGACTTTCATCTGCGAAGAGCACTGTCTCCACCAAAGGGGCGATCAGTCGATCATCGCCGTGATAACCGGCAAAACGGGCACCGTTACGGCGGATCAGTTCATAGGGGTCATCCAATGCCAGCAACAACGCCTCGGTGAGATAGTTGCCGGAAGAGTAAAGAATCCGTTGCAATGCCTGCATCCGGACACTGTAGTAGGGGTTTTCTTTCAGATGGCGAAGCAGCAGTTCTGGATATCCTTTGGGTGAGCTGTAGGAGAGCATCTTCAGGGCAATTGCCTGCAGGTTGGGGTTGTCACTCTGCAGGTACTCCTGCCATACCTTGCTCTTGTGGCGGTTCAAGGCCAGGTCGCGGTTCAGTTTCCGGCTCAAGGCCAACGGATCACCACCATCGGTGGCCGGGAGGAGCCGGTAGGTGGGATCGCCTATCAGGTGTGACTCGATCCACTGGAGCTCCCGCTGCCAGAATCCGATACGTGCTCCTTCGGCCAGCATGCCTATCAGCTCCATCGACCATTTGTCCTGAAGCACATTGACGGTGTTGCCTTGTGTCACCACCGTCTTGCCGTCGGTGAAGATATGATAGCCGGCCACATAACCCGGTTGGTGGAAGGAGCCGTTATAACAGGCATCGAAGATGGTGATGCGGGGTTGGGGCTGCAGTTTCCGGATATCGGCAAGCACAATGTTGATGTCGGCAGCCAGTAGCGAGTCGCCCACACGGGTACTGTCGAGCCGTTCGGACGAGAAGAAGTCGGGCAACAGGGCATATTCGCTCAATACCCGCTTCGCAAATGTCTCTCTCCGTTCACCGCTGTAACGACGATAACTGTTCCGGAGCGAAGCCGAGAGAATTTCCAGGGGACCCGTTGTTCCCTCACGTCCCATGCCCAGCAGATTGGGAGCAGGATACGGGCCGTTGATATACTGGGTGTCGAAGGCGCCATGTTCGTGGAATACAAAGATGTCGGTCCCGGGCGACTGTAGTCGCTCAAAGAGCTTGTATTTCATGAAGGGGGCCTGCCTGAAGTTGTAGAAGGCGTTGCCCTCGGCCGTACGGAATGCGCCGGGGAACAGCTCCTTGATTGCAAACTGCTGGTTGTGCCAGGTAGTGAGGCAGTCTGAGTTGTATCCGTGGCCGTTGAAAAACCGGACCCTGTCGGCATAATTGACCTCTCGGTGGGCCTCCACCACCTTGCGAAGATATCGCCTCAGCAGCTCGTAGACATCCTCTCCCATATCGACGGGTGGGAGCATGCGGGCGGAGTAGAATTCACTCTGTACTACCTGTGGTGAGCTTTCAGTCAACTCGTAATAGAAATGGCGGGGATTTTTCTCGTCAATGCTGAGAAAACGGAACTCCAGATCCAGATCATCGTAGAAACGATCGCTGGTTACCGACGACTCCTCAATGGGAAACTCCTTCTCGTTCATCTTGAAGGCGGTGGTGCCATGCTGAAAGTTACGCAGACGCACTACGGGGATGTCGCCAACAAAGACGGCCCCCTCCATCACCGGTTTCCGGCGGTAGATCTGCCTGATCTCCTCCCGCAACTTCAAGGGATTGTCCCAGTTGCCGATCATGATGACAACTCCCAGTCCCTCCTCCTCCAGAACAGCCTTGTAGGCCATCACCTCCTCGGTGGCCTCCTCAAAGCTCCTGGAGTCGATAACAACCAGAAAGCGGCTCTCGAACTTCCCGCTTTCGGGTATGATCCGGTCTGCCGCCATGGTAAGGAGGGTGGCAAGCAGGTAGAATATGGCTATGGTTTTGATCTTCTTCATATAGATGTTCGCTATTGCATAAAATGTTCTAATCGCGCAATACTCTTGTTGATCTCATTGCTCAATTGTTGAGAGGCTTGCGGTTGTGCGGCCACCTCCCTGAGTGCGGCCACGATCTCCTCCCTGCGGTAGGAGTTGTTGAACCAGCCGAGTGCTTCGGCAAGCGCCACGCGCAACGAAGCATCTTCACTCGTATCGGTCAGCACCTGGAGATAATCACCCACCTGCTTGTGGTAGTTGTTATTGCGCAGCATTCTTGCTGCAGATATTCTGCTCTTCAACGGCTTCTCCCTGTTGGTGACGTCGTTGGCCATCGCCGCTATCCGCTTGCGGGAGGCGAAGATGTGTTGGAACTCTTCCCATACCTTTTCTTTGTCTGGATAGGAGATGTTCTGATCAAGCTGTCGTTTCATCTCTGCTTCCATCGCATCGAAATCCATCCGGTCGAAGGTGAAGGTGACATTGAAATGGACCCGTTCATCAAGATAATTGTCGAGGTAGATTTTCACCAGATAGGGAATAAAGTGGTCGGAACCGATGGCGCCCATGGCATATACCGATTTGCGACGGATAAACTCGTAGGGGTCATTAATCGACTTCTCCAGCAGTTGTGCAAAATGGTCACCGCCGTAGAGCTGGAGCAGTAGAAAAGCCTGCAGCCGTACCGAGTAGTAGGGCGACTCGTTATAGGCTTTGGTAAGAAATTCAGCCATCCCGGGATACCCCAGGTCGGAAAGTTTATGCAGCGCCAGTCCCTTCAGATCGGGATGATCTGCTTTGTTGTATAATGCCAGCCAGTAGGCAGTGTCTGTAGTGCGAAGGTCTACCTGATCGGCAACATCGCCTGCAAAACGGAAGGTGGGGTCTCCAATGATGTGTGACTCCAGGATGTTGATCTCGCGGGCCCATTCACCTATCCGAAAACCAAGTCCCAGCAGACCCAACAGGTCGGTTGAACTCTTGTCCTGCAATACGTTGACACTGTTGGCGAAGGTGGCCAGCGTCTTGCCGTCGGCGAAGATGTACTCGCCGGCTATATAGCGCTCTTCACGGAAATCACCATTGTAGCAGGCGTCGAAGATCACCATCCGGGCATTGGGCGAGATGAGCGGCACATCGTCCAGGACGATGCCGGTCTGCAGATCGAGAAGCGAATCGGCTACCCGCTGTTTCGGATCATCTGCCCCTGCAAACCAGAGAGTATCTATCCGGTAAAGCTCCATCCAGGTCTGTTTCAGTTTTTCCTGCTGCTGGACATCCCCGGCACGACGGAGAGCCTGCCGGAAGAGGCGTCGTCCCGCCTCCATCTGCTCCTCGCTCTCCTTGGTATGCGGCAGTGCTGTAAGGTATTGCCTGTCGGGCGTTCCATGCTCGTGGAAAAGCATCAGGTCCAAATCCATCCGTCGAAGTTGCTCGGTTACCAGCTCCTTCATATAGGGGTACATGTTGAAAAAGAGAAACTTTGCGGAACTTTTGTTGCGGAAGGCGGCCGGAATCTGCTCCCGCATCATCATCCCCTGGTTGCGCCATGCAGTAAGGCTGTTTGAGAAGGAACCCTCGCCAGTATAGGCGACAACCACATCGAGCGGATTCTGCTGCTCCCGTTCGAGAAGTAGTTTCCGGAAATAGCTTCGTATCTGTTGATACCCCTCTTCTCCCTGTCGCGTCGGTTTCAGTCGCCCGCTGTAGATATCACTCTGGATATACTGGGGAGAGTCTCCCCGCAGTGAATAGTAGTGGAGCAGCGGCTCCTCCTCATCACTTCCGAGGTCGTCGAACCGTAGGTCGAAATCGTCGTAAAAGCGGTCGGAAGGTACCGACGAGTCACGTTTGGGGAACCGCTCCTGATCCATCTTGAAGGCGGAAGTGAGATGCTGCGCATCGCGGATCATCGGTACCGGAATCTGTCCGATCAAGATCGCTCCTTCCAGCTGATGATGTAGATAGAGATGGTGCAGCTGTTGCCTCAGCTCATCGGGCTGTTTCCACTCCCCGGAAAGGAGTGATGGCGAAAAGCCTTCCCGTTCCAGGAGTGTGCTGTAGGCATCGATCTCCGCCTTGCAGGCGGTATAGGTGGATTGATCCACCACGATGGCAAAACCTTTGCCTGCAGCTTCTACCCCGTAAGTGAGCAGCAAGGAAAAAGCTGTCAGAAATATCAATTTTCGAACCATATTCAATTTAATTATCAAAAGGTGAGCCCAATACCTAAGCGGGCAATCAGCCTTGTATCATCACTTTCGGTCGGTTTATAATAATCGGCAGTCACTTTCACGTAGGCACCGCCGCCCCTTTGGGCTAAAAGGCCGGTAAAATAGCTGATGGAGGCTCCCACCTTATAGTAGTCCTGTTTCAAATAGTCTGCCTCGGGATTCATGAAATCGGTAATGACGATCGATCCGGGGTCGACACCACCATAGTGATACTCCCCTTTCCGGTTCATTTTCCGGACGAGGTCGGCACCCAGCACCCAACGGGAGTTTCCACCTGTGGAAAGATTGAATTTAGCATCTGCTCCCAGGTAGAGATCACTGATCTTCAGGTATGAGGCTGGCATGATATAGTTGTCGTCCGTTACGGTGTAGAGTGCATATATACCTGCTTTCCAGCTGTACTCCCGAACCGCGTTGCGGAAGAGGTCGTACGACAGGCGGTAGCTGTCGCGCCGATAGGTAGAGCGGATGCTGCTGTAGAGATCCACCCACTGTTGTACTTCATAACTGTTGTCCAGCACCTGTACAAACTCGATGCCATCTGTCCGGCTACTGCGGTAGATGAAGTCTACCCTGTTCAGGTTGACCCCCTCGTGCAGCAGTGCTGCATGTCCATAGAGCACCTGCTGACGTATGGTACCCTCCTTGCGGGGTTTGGTGATATCCCTCACCGCCTCTTCCACACGGTAGCCGTAGCCACCCTCGGCAAAAAGGCGAAAAGCTTGCTGTTGCCAACCGTACTGCAGGCCGAAACCCACCTTGTTGGCATCGTAGATAAAGCTACCCAGCGATTGCAGACCGCCGATCACGGCAGTATAGTGATTCCCCAATCCCCGCATCACGAACACATTCTGGTTTACTTGGGTGTCACTGTTGCTATGTGCCCGGGTCTCCTGGATCATGTTCTCGTACTCCAGATTTATACCCACACGATGGGATCCGAAGATGCCAGCGATACCCGGCTTCACGTTAATGGAATAGAGGTAGAGCTCCGAACGGGGATCCATCTGCTTGGCTCCCGTCTCCGCTTTATATGCAGCCTGTATACCCAGCAGATAGTGATTGGCCAGTGGGCGGGATGATACCTTCATCTGCAGGTTGTAATGCTGCTTTTTCCATTCACTCGGGTTGGGATCTACCGGATAGTAAGGTACTCCCCGGTAAGGATCGAGCATCGCCGTATTGAAACGGGTATCCTTCTCGGTTTCGTTAGCATAGGCAAACCGGCCCCAGGCATAGATGCCACCGATCTGTTGACCACCCTCGGTGACCACATCGAGTTGTCGCTCCTTTTCTCCCTGTTGCACCCTCTTGAAGGTTCCGTCGGTTGTCTGGTAACCAGCCTCCAGGAGGCCGTATTTACCGAGGCTGTCGAGGCCGATACCGGCACCGTTGTCGCTCTCCAACCATGTGGAGCGAGCCTTGCTCAGTTCTATGGTGAGTGGTGATACTTGGGCCTTGATGCAGGGGGCCAACTGAAGGGCTACAGCCGCCAGCAACAGCCCTTTGATGTATTGTATGTTATTTCTCTTCATAATCGTTCCTCTTTTTGCTATTTCCAGGTGTTCCAGGCGGGGGCTTTAGCGTCGTAGCGCCTGATCATTGGCGGATCCATCACCTCAAAGTCGTCGGTGCTGTTGTTGGTATCCTGCAGGATCACACGTCCGTCGGGATGTGTCTCCTTCACTTTTCTGGCCACGCTTACTCCAAGGTAGGTGCCGTTGACGGTAGCTGCACCGGCATCCAGGATGGCGGGCATCCGTTTCAGTTCCATCTGGTTGGGGTTGCCTACATTCTCCAGTGCGTCCACCACCGATTCGATCGGTACTCTGTAGGTCTTTGTCGTGGTTCCTACCGGGCTCACCACTTCGGTTGGACTGTTGGGATCGATCGGTTCGGAGGGCACGAAGAGTATGAATGCTCCTCCGAAGACGGTGGTCAGCCACTGTGCGACGGGCGAGGGCCAGAAGGCCATCTTCATGTTGATGGCCGGGTTATCCTGGATCAGCGAGGTGGTCTGTACCAGTGTCTCAAATTCGGCACTCAGCAGGTTGACGGGTGCGGAGGGGTTGAGGTTCTCCTTCCTGTGGTCATCAGCCATCTGGGCGATAATGATCGATTCGCCCGGCTGAAGTGGAAAATCGGCCGTGTCTGGTACCTGCCAGATCTGCAGGGCATAGACGTACTTGTCGGCATCGGGACCATCATATACAGGCATATTTGCAGTGGCGGTTAGGGGATTGATGATGGCAATGGCCAGGCCGCGGACATTCTGCTCGAGATCGCTGTTGTTGTAGATCTCATAAAACTGGTCGCGGAAATAGGAGCCGCCGCTGGGGGTTCTCGATCCGCAGTAGTAGACCTCCTTGAAAAGGAGTGCGCCGGACTTGGCTGCCCCCACCTCCACAGTGATGGTTTCCATATCCTTTGTTATCCCCACGTTCACCACATTTCCGTTGTAATTGTACGAAAATCCATCTTCGCTTTTCGCGGCACTCACCGTTACGGTGTAGATGCCAGGGATGATATTCTCTACAGTGACCGGCTGATTGGGTGTCATGGTGGTGGAGAGCTCATATCGTTCGGCAAAATTGACCAGCTTTACCTGTAACTGGTCGGGTATCGGCGCATCGCCCACGTTGAGATTCACCTCAATGGTGGCGCGCAACGGAACCATCTTCTCCGCATCGGAGACACTCTGAAACTGCTCGCAAGAGAGTAGCAGTGTCAGCAGTAGGAAGAGACTGTATCTGTTGATTTTCTTCTTCATATGATTTTCGGATTTTAATCTTTTCTATCTATGGTTGTAAATCGCGCTGGGAAATTCCACTCCTCCCTACAACTGGAGTGCCAGTTCAAAGCCGAAGTAGAGGGGAATATTTAACCGTGTGAATGAGCCAGGTGTACGTTTACTCTCATAGAGCGGTCTGTTGTTGAACATGTTGTTGGCGTAGAAACTGGCCTTCAGGTTGCGGCCAATCTCCTTGGTCAGATGGAAGTTGATCAGCAGCACGGGGAAATAGGACTCCGTGATAAAACGGGTGGGACTCCTTACTTGTTTGAGATAGGCAAATTCGGGATCATTATACATCGATTCATTGAAAGGCTTTACTGAGCCATCTACACGCGAGATATAGGATACCAGAATGGAGTCGTTTCCGTAGGTGGTCCAGTACTTGTTCAGCCAGCTCACCTGTGCAGTGGTGGTCACCACAAACCCAATTGAGGGGATGTTGTGGGTGGCCCTGAGGGTGGTGGTGAAGCGCTCCCGCTCATATTTCTCTGCCCCCTTCTCGTAGATGCCGACGTTCCGTTCCAGGTTGTTCAGGTTCTTCTGGTTGCTGAAGGAGTGGCCGTCGTTCCAATCGGTCGACCGCATATAGGCTCCGTTCAGTACGAAGGAGGTCCGGATGGCGTTGATCCTGCCGAAGTCGAAATCGAATTCCACGCCCCGGTTATGCGACCGTCCGTCGTTGGTGGGTGTGGCAAAGGAGACAAAAATATTGTGACGCTCCTTCTCCTTCAGGGTGGGGATGGTGCCAGGGTTGGCCTCCGCCTGTTCGTAGATGATATATTCGAGCAGCCTGTAGGAGTCGATGGTGGTAGCCAAATTATATCCATTTTTCAACTGCTCGTCGTATGCGGTGACCGAGAATCGCATCTTTTTCACCATCAGGTCGAGTCCGATCTCCGCTTTCCGGTTTGCCGCGATTTTCAGATCGCGGTTCTCGGTGTTGAAAACCCGGGTAGTGGCCAGGAAAAGTTGTTCATCCTGGGGTACGGATGAGGAGTTGAGCGTATTGAAGTGTACCAGGTCGAAGTAGGCATTTTCAGGATAGAGGTAGAGGGCCGTCGGGGCCTTGGCGGTAATGCCGTATCCTCCTCTCAGCCACAGCTTCTGCGGCAAGATGTCGAATGAGAGGTTGGAGCGGGGTGTGACGATGCTCTTTCCGTTGACCAGGTCGTAGCGGGCACCCGCCTGAACCATCAGCTCATGTTTACCCATGATCCAGTTGAGATTCTCTTCGGCATAGAGCGACAACTGGTTGATAAAAGGTATCTCGGAATATTTTCTGGGACGGGGTGAAGAGTTCTCAGAACTGAGCACTCTATATGGCGGATTGTTGGGGTCATATACCTTGCCATCGCCCAGGTTGCCGTCGCTCTTGAAGTTGGCTCCGACCAGGATCCGGTTATTGATATTGCCCACGCTCTTGGTTAAAGTGGCATTCAGGTTGGCGAAGATATTTACCTCCTTGCCGTAGATGTCGTATTGGCTGTAGTATTCGTTGGGGAGGTAGGTGGCAATAAGATCTTTTTCCGAAGGAGGAATATTGGTCAGTTCATTTCCTTGGTCGTCAAATACTTGCTGTCCAGGTCGGTTGCTTAGGACCGCCTTGTCGGTTTTCGACATCGAATAGGCAGCGAATGCATTGCCCAGCAACTCTTTCTGGTAGGAGTGCTTGTCGCGGTAGCTGCCCGAGAGGGTATACTTCACGTTGTTCAGCCATCCCTTTCGGATGTTGAGGGTTCCGTTGGTGTTGAGGCGCAGGCCAAGGTCGCGAGCTCCGGTCTCCAGTTGGCTGCGGGCATCGTCGGGATTCTTCTCGCGGGTATCCTTGCCGAGTGAGAGATCGAGCGAGGTGGTGCTGAAAAGCTTGTTGAACTGGTTGGAATAGATGCTCCGGGCTGTTGCACGCTGATAATAGGCATATGACTCCTTGGCATCCTTTATGCTGTAGGCATAATCACCGCTTATATTCAGGTTTCCTCTCTCTTTGCCCAGATTCACTCCCTTGCTGACGGAGGCCTGGTAGATGTAGGGATCTGTCTTCAGGCGTACAGTAAGTGGCTCACGTCCGGCTTTCGATCTGATAATCACAGCGCCGGAGGTGAGATCGCCATGCTCCACCGAAGGGATACCTCTGATTACTTCTACCGACTCGATATTGTCGGTGGAGATACTGCGGATATCCAGCCCGGAGTTGGGTGACGAGCCACCGCCAATAGCAGCACCACTGCCGCTGATGGCGGGCGAGAGGGTTTGCAGGTTGGCGTTGTTGGATAGGGGAGCTCCATCGATCACGATAGCGGTACCCATACTGTTCATGTTGGCTGCATCGGTGGGTATCGGTACGCCCTGGTTAACCGGATTGGCTCCCAGACTACGAATATTGAAGGTCTTGGCCGTAGCCAGTCCGCTCTGGTAGGAGGTGACTCCGCCCGGAAGCAGTTGCATGATATCGCTCAATGAACTGGTTTGCAGGTGGTCCATCGCCTGTCGTGAGATGGTGGAGGCTGTGGCTCTACCCGCTTTGCTCTCCTTGGCCACCACCGTGATTTCGGTGAGACGGAAGGTACTCTCCTGCATCTGGAGTGAAAGAGACAGGTTTTGCCCGGCAGCCAGCGTGAAGGTGGTATCGATCGGTTCCATTCCCAGGAAATCGATCCTTATGTTTATCCGCCCGGGCGATAACTTGTCGAAAAAGAATTCTCCCCTGCTATTGGTCGCGGTGGCAGCCCCTTGCGGCAGCACTTGCACCGTGGCAAACTCAACTGGTACGGAGGGATTGTTCAACTCCGTTACCCGGCCTCTCAAGGAAGCGGTTGTCTCCTGAGCCATCAACTGCGTTGTAGTAACCATCCACAACCCCAATATGGCTATCCCGAAAAGAAGAGGTCTCCTCCTCGAAGTGATGAATTTGAGATGCTGATCACTGTTCATACGTTATCTTCTTAATTTCTTAATAATGTGATTACAAAAAATGGAGAAATATCAATCGGTAAGTCGGCGGAGGGTGCGTTGCAGCTCCCGTTTCACCAGATCATCCTTTTCCACTTCGATCTGTGACTTGCAGAAGTCTATGATCTCCTGTTTTCTCCAGGATTGGGTGTACCAGCCCAAAGCTTCGGCCAACAGCTGTCTCAGGGTCTGATCGTGAGACTCCCTCATGAAACGGAAAAGGGTGTCGAGGTAGGCAGCCTGTTGGGAGTTGCGAAGTGCGGTGATGGTGAAACGATTGTTGCGCGTTTCTGTTGCCGGATCGAGCAGCCCTTTCATGTCGCTCTCCTTGGAGATGAGGATCCGTTCAAAATTGCCTCTTTCGGCTCTCCGCTCATCGTACCAGATTCCCTGCTTTCCCTCCAGTGCTTTGTCGTAAGCGGCTAGAGCCGCCTCCTTCTCATAAAGTTCAACTGCACCCTTCACCTGGTAACTGACCCGCTGTGAGGTTCCCGGCGCTATCCACATGCCGATTAACTCATCCAGAAGTTGGGGAGATTGGTTCTCGGAAGCGTCGATGGCAGCGAAGCGATTCAGCAGTTCGTAATCGTCGCGGAGCCCCGCAAGGATGGAGGATATGGCCAGATTATCTTCACTTTTTTTAATGAGGCGGTAGGCCATCAGCCTTGCTGTAGGCGAGGAGTCGCTTCTTTGGATCGAGAAGAGCTGCTCGGGAGATATGGCTCCTTTGGCAGCCAACCGCTTCATGGCCAAAGCTCTCACCTCCGGATGCTTATCCTTCAGCAGTTTTTTCCAGTAACCGGTATCATCCTTTTTGTGTGCCATCGCAAAGTTGAGTTTGTCGCCTCCCTCTCTGCTGGCAGCATACATATAGGTAGGGTCGCCAATCAGGTGCGATTCCAGGGTGAACTGCTCTTTTGCCCAGTTACCCACACTTACCCCCAACTCCAGCAATCCGATCAACTGGTTGCTCCAGATGTCCTGAAGCGTATTCACCGAGTTGGCCTTGACCACAACCGTATGCCCGGGGTTGAAGATGTAGTGCCCACTGATGTAATCCTCCAGGTGGAAGGAGCCGTTGAAGCAGGCGTCGAGCATGATGAAGCGGGCTGCCGGGGTGAAATTTTTCAGGTCATCAATATGGATATCCATAGCGGCGTCCGCAAGACTGTCCTTCAGCATGACTGCCGGATCGAACGCATTGTTGACCCAGGATTCCGGCACGTTGTACTTCTCGATGTAATACTGTTTGGAAGCGGTGGTATCTTTTGCGTTACGGATCTTGCCCCGGAAGAACTTGCGGGCCATTTCCAGCCATTTGTCCGCCATGATGGAATAGGGACTGGCATTGAGATATTGCGTGTCTTCCGCACCGTGGTGATGCAGGATGGCCAGATCGAGATCCTCCCTCTCCAGTTCGGCCATGAGTCGACCCTTTATAAATTCATCGTAAGTATGGTCGATGTAGTTGAGCTTACCCTTCCCGTTCGTCAAGACGGAAAATTGATTCGTAAGCGAGAATCGCTCATCGATACGTGCTGCCAGACTATTGGAGTGGTATCCATTTCCGGCAAAATAGGTGATCTGGGAGATTCGACGCGCTGAAGCTTTCTCCCTGACGGCTTTCTCAAGAAAAGTGCTGATCAGGTCGAACCGGCTTTTACCTTCATATTTGGGAGGTTTTATTCTTGCGGTATAAATTTCACTTTTTACCGTCTGGGCTCCCTTGGGCGAGAGACTATAGTAATGGAGGAGCGGTTGCAATGAGTCCTGTTTGAGATATTCGAACTGCAGGTCGAAATCGTCGTAGAACCGGTCTGAAGGTATGGAGGATTGATCCCAGGGACGTCGCTGATCCATCTTGAAGGCGGTGGTCAGATGTTGTGCGTCACGTATCATCGGTACAGGAATGTCGCCAATGAATACGGCCCCTTCCAGGTGATTGTTGAGATATAGTTGTTGCAGTTGAACCCGAATGGAGTCGGGAACATGCCATTTGTCCACAATGATCAGAGTCTCCAGTCCATCGGCTCGAATCGATCTGGCATATGCATCGATAGATGCTCCACAGTTTTCGCTGACAGCAGGGTCGACCACAATGGCGAATAGTCTCTGATGACTTTGTGGTGAAACATGAGACGAAGCCATCAATAGTGATAGGGCTAAAACAATCTTACAAATTTTCATTTTTTATCGCTTTTTGCTGATAGGTGTTAATACATAGTGCAAATATAGTTTATTTTTAAAAAGAATAATGCGGATTTTTGAATAAAATGTTGCTCTTCTTGAAAAATGGTTGATATTCAACGAGCATAAGTTCAGGTAGGAGAGAATGAAAAACGCTTCCCGACAATTCATGTTGCGGGAAGCGTTCCAGAATAGTGTTGTAGCGCACAGCGGAATCGAACCGCTATTCATTGCCTGAGAAACAATTTTCCTAACCGTTAGAAGAGTGCGCCGTTATGGTTTGACACTGCAAATTTAGAAATTTTTTTTTTGTAGTTGCATCTTCAACCATAATTTTTTTTATTTTTTTATTCGATGATTGTCGATGATTGCAGCAAAGGATCTCTGGCGCTTTTCATGGTCTGGAAAAACCGTGGCAGATCGAAAATCATGGTGTAGGCAGGGTATGAAACGATGAGGAAGATCTTGGGATTTAGAATTTGAGGTTGATGAAAAAATGTGTATTTTTGAGTCCGAGTTGATTCTTTTTCGGGGTGACCTACCAAACAAGCTTCTCTGTCAACAGCGGCTCGATGGGCGATGAAAAATTGTCCAAACCTGTAAAAATGTTATAATATGAAAAGCTTACAGTTGATCTCGATACTTTTTTTGGGTTTCCTGATGTCAGGGTGTGCCCCAAAGAGCATTCCGGTGGTTGTCGCCTCCTATAACATCCGCTATGATAATCCGAACGACGGGGAGAATGTCTGGTCTAACCGCAAGGAGCATGTCAAAGCCTTGATCCGGTTCCACGATTTCGATATTTTCGGGATTCAGGAGGGTATGATCAACCAGGTAAAGGATGTAGCGGAGCTCGACCAGTATGCATGGTACGGTAAAGGCCGCGATGACGGAGAATCGGCGGGCGAACATTGCGCCATCTTCTACAAGAGAGAGCGGTTCAAGCTGCTCGATTCAGGTGATTTCTGGTTAAGCGAGACTCCGGACAAACCTACCATCGGCTGGGATTCGAGAGTGAACAAACGGATCTGTTCATGGGGCAGGTTTCGCGACTTGACAACTAAAAAGGAGTTCTACTTTTTCAGTGTCCATTTCGATAACTTGGGAGCTGTGGCCCGTCGTGAGTCGGCAAAACTCATGGTGGCAAAAATTGGGGAGATTGCGGCAGATATGCCGGTAATTTTGGTGGGCGACATGAATTCGACTCCCGATACCGAACAGATAGCTACACTGGAGACCTTGCTGCGTGATACATATAAAGTATCGGAAACGCCGCCCTATGGTCCAGATAGGACGACCGGTGGATTTCAATATAATCCCGAACGGGAACGCCGGATCGACTCACTTGCCGTGGCACAGGCACAGCAGAGGGCTGGCGAGAACTCCGGCAACGCACTCCCTGCAGCTCCCCGTAGCAGAAGAATCGATTATATTTTTGTCAGCAACCCGATAAGGGTGCTCAATTTTGGTGTCATTACCGATTTTTATGGAAAATACCGTTTTCCCTCCGACCATTTCCCGATCGTTTCGAAAATTATCATCAACTGAAAATAAAACATTAATATGAAAATCTATTATGGCATATTGGCCGTTCTGCTAGTGATGGCTGGATGTGCAAAGCCTGAGACTCCCAACGGATTTATTGATGCAGATATCTTTCTCAACCCACCGATTGAATACCGCTCTGCCCCGTTCTATTCTCTTAATGACAAGCTGGATACCGCCGAAGTGATCCGTCAGGTCCGGGGCTTCAAGGAGGCTGGTTTTGGAGGAAGTTTCCTGCACAGTCGCGGAGGATTGTTGACCGAATACATGGGTTCCGAATGGTGGGAGGTGATGGATGCTGCTGTCCGTACATCCAAGGAAATAGGGATCAATGCATGGTTTTATGATGAGGATAAATGGCCCAGTGGCTTTGCCGGCGGCAAGATACCGCTTGTTTCTGAAGATTTTCATGCCAGATGTTTGACCCGTGTAGAGAAGGATGAGGAGGTAGATGAGATCGACTCGGTTTTATACGAGGATGACCGCTATAGGTACATTATTTACAAGGCCCGGATGGGGAACGGTTGGTTCAACGGAACCTGTTACACCGACCTGTTAAATTCCGATATGGTGAAGACATTTATCGACAGTGCCTATGCTCCATATCTTGAACGGTACAGGGCAAAGATCGGAAAGACAGTCCCAGGGATCTTTACCGATGAGCCCCAAGTTTCAGCAAGGGTATCGGGAGGCAAGGAGGGATCAGTAAGTTTTTCACCGGTGGTCATTGACAAGTTCAAGGAGATGCATGGGTACGATTTGCTGCCTGTAATCCCGATGCTGTTCGATACCATCGGAAATTACAGCAAGGTCCGTTACGACTATTACCAGACGATCTCTCGCTGCTTTGAAGAGAGTTTTGCCCGTCAGATCGGTGCCTATTGCGAGGAGATGAACACCATATTCACCGGCCATCTCAACGGGGAAAATACCTTCGAAACGACGATGGCCAATTCCGGCAATTCGATGATCAATTACCGGCATATGCAGATGCCCGGTATCGACCAGCTTGGGCTCTATTACCCCGAACTGAACATACCCAGGAGTGTGTCGAGTGTTGCCAACCAGTACGGTATTGCACGAAGGATGAGCGAGTCGTATGGAATTAGCGGCCATAATATGAATTTTGAAGACCGTAAGTGGTTGCTCGACTGGCTGACAATCAACGGCATCAACTTTATCGTGCCTCACCTCACCTCCTACAGCATGAAGGGGGAACGCAAACGCGATTATCCGCCAAACTTCAGTCCTGCTCAACCCTACTGGGAGTATAACAGCCTGTTTGAGGACTATTCAGCCAGAATCTGTTATGTGAATACCATCGGCAAGTACGCTGCCAACCTGTTGTTGATTCATCCGCTCGAATCGGAATATCTGGGAATCCGGAACAACAGTTTCAATATTTACAGTCAATGTATGACCCAGTTGCTGAAGAGTCACCGAAACTTTGATCTCGGCGACGAGCAGATACTGTCTGAGATTGCAAAGGTTGAGAATGGCGAATTGGTAGTAGGAGAGATGGCTTATAGGTTGCTGATTCTTCCCGGCATGCTGGTTGTCCGGAGCAGTACGCTCGACTTGCTGGAACGTTTTCATGCTTCCGGCGGGAAAATTCTGGTATATGGGTATTATCCCGGTTATGTAGACGGAGAGTCTAATCCCGATGCCGTGGAGTCGCTGAAAAGGATCAGTCGGCTCGTAAGCGAGGATGAGTTTGTCGATCTGCTTGATGGTCTCCTCCCTGCAGAATATGCCCTGAAAGGTGTCGACAGCGAAAATGTATGGACCCATTTCAGGAAGGTGGACAACGGGGGAATCCTGCAACTATCCAACACCTCCCGGCTCAAGGAGGTGGAGTGCAACTTGCAGTTTGCCGGGCCTGTAACCAATCCTGTCCTCTGGAATCCCGAAGATGGAGCCTCCATGAAACTGACCCCGGGGGAAGATGGAGAGATAAAGCTCCGTTTTGCGGCGACCCAGTCGTGGATCGTAACCTTTGGTGAAGCCTCGAAAGATGCTGATCTTTCCGTTGAGTATCGGATTGGGGGTGAGAAGACCGAACTGATACGCATTCAGAATGCATGGGAGGGAAAACGTCTCGACCCCAATGCGCTGACCCTTGATTTTGCCCGGTATTCCACCGACAACGGGAATAGTTTCAGTGATCCCGAGCCGGTCATCGGTATTCATCGGCGACTTACAAAAGAGCGGTACAACGGCTCGCTTATTTTGCAATTTGAGCCCCAGGTGGCCGATATTCCTGAAAACTGCTCCTTGGTGGTAGAGCAGTCACACCTGTACAACATTGCGGTTAACGGTAAAGAGATCCGTTTTGAGGGTGACAGCTACTACCGCGACCATGCATTACGTGTTCAGGATATTTCCGGAACATTGAGAAGAGGGAAGAATGAGATCACCCTGACGGTGAACTATACCGCTCCCGAGACGGGTAGTCTGAATGCTGTAAAAAGGTATGGGACTGAGATCGAGAGTATCTATCTGGTCGGCGATTTTGGGGTAACCGCTGTCCCTTCGTCCCTGCCGGTTGGTCGGTCCCATAAGTATCGGGATAAGACACTGGTGGAGAAGCCGGTTTACCGCATGGAGCGTTTCGAGATATCCAGTGAACGGAGCCTGTTCGACAATGATCTGGTGCTGCAGGGATATCCTTTTTATGCGGGGAGGTTTATCTTGAGCAATAGATTCAATGTTGAAAAGATTGATCCGTCGAAAAGATATCTCCTCTCATTCCCGGCGTTTGAATCGACTGCAGTAATTGTCAGGCTAAATGGAGAGGAGTTTGAACCGATGATCTTCAGTCCCTGGGAAGTGGACATAACCGGTGCAATAAGGGAGGGAGAGAACAGGATCGAGGTGGAGCTGGTCAATTCGTTGCGGAACCTGATGGGCCCCCATCACCACCGGGATGGTGAGCTGAAAAAGGTTGGCCCGGCCAGTTTTACGGGTAAGGCCGAGTGGCCCAACGAAGGGGGAGGTGAGGATAACTGGTACGATCTTCGCCTCAAGGGAAAAGCCACACTATGGCGTGATGATTATTGTCATATTCCCTTTGGCCTGCTTGGTCCTGTGGTGATCAGTTCGATTGCTGTCTTGTAAAATATCTTTCAAAATGTAAGGATAATTAAAAATATATCTTTAATTTGCATCCGTTTATTCACTTTTAGCGATATTTTAAAATGGAGAGTATGGATGCAATAACCCTGGAGAAGCTCCAGGCAGAACTGGATGCCCTTAAAGCTAAGGTCAACCGGCTCGAGAGTTCGCGTAAAGATCAGTTGTCAATTGCCATCGTATCAGGTGACATGGACAGGATATTGGCGGCCATGATCATCTCCCTGGCTGCGGCAGCAATGGACACCCAGGTGAAGCTCTTCTTCTCCTTCTGGGCATTGTCGGCGTTGCGCGATCCCCGGAAAAAGGCCGAGGGGAAGGATTTGATTTCAAAAATGTTTGGCATGATGCTTCCCAAGGGACGTAATAAGCTGAAACTGTCGATGCTGAACATGGGGGGGATGGGTCCCATGATGATCAAGAGCCTGATGAGGAAACAGAACGTGATGTCGCTTGACGCGATGTTCGAGGAGGCTGCCGCCTTGGGTATCGAGATCACGGTATGCGAGATGTCGATGAACCTGATGGGCTTCAAACGGGAAGAGATGATAGACTACCCCCATCTCCGTTTTGCTGGTGCCACCACCTTTGTGGCCGACGCAGGAGAGAGCAGCATGCAGTGGCTAATTTAAAAAGTGAAAAGCATGAGAGCAGAAGATTTAAAAGGGTTATCTGTGACAGCTTCGGTGGATGCACGGTTCTCAGCATGTCCGGGTCCTCTTTTGGAGGCCAAGAAAGCCATGGCTACCATCTCTCCGGATGATGTGCTTGAGATCCTTGCCGTAGCCGAGGGAACCCGCACCGATATTCCGAAATGGTGTGAGAAGCAGGGACACGAATATCTGGGTGCGATTGAAGAAGAGGGTTACTTCAAACTCTATTTGAGAAAACGGTGAACTTTTCTCATTCTATTCCCCAGCCGTAGTTTGGCTTATCTCCCATTTCAAGCTCCAGGATTCCACCTTTCAGCAGATCGGCTGCCGGAAACCTGAAGCTGGTCAGCGGTCTGCCATTCAGTCTGGCCGACTGTACATACTTGTTAACCCACATTGCAGCTAACCGGAGCTAATTCCCTGTATCCCTGCGTATATATTTTTTTCAAGGTTCAATTGGGGGACTACAGATTTTTTCCTGATAAATGGTTTTTCATCGTATCCCAACACCTTATATATGATTCTTACTTTGGATTCAGGGAGTGAACATTTTCTAATCGACACACACTCTTCATCGGTATTTACCATGTGCGTTGTCACCATTTTCTGCGTGTTCATGATCCGGACAATCTCTCTCCACTCATGGGTAATCCCAAATTGTTTCAGTTTGAAACGGATCGTGCTTACCAGCTGGTAGGCCAACAGCCCGAGGTGAAGATGAGCCATTGTCGCCTCATCCGTTTTATGAAACACGGGACGCAGGTTCAGATCAGTCTTCAGGCAACGAAACGTCGACTCTACTTCTCTTATAGTGTTGTAAATCAGCCAGGTGATCTCCTCTCCATGTACCGACAGGGAAGTACGCAAGAAGTATTCCCCATGTCTTGATTCGCTCTTTGCCTCGATTCTCTCCCAGGATATGGATGTGGCATGAATCCCCCTTTCGTCGGGCTCCACATGGATCTGATACAGGCGGTGTACCGAAGGGTATTTTTCCTTTAGCCGGCCGATGCGTTCCCACACCTTTTCAAGCTTTTTGGTGCCTCCTTTCTTTTTCAGGGCTTCGGCTGCCTGGCTCAGTCCACATTCAAAGGCCCGCGTGAAACGGTTTTCCATGGACGCTTCCTTGAGACCCTTGCTATAGCTCTTCACCTTGTAGAAGCTGTCACTTTCGCCATCCACTTCTACCTGACTGATCTCGATGAGCTGGTTGGATTTATCCCGTATTTCCACAGGGGAAAGGCTTGTTGCACGGTATTCTTTGAGTTTACCCCGTGAGACACAGATGTAGTCGAAGGATTCCTCTTTCAATATCTTCAGGTTATCATTCGTGGCGATGCCGGCATCCATGACCACCACCTGCTTTTTATCGGATCTCCCCCTATGGGATTTCATCTTGTCAAGAATATATTGCAGGCTTTCAGGATCAGTCATGTTGCCTTCAAAGATTTGTGACTCCTTCAGGAAACCTTCCGGGTTGACCACCACAGCCAGCACCACCTGTCTGGCATCGTTACGCTTTTCCTTGCTGCGCCCGAACTTCGCTATCCGGCTCTCTCGCATAGCTCCCTCGAAGTAGGTATTTGTCAAATCATAGATAATGATCTTGTCATCCAAGGAAAAAAGATCGTTCGTACGGTTGGAAAAATGACGTTCCAGGCCATCCTTCTCATCATAAAGCCGGTGAGCCATCTGGTAAAGCTTATCCTTGGTGATGGCCGAAGGATCAACACCGGTTAGTTCACAAAGCGCCGAGTTCTCCTTCAACCAACGGCTGGTTTTAAACTCCGATGCGGGGTAAACAGCCCGGGCGATGATCTGTGTTAAAGCAAGGGCGATATCTTGTTTCTCCCAGCCGAAAGTCTCAAAATACTCTGGCAGGAGCAATTGGCGGCAAGCTTGAAGGCAGAGCCATTCGCCACCAACCTCCCGAATATCGCTGTTCGTTGTCCTGTCAATGTACACCTGCTCGATACCGGCTGCCTTCTTTTTTGCCTTTTCTATCTTTTGCGCTTCATGGAGTAGTCCCACGTATTTCGTGCACAGGGCTTCCACCTTGTCATCACGAAGCGATGAGATGATGAATGTTTTGCCCTCGAAGTAAACCTGGTTGATGCGTTGACAGAGAAAGGGAATCTTTTCAGGTGGAAGAACTGATTCCAGGTCACCCAAAGAGAGCAGCGTGCGATTACGGATGAAGCGGCCTTCCCGGTAGCTCTCACACAACCGGTAATGGGTATACTCATGGCCCCCATCCTTTTGCTTTATGCTTGTCTTGAAAAACATACAACGCAAAAGTAATCAAGGGATACGTTTTTTTCAACATCAAATGGGGGACTACATTCGTGTTTTAAAATAAACCGACATTGAATATCAGCCTGATACAAAAATTCATGGTCATCAAACAGACGTAAAACAAGCGGATTTAACGTAAATAGAGGGTAAGTTTAACTTCTATTTATAATCGTGCTGCAATGTGGGTTAAGACGTGAGGCACCATTTGCCTTGATGGTAAATTGCCGCCCACGGCCGTAACGGTTATCGAGATTGATCACAACCTTTTCATACAAAGGGCTGGCAATCTCATACACCGGTTCCGTGCTGCATCCTCCGTCCGTCTGAAACAGTCCCAGTGCAGCCATGACGAACCAGGCGCTCATCTGCCCCTGGTCCTCATCGCCAAGGTAAGCATCGCCCGCGCCATAACCATAGTACCGTTCCAGGATGGATCGGCTCCATTTCTGAGTCTGCCACGGTTCACCCACCCAGTTGAAAAGAAAGGCAAAATGCATGCTTTGCTGGTTCCCCTGTACCACCGGAAAGTCGCCATAACGTTCACCGGGAGCGTTATACCGCCAGATTTCACTTTCACGGAATCCTTCGGATAATCTGCTCAGGAAACGATCTCTACCGATTGTTCTTGCCAACTCCGGGACATCCTGCGGAACAAAAAATGTAAGCTGCCAGGCATTCCCCTCTACGTAATGATGATTGGCCCCTGTCACGAACGGGTCGAACTCCTTTTCGAATGAGCCGTCGCTTTTGCGTAAGCGGGCAAATCCGGTCTCGGGATCAATGGTGTTTTTCCACCATGTGCCGCGGTCGGCAAAATAGGTGTAATCCTCTTCCTTGCCCAGCGCCTTGGCCAGCTGTGAAACTGTCCAGTCGTCGAACGAATACTCCAGCGAGTTAGAGAACCGGCCAAGATCGGACGGTACATACCGGTAGGTCAGATAGGCTTCGATATCGCGGTTTCCGGCAAGTCCGTCTCCAATTTTTTGGGGCATTACAGTCTGCATCTTTTTTATTGCCGAGTACATCTTCTCCACATCGTAATCGCGAATTCCCATCTGATAACTGCTCACCATCAACGGGATCTCATGTTCGGCAACCATCACGGGGATATATTCCATTCCGGCGGGACCTTTGGCCAGCATGCCGTTGGCATCGTACATCGCCAGTTGAGATTTCACCCACCTGCTGCTCCATTCCGGAGCGATCAGGTTCCACACCTGGTTCAGGTTCCAGAACGTATTCCAGAAGGCATCGCACCCCAGTGCAACTTCATTGGCCGGATCCTTGAACTGTTGTATCTGCTCGGTGGCATCCCGCCACCTGCCGTCCACGTCACTGAAGGTGTTGCGGCAGAATGCCCGGTACATGTTGGTATAGAAGCGGCTCTTCTCGCGACCATCGTTTGTTTCAATCACTACTCGCGACAAGATATCGTTCCAGCTCTGCCTGTTATAGTCTCTCACTGCATCGAAGCTCCATCCGAACGGTTTCGTGATCTCTTCTCTCAGGTTGTGTCGCGCCCCCTCCATATCGACGAATGAAATTCCGGTTCTTAACTGGACCACCGGATCGGTTGTTGTATCAAACTCCACAAAACAACCCATCCTCCCCGGGTTCAGCGCTTTCACCTCCTTGATGTCGTTGAGAATGGAGTCGTTTATCCATCCGCCAAAACGGCTGATCGGCCTGTCGAATTCAACGGTGAAATGGAGGGTATAGTCCTGGTTGTCATCTTCAGACCATACCTGTCTGGTTTGCTGAACGCTGTACCCCTCGATGGTGTGGTCGTCAACCTGTCTGACGGATGCATCCAGGATGGCGTACCGGTACTCGGCGGGTATCATCAGGTCGATCATCACCCGGCCATCTTTCTCCTGTGGATAGGTATATCGCTGGAAGCTGCAACGGGTGGTAGCCGTAAGTTCGGCTTTGATACCGTAGTCGGTCAGTTTTACGGCGTAATAACCGAGCGAAGTCTCCTCGGTGGCTTTATCGATCGCGGAACGGTAACCTTCCGGATCGGGTTCCCGCTGTCTCTGATCGCCAACTCTTGTTTTTAATGCTCCGTTAACGGGCAACATTCCCAAACCGGCCATTGTCCATTCATGGATGTGGCTGAATAGACCCACACTCTCGATTGAAGGATCGTAACCGGCTTGCCAGCCCGCATTCTCGTTGTCGGGACTGAGTTTTACCATACTGAACGGCATCCAGGGCCCGGGAGCGATCATCCATCGGGAGTGAGCCGTTCCCATGTGAGTCTCCACATAATCGGCCGGGGTGACGATCTGTCTAGGGGAGCGGATAATTTTCCCCCTTTCAACTGGCTGGCCGTTTACCAGTACCTCATATTCGCTCGTTTTCTCCTTACTTACTGCAGGCATCGGCGCCTCAAGGTTGTACCGCCCTTTTTCAAGCCGTTGTTTCAGTATTGTCTTGCCATCCAGCTTGACGGTCAATTCAGGCAGACCCTCCAGGTGTTCCACATCGATCAACAGGGGCTGGATCTTGTCGTTGAGCTGATAATCGGCGGCAGTTACCTCCCGGAGATAGGCAAAACGGTTCAACGTTTCCAGTCCGGCCGATGTTGGACCCTCCAGCCGGATATCGTCGAAAATCAGCCATGATCCTTCAATGATCTTCAACTGGATACGGTTTGCACCGGACTTGATGATATCTTCCAGGGGCACCTCGATGGTACTGGGTGCAACAGCGCTGTAATCACCCCTTAATGAAGCGTCGCTCTTCCCTTTTGGCAGATTGTATTTAAATTGATGGCCGTTGGCCGTGATTTTGAGCAGCGGTGGATTTTCACTGTGAGTATCCAGAAGATCCACGATCAGTTTAAAGCCGTTGTAATTTGCGCTCTCTTTTATCCGGAAAAGGATGTTGAGCTCCTGGGTCCGGATACCGGACATGTTGACGGAGCCTGCCCACGCATCGGCTGTTCCGGGAAGAACATAGGGAAAGTCGTTTTTCGGATCCGACAATCCAATGATATAAAATTTATCCTCCCAACCGAAATCCTCTTTTAGAAAATCAGCATAGTTGTCGGGAGCCAGTGCAAACTCGGCAGCGCTGTTGTCCTTTTCGCCTATCTTCCATATGGTTTGAGCCTGGACAAGGGTGACTGCCGAGATCAGACAAGATAAAACGACTCTTTTTTTCATTTGGAGAATGATTGAGGAACATTGTTTACTTCTCAAGGAGCCAGTCTGTGTAGTGTCCATCCCTCCTCGGTCTTGTGATGAACCAGTCTGTCGTGCAGTCGTCCCGGACGACCCTGCCAGAATTCAATCGTGGTAGGGTGAAGGATGAAGCCTCCCCAGTGGGATGGGCGAGGAATCGTCTGGTCAGCAAATCTCTTTTCAATGGAAGCTTGAAACTCTTCCAACTCTTCGCGGCTATCCAGTATCCTGCTTTGGGGGGACGCCCAGGCACCGATCTGCGCTTCACGAGGGCGTTCGCTGAAATAGTTGTCTGAATCCTGATCGGCAAGCTTTTCCACCCCTCCTTCCACCCGAATCTGGCGCTCAATGCCGTGCCAGTCGAAAACAAGTGCGGCGAATGGATTTTCTAACAGTTCTCTCCCTTTGCGACTAAGGTAATTGGTGAAAAAGACAAAGCCGTCATGGTTGACCTCCTTCAACAGTACAACCCTGGCTGAGGGCTTCCCGTCTGGAGTGCATGTGGCAAGAGTCATTGCATTCGGCTCCGGGACTCCTGCGTCGATAGCTGCCTGCAGCCACAGCTGAAACTGTTCAATTGGGTCGGCTCCCATCTCCGTTTCATGCAATTTTCCGCTTCTATATTCTTCCCTGAATGCATGCAGGTTCTTCATCGGCGATAATTTATCCAGTATAAGTGATTTGACAAATATACGTCATGCATGCCCAATCTGCAGGAACAGTTTAGTTAATAAATGCTAATGGGTTTTTCTTGTAACCCTGCCAAACCCGATAAGAGAGAGTATTTTACTATCTTCGCACAGGATTTAGAAAGAGTATTGAATGATAAAGGTTGAACAGGTGTATAAAAGCTTCGGCGATCTTCAGGTGCTGAAGGGGATTGATCTGGAAGTGAACAGGGGGGAGATCGTATCGGTTGTGGGACCCAGCGGCGCAGGAAAAACGACGCTGCTGATGATAATGGGTACGCTCGAGAAAGCCGATGCGGGAAGGATACTGATCGACAATAACGATCTGAGCAGATTTGGAGAAAAGAGACTGGCCGACTTCCGCAACCGGAACATCGGGTTTGTTTTTCAGTTTCACCAGCTATTGCCGGAGTTCACTGCATTGGAGAACGTGATGATTCCGGCCCTGATAGGCAATGTCAGACAGGGTGTGGCCGAGAAAAAGGCGAAGGAGCTCCTGACAATCATGGGACTCAGTGAACGGATGGAACATAAGCCGTCGGAACTCTCCGGCGGAGAAAAACAGCGCGTGGCGGTGGCCCGTGCTCTGATCAACGATCCTGTGGTGGTGTTTGCCGATGAACCTTCAGGGAGTCTTGATACCGACAACAAGGCAGAGTTGCATTCGTTGTTTTTCGAGCTTCGTGAACGGCTGAACCAAACCTTTGTTGTGGTCACTCACGATGAGCAACTGGCTTCGATTACCGACCGGACCATACATATGATGGACGGAAGAATTGTGGAAAAGATCACGGATCAGAAATCAAACAGCAATAAATTAAATAATCTATGAAACTTAAATCATTTTTTATGGTAATGGCAACGACCGGATTGATACTCTCCTGTACTCCCACCGAGCAGAAATCGGATGTCGATTCAAAAAACCTGGGGGAGGCTATCGGGAAGTCGAAGATAAAGGTTGAGAACGGGATAATGACTCCCGAAGTTCTCTATAGTTTCGGCCGTATCGGTAGTGTCGAGGTATCGCCCGACAAGTCAAGGGTACTCTATCAGGTTACCTATGTAGATATCAAAGAGAACAAGACCAATACCGAGCTCTTCGTGATAAATACCGACGGGAGCGACAAAAAGCAGTTGACGGTGACCAATGCAAGGGAGAGCAACCCGCAATGGATCTCGAACGGGAAGAAGATCGCGTTCCTGAGCAACGAAAGCGGATCGTCCCAGATCTGGGTGATGAACCCCGACGGGAGTGGCATGAAGAGAATCACCGATGTGGAGGAGGGGATAGACGGTTTTATCTTCTCTCCCGACAATAAAAAGGTGTTGTTTATCAAGAGTGTAAAGAGCTTGGAGACTGTAAAGGAGCGCTATCCCGACTTGCCTAAGGCATCTGGCCGGATCGTGGATGACCTGATGTACAAGCATTGGGACAGCTGGGTGGAACAGATACCACATGTCTTCCTGGCTGATGTCAGTGATGACAAGCTTACAAACATTGTCGACCTGCTTCAGGATGAGCCCTACGAAGCTCCCATGCTGCCGTTCGGGGGGATTGAGCAGCTGGCCTGGAGTCCCGACGGAAAGACCATCGCATACACCTCACGAAAGAAAACCGGCAAGGAGTATGCCCTTTCCACCAACTCCGACATCTATTTCTATGATGTGGAGAGCGGAAAGACAACCAACATGACCGAAGGGATGATGGGATACGATGTGAATCCCCAGTTCTCGCCCGACGGGACGAAACTCGCGTGGCAAAGCATGGAGAGGGACGGGTATGAGTCCGATAAGAACCGGCTGTTTGTAATGGATCTGGCAACGGGTGAAAAGAATTACGTGACGGAGCATTTCGATTACAACACCGATGCCTTCGTCTGGAATACCGATAACAAGACCATCTATCTGGTGGCCTGTGTCGAGGCCAAGACACAACTCTTCTCTGCCGATATCCAATCGAAGGAGATTACCCCCATCACCAAGGGTAAGCATGACTACGCTACGGTTGCCCTCGGGAACGGGAAACTGATCGCAAAACGCCATTCCATGTCGCAACCCGACGAGATATATGCCGTTGAACTCTCCAACGGACAAGCCACAGAAATATCGTTTGAGAACAAGCACATCCTGGATCAGTTGACTTTTGGTGAAACGGAAGAGCGCTGGATAAAAACTACCGACGGAAAAGAGATGCTTACCTGGGTAGTCTATCCGCCCAACTTCGATTCAACCAAGAGCTATCCGGCGCTGCTCTATTGCCAAGGTGGTCCCCAGAATACGGTAAGCCAGTTCTGGTCGTACCGTTGGAACCTGCAACTGATGGCAGC
The DNA here is from genome assembly GCF_900095795.1 of Petrimonas mucosa. Lineage (NCBI taxonomy): Bacteria > Pseudomonadati > Bacteroidota > Bacteroidia > Bacteroidales > Dysgonomonadaceae > Petrimonas > Petrimonas mucosa. The sequence goes on from NZ_LT608328.1 coordinate 1,205,896, forward strand.
CAACGGCTATATTGTGGTGGCACCCAACCGGCGTGGAGTTCCCGGATTTGGTCAGGAGTGGAACGAACAGATCAGCGGGGATTACGGCGGCCAGAACATGAAAGATTACCTGTCGGCCATCGATGCTCTGGCCGAGGAGCCATTTGTCGACGAAACCCGTCTGGGTTGTACCGGAGCAAGTTACGGTGGTTTTTCCGTCTACTGGCTTGCGGGCAATCATGAGAAACGGTTCAAGGCGTTCCTGTCGCATGCTGGTATCTTCAACCTGGAGGCGCAGTATCTCGAAACTGAGGAGATGTGGTTTGCCAATTGGGATATGGGTGGTCCATATTGGGATAAGACCAATGCGACAGCACAAAAGACATATGCAACTTCGCCGCACCGTTTTGTGGACAGGTGGGATACTCCTATCATGATCACGCACGGTGAGTACGATTACCGGATCCTGGCTTCGCAGGGGATGATGGCATTCAATGCCGCGCAGCTCAGAGGTATTCCTTCACGGATGCTGATCTTTCCCGATGAGAACCACTGGATCTCCAAGCCGCAGAACGGCATCCTCTTCCAACGTGAATTTTTCCGTTGGTTTGATCAATGGTTGAAGCCATGAGAGATAAACAGTGACCGAATTCGCGACTGATACGAGAAAAATAGAAAAAAACGGACAAAATATTTGCAGGTTCTAAAAATATAACTACCTTTGCACTCGCTATCGGAAACGATGCGCAAACGGTGTGGTAGTTCAGCTGGTTAGAATACCTGCCTGTCACGCAGGGGGTCGCGGGTTCGAGTCCCGTCCATACCGCCAGAAGCTCGCTATAACGGCGAGCTTTTCTTTTTTTATTGATACAGAGGAGATATCCTCATCAGCCACCTGCTTCCCCAAAAAAGGTGACACCACCGCATAACGGATGCCTGCCAATGATATGGACCGGTTCCCGGTTGAGCATTTCTCGTAATGGAAATTTTCATTTTTTTCAATTGAAATTACTAACTTAGCCGGGACACAGAGTTAAGCATAAAAGCTTATTTTTGTGTAATATGAGAAAACAAAGGACACATTTTGACAAGGCATTCAAAGAGAATGCGGTCAAACTCAGTTTAGAACGCAAGAATATTTCCGAGCTTGCACAGGAATTGGGTATTGCCCCTTTTCTTTTATATCGTTGGCGGAAAGAGTTCCAGCAGAAAGGGGAAGCCAGTTTCCCCGGACACGGAGTCCAGTCATTAAGTGAAGACACCAAAAGGATTGCTGAACTGGAAAAACGTCTTGGTGAGGCTGAAACGGAGCGGGACATATTAAAAAAAGCTTTGAGCATCATCTCCAAGAGAGATCGTTGATCTATCTCTTTATAAAGGAATACAACTCGAAACAATGGACGATCGAGGTGATGTGTAAAGTATTGAAAGTCCCCAGGAGCAGTTATTACCGCTGGCTTAAAGATCCGGAGGGCAAACGTAAGCGCAAATATATGGAGTTGGACGAAAAGATCAGAGATGCCTATTTTGCTGCCAAAGGACGCAATGGAAGCCCCCGGCTGGCGAAGGATTTGCAGGTATCCGGAATTCCTGTTTCGAGAACCACAGTAGCATGCCATATGAAAGAAATGGGCTTGCGCAGCAAACTCTCGAGACGATTCAAAGTGACGACGGATGCCTCTCACAACTATAAGGTTGCTCCAAATCTGCTGAATCGCAGGTTTAATCAGAATGAGCCTGTAAAAGCGTGTGTCTCTGACCTGACCTATATTCCGTGTAAGGATGGATTTCTTTATCTGACCTGTGTGCTGGATCTTTTTGACCGCAAACTGATCGGATGGTCCATAAGCGATCATATGAATGCATCCCATACCGTAGTCCCTGCCATAAGGATGGCCAACAGGAACAGACCTTTTGGAGAAGGAATGATATTTCATTCTGACCGGGGCATCCAATATGCCTGCAAACAAACTGTAAACCTGTTGAAATCCTTGAAGCTGGAGCAAAGTATGAGTGGAAAGGGAAATTGTTGGGATAATGCAGTGGCTGAAAGCTTTTTCAAAACTTTCAAATCTGAATTGGTCTATGGTACCAAACTCAAAACAAGAGAGCAAATGCGCTTGCATGTATTTGAATATATTGAATCCTGGTATAATCATAAAAGGAGATTCTCAGCATTGGGTAACTTAACCATTGATGAATTTTGGGATCAGTATAATCTTAAAAAAGAATCAATTAAAAATGTCGCTTAACTTTTTGTCTCAATTAAGTTTGCAAGTCCAAAGATTAACTTTCGGCAATAGTAATTAATCATTACTTTTGACCTGATTGAATACCGTCGGTGCTGCCAATCAAGGTCAGGATCTTGTCGGGGGATCTCTTTGTAGAAATACCCAATGCAGATTCTGACTTTTGCGGACGGCAGCCAATATTCATATTTATTTATGCAGTTATTCAGAAAAACTTGTTACATCCTGGTTTTGACGACTGTTGTTTTAGGTTGTCAAACCTCCAGAGGCATCGTCAACAGGGTTGAGGGAGATAGCCCTGTCAGATTTGGTCTTGTTGCAGACATTCAATACTGTGACTGTGATACACGAGGAAGCAGATACTACAGACATTCATTGCAAAAGCTGGACGAGTGTGTAGATCATCTGAATAGGGAAAAAGTAGAGTTTACGGTTAATCTGGGTGACCTGGTAGATAGGGATACCCCTCACAACTTGGATTCAGTACTCGTGAAATTTAAAAGACACCATACTCCGGTATATCATACAACCGGTAATCACGATTATGGGGGGATACAAGATAATGGTCAACTGTTCAGGTTATTGAACATGCCCGATGAATATTACTCTTTTAAGAGAGGTGGGTGGCGATTTATCATGCTGAATACAAATGAGATAGCGTCATACTCGAATGTGGTTGGCACATGGAGGGAGAGTGAATTGGAAGAGATCAATAAAAAACTCAAAGAGTTGGGTCACAATCCTGTAGAATACAACGGAGGTGTCAGTAGCCGCCAGTTACAATGGTTGCAAAAATTGTTGGTTAACGCTAAGAAATCGGGTGAGAAGGTAATCATATTTTCGCATCATCCTCTAGATTGTGTGATCGGTTTGACCTCATGTAACTAGCAAATTTACAATGTACAAAAAATGGCAATGTTGAGTGTACAACTTTTGGCAACATGCAATGTACAGGTTTAACATTATATTAACTATCACTACTGACCGACAAAAATATTTAGAAAAAAGTAGGGGTTCCACCTAAGTTTCACCCCTAAGTTGTAAATTTGTATTGCAACGCAAATTTTCAACTATGAGCAAAGGTAAGACAAAAAATTTAGTCGGTCAGCCGATTTTTAAACAAATTGTAAAAATGCTGCCACGCGAGCAGTTTGACTTATTGGTACAACAATGCGGTAGCGACCGTTATTATAAAACCTTTTTTTCATGGGATCAGCTAATTGTCATGCTATTCGGGATATTTTCACGCTGCGATTCGATGGGCGAAGTGTGCGACAGCATGCGAGTTTTGGAAGGCAAATTGAATTACCTGAATATGGACTGTTCGCCGGCTAAAAGCACTGCAGGCGATGCTTTGCGCGACAGAAGCGAAGAGCTTTTCAAGCTTTATTATTTTGCATTGATAGCTTATTTTCGTCCGCTTTTGTCGGTCAGCCGAAAAAAAGATGTGAGTTTTGAAGAATTCTACGCCTTTGATTCAAGCACATTCACTCTGTTTTCGGAAGTCATGAAGGGTGTTGGGCGCAACCGTAAAGATGACGGCAAGAAAAAAGGCGGGCTAAAAGTGCATATGCTGACCGACATACACGCCGACACGGCGGTTTTTGCCACTATCAGCGAAGCCAAAATGCATGACAAAAAGTTTCTGGCACATCTAAATCCGGCAAAAGGCAGTATGTTGGTTTTCGATAAAGCCTACAACTTTTATCAGCAGTTTGCCGATTGGACAAGGGAGGGCGTAAATTTCGTCTGCCGCCTGAAAGATAATGCCAAAGCCCAATTACAGGAGGTTCTTTTTGAAAAAAATCTCACAAAAGAAGAATTTGGCGTTTATAAGATAGGACACATTCATTTGGAGTATAAGCGAGAGAAGAAACCCGAAACGCTATGTCTTCGCTTGGTTTACTACAAAGACGAAAAAGGCAGAAAGTACAAGTTTATCACCAACAATTGGGAAATAACGCCCGAAGAGGTGGCTTTGATTTATAAATACCGCTGGACGATAGAGTTGACGTTCAAGAAACTGAAACAAAACTTTCAGTTGCATTTCTTTTACTCAGAAACAGAGAACGGAATAAAAACGCAAATCTGGTGTACGCTGATTGCACACTTGCTGTTGAACGTTGTAAGGGTTTTGTCCGAAAGCAAAAAAGCGTTTTCAACCATTGCTGCTTTGATCAGGATACACCTAATAAGCCATTTGAACTTAACATGGGTAGTAACCGAAGGACGCAGAGCCTACACTAAACGCACAAAAAGTAGAAATAAAAGTCCAGCAAACGTGCAGATGTCGTTGTTCTAAGTGGGGGGGTAGCTTTTTGAAAAAAGGCAAGCAAGAAATACAACTAATTAATAAACAGTAAACTAAAAATAAATATCGACTGATTTTAAGTTTAGTCGGTTAATAGTATTATAAAATAATAAATAAGACGGTATATTTTAAAAACCTACTAAGATGATTCAACACTTAAAAAAAAATAGAGAAGACAATACACTATATTTGAATTAGTTTCGATTTAATCTGACAGTTAAAGGGCAAACAAATTAAATTTGTAATGCTAAAGACAAAATCAAGTTTCACCCTTTAAAACTGTCAGAAATGAATGTAGAAACAAAAGTAATCAAAAGCAGGTTAGGTTTATTGAACTTGGCCGAAGAATTAAGAAACGTATCATTGGCCTGTAAGTATTTAGGATATAGCAGGGATACATTTTATCGTTACAAGGACTTATTTTCAGAAGGAGGAGAAGAAGCCCTCCGGGAAATGAGCAGGAAGAAGCCCAATATCAAGAATCGTATTGAAGCGCATATCGAAGAGCGAGTCGTCGCTTTTGCGATAGAGAACCCAGCTTTCGGGCAAACCCGGGCCTCTAATGAATTGAAGAAAGAGGGCTTGTTTATCTCTCCCTGTGGAGTCCGTTGTGTTTGGCTCCGGCATGACCTGGAGACTTTTCAAAAGCGATTGAAAGCCCTTGAAAGTAAGGTTGCACAGGAGGGATTAATTCTTACCGAATCGCAGGTGGCAGCCCTGGAGAAGGCCAAGGAGGAAAAAGTCGCGCACGGGGAGATAGAGACCTGTCATCCCGGTTATCTTGGCGCGCAGGACACCTACTATGTCGGTCATATCAAAGGTGTGGGCAAGATTTACCAACAAACCTTCATCGACACCTATTCCAAAGTGGCGACAGTCAAGCTGTATGACCGCAAAATAGCACTGGTTGCCGCTGATATGCTCAATGACAGGGTTGTCCCCTTATATGACCAGTATGGTATTCCTTTACTGCGTGTTTTAACTGACAGGGGTACTGAATACTGCGGTGCTAGGGAACATCACGAATATCAGTTGTATTTGGCCATTGAAGACATAGAGCACAGCAAAACAAAGGCCAAGAGTCCCCAGACCAATGGTATTTGCGAACGGTTTCACAGGACTATGCAGGATGAGTTTTATGCCACGGCATTCCGCAAAAAGATTTATAACAATCTGGAAGAACTTCAAAATGATGTGGATGTCTGGCTAGAGTACTATAACAATGAAAGACCTCATACCGGTAAACATTGCTATGGCAAAACTCCAATGCAAACGTGGCTGGACAGCATTCATCTTACAAAGGAGAAAATGTTATCCGATCATTACCAAAATGTTGTATCTTTGCCTCCGTCAGGTGAAAAGGAAACAGGCTCTGCTGGGGAGCAACCTGCCAGCGATAACCTGACTGACTGGAATGGTCAAGGGGGACTAAAATCCCCCTCTCATTATCTTCCTATTCCAAGAAATTATGGCTTAGAAAACCCATCGTATAGAATATAACAAAATAGCCCTACTGTCAGATCAAGTCCAAACTTTTACAACTTATTACTCTACTTTTGTTCCTGAACAGGCAATTTTACCCAATCAGGAACGGTATAATTTTACAAGTATCCCATTCACATTTATAAAAGCCTGCTTTAATAAGCTTCTCTACATTTTTGGGCATCTCAAACTTGTTGATTACCGACTGTATAAAGACCGATAATCGGAACCGAACGCAAATCACTCAAAGTTATCGAACGGTTTGGGGATAAGGAAGAATAGACTCTCTTAGTGCTTTAACTCCTTGATCCGGATATTTTTGAATTTGACAACAGAATTATGTCCCAAAAAGGCGATATGCCCTTTCTTATAGAATAATGTTGCCGGCACCTTGTCGGCGGGAGTGTCTTTGGTTGCCTCTCTTAAATTGCCGTCAACAATTACGGTACCGTTCAAAATGACTTTAATATTGTCGCCATCCGCAATCACCTCCTGTGAATTCCACTCCCCAGCAGGTTTCAAAAAGCCCCGTTTCGCAGGTATCCACCCATATACCGATCCGTGGTACTGGTATGGCTTCAACTCCTTATAGATTGGAGCCTCATTATCCAGGATCTGCAGTTCCATGCCATCGTAACCGCTCGGTGCACTGATCATTTTATGACGGATTCCCAATCCGCTATTCGCTTCGGGGGTCAATAAAAACTCAAAGCGTAAAATAAAATTGTCGAACTCCTGTTTTGTATATAAATTACCGTGCCCGGTTTTAGGATACATCACGATACATCCGTTTTCCAAAACATACTCATCCGTATTGCTTGTCCATTGCGACATGGATGTGCCGTCGAATAGCACCTTAAATCCCTCTCTCTTTTCTTCCTTCGGGAGTCGAAAGAGATTATTATCTTTTTTTGCTGCCTGTCTCGAACTGCTGCTCTCAGTCACTTGACAAGAGACGGTTATCAGCAATAATGCAAGAATTATTCTTAACTGTCTCATTTCTTTATTTTGAGTTTTTGGGCATCCCATTGAATTGCGTCTTTTCGTAGATAACTTTCGAAACTTAATAGTGCAGGAGCTGCTGTCCTGACGGCAAACAGCACATCTGCAGTCAATGGAGTATTGTTTCTGATACCATTGATGAAGTTAAAGTGATGATCATAATGACCTCCCTTATATCCCTTTTCGGCATGAAAGACATACTCCCGGGGGGAGATTTTCTCGGGGGCATTCATTCCCTGTCCCAATTGCTCCAATACTTCAAGATCTTTTGGGTTCACATCTTCCATTGTCTTCAGCACAACTTTATCCCATCCTACGTCCAATGTCCCTTTCGAACCGACAATCTTGAAATCCATACTTCCCCATTTCTTCGAAACGCCATCCACATAATTGGCTCCCAACTGAACCGTGAATGCCCCCAAGTTATTTCTGTCGGGATAATCAAAGTAACCTAGCATTACATCGGGAGTATCGCGCAGGCCATCGGTGTAATGACGTAATCCGCCGGTTGTATATACCTTTTCGGGACCTTCCGCATCCATGATGTAATGAATACTCGACAGAACATGTACAAACAGGTCGCCTGCTATGCCCGTGCCGTAATCTTTCCAGTTACGCCATGCAAAAAAATGTTGGGGATTGAACGGCTTTTTAGGCGCGTTTCCCAAAAAGCGGCTCCACCAGATTGTTTCTTCGGAAGCATCTTCGGGAGCTGTAAAAGCATTCAACCGGCCGGGTGCACTGGTGAACTGGCCGTCTACAAAATTAACGGGACCGATTACTCCCTGCTGCACCAATAACCGGGCTGCCCGGTTCCCCAACGAGGCCATTCCCTGGCTGCCGACCTGAAACTTAACGCCGGTTTTTCTTTGGGCTTCAATCAGCGCCTTGCCCTCGTTCAACTTATGGATAACCGGCTTTTCGCAATAGACATGTTTTCCGGCATTCATCGCCTCAATGGCTATTGGTTGATGCCAATGGTCGGGGGTGGCAATAATAACGGCATCCACATCTTTCCGGGATAGGATTTCCTTATATTCTTTTGTGGTGAAGAGATCATTTCCCCATTGAGCCTTGGCATCCTTCAACCGTTTATCGTACAAGTCACATACACCCACAAGCTTCACACCCTGCACCGATAAGGCCGTATGTGTATTGGAGGTACCCATGCCTCCTTTACCAATCAAGGCAATATTGATATTGGAGTTGGCTGATACCGTTCTTCTCACATCTTTCGCTAATCTTTCGCCTGTCGACGGAAATAACGACGTTGTAGAGCTAAGGGCTACTGAGCCAATGGCCATCTTTTTTATAAATTCACGTCTGTTTTGCATTTTTGTTTAGTTAGGGTCTGCTTATTAATTCCCAATCAGGCACACAATTTCATTTGTGGCCCGAGTGGATAAATGTTTATATTTCTCACTATCATTAACTTCTGTAGTAACGAGACAAAATAAGGTAAGGGAATATCCCTCATATGCCGGATCAGATTCATCACAAAAATGATAGCCCCTATCCAACTCCTTGACGTCGAGGAGAGTCTGGCCCGGATATCATTTAAACCATATCCACGCTTGCCTTGACCAAACTTCCCTTCAACCTGGTTGCGTTCTGCAGCCTCTCGTCGCTCTTTACGTTTTTGGTATTTGCTCTTGATCTCTTTTGCCGGCTTTCGTCCCAGTGGTTCCCCGGTGTAGCGGATTCTTTTCTCTTTCAAGAACCGTCTGTTCTCCCGGGTAAGATATATCTTGTCCACCTGAACCAGCTCCGGATACTTCCCTGTCAGCTTCCTGAAGCGTTCAACCTGTGACTGAAGATCCTGCCCCTCGTTGAAGGCATCCCAGTCAAAATGATCCACCCTGGCATATCCATCCAGCAGGCTGATGTTGATCTTGGCGCCAAACTCCGTCTTGGCCTTGGCTTTACCACGGACGATGGGGCGAACATGTGGCTGATGAATGCTCACGATGCGATCTTCTACCTGATGGCTCTTCTTCTTGTACATTGTCTCCTGTTGTTCCAGCAGATGCTGGATGACAAAAAAATATTTCAGTTGCCGCCTCTCGAAAGGAATCGGTTCATCCTTTATGGTGTCCAGCATCTTGTTAATAATCCGTACATCCCGTTTCAGGTAGTTGATCTGCTTGCGTATCGCTTTTCGTAACACGTAGGCAGGTTTTCTCTTCATTTTCGACACATTCAGGAACTCCTTGCGCGCTACTCTCCTGTATGTGCGGGGTTTATCCTGAACTCCCAGTTTCAAACACAGTTCATCAATCAGTTCTTCTGCCTTTTGACGGCTTTCGTTCAACAAATCCAGGTCTGTGGGATACTTAATGTCCGCATCACAGACCGTTGCGTCCATTTGAAGCTTACCCTTGTTACCCGGATGCGGATCGTCATCATGATCATCTCCATCTTCATCTTCATCATCCTTCGTAACCGTGTCAGCCTCTTCTTGATTTGCCCCGGCTTTTAGCTTCAACCCTTTTCTTATCAAGTCGTCCGTCAATGATTCAAAGACATCAAGGTCGATTCGCTTTCTGATGGAGACCAGCAGTGACGGTGTCATCACCTGTTCATAGGTGAAAGCTTCGAGACCAAGAAAATACTGCATGTAAGGATTCTCCTGGATCATCTCTATCACCCCGCGATCGTCCGTCTTCATGATGTGTTTGATGATGATCACTCCCAGCACAAGCCTGGCATCTTTGGTGGGGGCACCCCGGTTGCTTTTGAAGTTCTTGTAATAAAGCCGGGCGAACTCTTCCCATGGAACTATTTTTGAAAGAATAACCCACCGGTTATTCTCATCCAGTTTTGCCTCAAAGGGCATCTTGAACTCTGAAATTGAAAGCTGCCTGGAGCTCTTGTATCGTATCATAAAATGCAAGGTTTATGAAGTAAAAATACTCAATTTCTTGCAGTTATGCAAATTTTTTACCAACTAATTTACTGATATACAACACAAATGCCAATTATTCAGCAGACCCTAGTTAACTAATGAAATTATCTGAATTCAACTATCTATCTTAAAAGAGGTGATTGAAAGCCAAATTTACGGATTTACCTCCATAATACCTATTAAACAGGGGTAAAAACTAAATTTCAAGATCACCTCCTCGTGGACAGGTGGTTTTAAATTGCACTATAAATTAATATGAAAGAAGATGTTCGGAAAGAGATCTCTTTTCCAAACATCTTCTTTATAATTTCAATTATTCTTCACCCAACACACTAAATTCGGCTATATCACAGCGTGCTCCGCTTGCTGGACCAGTTGCCGGTTTATCATACTCAAATGCGTCGCTGATAACAAATCTGATATATCGAGCTGAAGATCCATCCTGGATGAAAGAGTGTGAACGTGGCGCATTGCTGGGCACACTCCAATCGGATAATTTTGTCCAGTTAACATTGTCATTACTGATCTCTATATATCCGTTTTTAATGTTCCCTCTCCAGGCATCGTTTGGTTTAGTAATACTAATACTGTAGATCTTATACTCTTTTTTCATGTCGAAGATGAAGTAATAGGGAAGTGGCTTGGGAGCATCCCACTTCGATCCCCAGAAAGTACCTAAGTTTCCATCAAGCATTTTCTCCGGAGTGCGGTTAAGTGATGCGTATTGCGGCTCTTCAGAGATACATGAGTTCCAATCGATAATTTCCCAACTTGTACGGTCGAGAGTAACCGGATTCAGTGCAACGACTACAGTTAAATCCGAAAATATGGTAGGATCACTTTTAACTGAAACAGTAACAACAGCTGTTCCTGTGCCAACCGCTTCTAATTCGCCATCCATCACTTTCACAACCGATTCGTCAGAGGATTTCCAAACAAGAGAAGAATCTCTAACAGCGTAATTTACAGGTAACGGTGAGGCTTCCGCAGTGTGTTTTTGATTTAATCTCAAAATCAATTCCTTTTCTAACTGAATGGATGTGATAGGATTCTCCATAACTTCAACAGGTATAACCTTCTTTACGGAGGGTTTATCTGCTACGCTGACCGTAATTTCGGCTTTACCAAAATAAACAGTTGTAACTTTACCCCTATCATCGATTGTTACAATGTCTTCGTCCGACGATTCCCAAATAAGGTTGAATGGGACTTTTTCATTGTAATTAGAGGGTATTGCATTTCCGGCCAACTCCATAGTTTGACCTAATATAATTGAAATAGAGTCATTCGACATCAAATTGGATTTGTTGTACACATCAATCCCTTCAAGGAGTCGAAGCTTTTCCACATCTACGGGTATTGACCTACTCAACCCTTCACTGCTTGTAATATTGATAAAGCATGTACCGTCACTGATTCCACGTACTAACCCTGTTGAACTGACTGTTGCCACAGATTTGTCGGTCGATTCATAGGTGAATGTTTGAGTCGTTGGACTTGCATTAATTTGAAATTCTTCACCTTCTAACAATTCAATTGAAGACTGGGTGGTATAAATCGTGTATTCCACATCTCTTTCCGGTCCGTCGGCACAAGCTGAGAAGATCAACAAACCGACGAAAATGAAAAATGCCCTATATAAAAATCTATTCATATTTTTTTTCTTTAATCAGTTCTTATATTATCAATTATCTTCTACACGAATCAACCTTTCCTCTACTTCTCTCCATCCGGAGTAGGTTCCGTTGCTCTGTTTAAGTCTAAAACGATAGTTGAGGTAGAATACGCGTTGTTTACTTGTACCTTGTACAAGATCAGGAACGTATCTGTTATAACCATTTACGTTGTCAAGCATCTCTACTTCCATTGAACCATAGGGAGTAATCGTGAGTGAATTATCTTCATTGATCTGTACCACAATTGACAGTCTCTCAATGTCCTCAACGGTTGTAGTACTCCCGTAGATTTCGTTACCGACAAACATTCTCACCTTATCTTTTTCCAACGGTTGTACTAATTTTGTACCACTTAATACGGTAATCGGATCGGTCATTGATCCACTTTTTACATAATAGGTAGGTACTAATTGCTCTGCATAATCATTTTCTATGGCCACACGGAACAATACATCTCTTTTCTCTTCATTCACATCATACCGTGAAACACTTTTAATCCTCAACGGTATGAAATACAACGAATCGGGAGACAATCCCAACGGCCTAACTTTTATGGGCAGTCTTGCATAGTGATAATTTGATTTGGCAGGCAATGTTACAGAGTATGACTCAATTTCGTACCTGTCGGCAGGTAACAATTTGGCATACTCGCTCTGATAATTAGTCGAGCCTTAAAAAGCCCATTTTTCTCTGGTTTGTAAAATTTCACCTCCCCTGATGGGGTGAAGTTGCCTGTTCAGGAACACAATTATCTTTTCAAGGAAGAGCCAAAAAGATGACTTCCACTTGTTCATCATCCTTTTGAAGTTGAATCCGGCAGCTGCGAGCATAACATTGATCTCATCCCCGGTGATTCCCTTGTAGTAATTGCAGGAGAGACGGTGATCTTCTTTCAGGTGTCCGATTACAGGCTCAATACCTGCCCGCTTGCGGAAGTACTTTCTCTCTTTATTCTTCCTATAGGTGCTTAGAGCCTTTGAAAAGGATTTGGGGATGTGGATGAGTGTATCCCTGACTTTACTTCTTCCCCGGTACCCCCTGTCGCAGATACCGTTTCGGGGTTTTCTTTCCGTCAACTTCTCCACTTGCTCGATAGCCTTGTCTAGCGTGTGCCCGTCAAATTCATTTCTAAAACTCAGTGCTCCAACAATTACACCGCTACCGGTTCGTGTGATGGATACCTTGTTTCCAAACTCGTACAGTTTATGCTCTTTCCCCTTGCTGATGCATTGCACATCCACCTCGTGCAGTGAATAAACCTTGTTCTTGTCTTTCTTCTTCTGGGCCAGTACCCGCTTGTACAGGTCCAGTTCATTCCGGTAACCATCAACCATGGTACCCAGCTTCCTTTCCACATCGCGTACCAGCCGTCCGGCTATGGTTCTCACTTTCTTATCCGCTTTCCTGGCTTTACCCTTGTTTCGTGGGTGATTTCGGAAGCGCTGATCGTAGGAAAGATCTTTCAGGATTCGCCTGTAACTCTGGCGCAAATCCAAACTGTTCCTGTCTGCTATCTTCCAGCACCTCTTGATAATCTTCTTTGCCAGTTTGTCATCCGTGGGGAAGGTGATATTTTTCTCCTGGACAGTGGTGTCGATGTAAACGTCCTTGTCGTTCGAGTCTTTACCATTGATACGGATGCTCTCCCTTAAGATCAGCTCAATACCCTCTTTGCCGATGCGGTGACGGAAATGAACCAACTCTGACGCTTCACAAGGAACACGAGGTTGGAATTCCTGTTCACCACAAAAATACTGGTAGTAATTGTTTTCACTCCATTGTTCCACCACGCTTTCATCCGAGAGATCTCGGATGTGTTTCAGGATCAATAATCCCACCATCAGGCGAATGGGCTTCGCCGGACGTCCGTTATCGGGACAATACAGGGGTGAGAACTCTCTTTCAAACATCTCCCAATCAATTTTATTGGCCAGAATGAATAGCGGGTGCTTATGATTCAATGTGCTTTCCAGTGAAAAGAACAATGAGTGTTGTGAACGGTCTTGTTGTTTTGCCAGCATGATTTTCTGCAAGATTTATATCTCAAATTTACGAAAACTTGCAGATATAACCAAGGAAAATATCTATTATTTTACTGTATCATAGACGATTGAATACTTTTTAAGGGCTGACTAATTATAATTCAAACTATTATACTTATCTAACATTTCAGTATACGGCTCAAGCGTTACCGTGATATCCTGTTCATTACTGTTTGAACCGCCGCATCCAATAGATACATACCTTACTGGTTCATCCTCATTGAGTGTGTAGGATGTGGCAAAAACATTATCCGAACCACTTAACAAATAAACCAAAGTCTTGTATTGTTCTTCCTGATAAATGGAGTCGGTGTTGCAACCGCTAAAACCAAACACAACGATGCAAGCTATGAATATTTTCAATGATAGTTTCATATATTTTTCAATTTTTCTTTCGATTAATATTGATATCCCGGGTTCTGATCCATCGAAGGTGATTTCCTTATCTCATTCAATTCAATGGGGACAAGAATCAACTTCTTATCCACTACCCTGTTTCTAGCCACGGTTTGATTAACTGGTACTACGTTGTAAAAGGCTAATCCGTCTGCATCCATATCCATACCCTGTATAGGCTCTCTCTCTGTAATTTCATACTTACCCCAACGCCGTACATCCCAGAATCGTGCATTTTCGTGCAACAATTCCACCATACGTTCGCGTTCAATAATACTTTGCATCTCTTCTTTTGAGGCCAGTTCAGCATCGGTCAGACCCGGTAATCCGGCTCTATAGCGAATCATATTGAAATAAAAACGCATCTCTTCGATATCCCTTGAGAGTTGGTATTCTCCAACAGTATGGGTAGAGGTAAGATTATTTAAAGCTTCCACATAGGCAAGCAGGATTTCTGCATAGCGGATAATGGGATATGCTTTCTCTAATCTTCTCGAGTTTTCATAGCCGGTACCTTGTCCCGGTGCCCCCCATGAATCTTCGGGGTGTACGAATTTTTTCAGTGAATAGCCTGTTGTATTTACGTTGTATGGCAAATTACGGACTGAATTTTTACCGGCGTTACCATTCAGATTATACCAGAATTGAATATTCCTCTTGCTTAAGTTTGAGGTTGAGAGCATCGGCCAATGTGCGCCGCTGAACCCGATACTTGCATAGAAGCGCATTTCGCGGTTTACATACATTTTGTGCACATTTCCCTTTAAAGTATATCCCGAAAATACCATATCGGTACCGTTATTCCACATACCATCAGTCTCGTAGGGATATTGATCGCTTGAGTTCTCAATAGTACGTCCATCCGCCATGCGATAGGCATCAATCACTTTTTGAGGAACCGATACCGTACCATACCCGTTATAAATTTCATACGGAAAGGCATGTCTCGAATAATTCTCCAATCCGGATGATTTCTGTGCCCACAGATATTCCGGGTTACGTGCAAACGGCGACTCACCGGTAAACATATCGGCATAGGAACGGAACGGGTCGATATCCCCTGCACCATACGGGAAATTATCCTGTGGCACATTGCTGGGTAGGGGTGCGGTATCCGGCATTCTCCTTACGGTATGCAAAGAAAAGATGTTCATGTCTATGATCTGCTTGCAAACAGCTGCAGCCACAGCCCATTTGCGCTCGTTGTATTGTTGTGATACATAGTTTACTCCATCGGTCGACCTTTTCCAGGTTCCATAGGTTCTACGGGCGGCCGTTCCTCCATTCCAGAGGGGACTTGCCTGAATCAACCGCAGTCGTGCACTCAAGCCCAATGCCGATCCGGCAGATGGACGACCAAAATAACTGGGTGAGACTTGGTCGGGCATCAACTTGGCCGACTTTTCCAGTTCATCGCAAACATAGTCTACCGATTCATCGAAGGTGGCCCGTGGACGGTCGTAGTATTCCTCCGACTCGTTGGTTTCCATCAGGTCATCACCTACAATCACAATGGGACCGTAATAGGTGATCAATCTGTAATAGGCATAGGCGCGCATGAAATAGAGATAACCCATCAGTTCATCCTTATCCCTGCCGGTCAGGTCTTTGGCCTTGTCGATATTCGCTAAAACCGTATTGACTTTACGGACAATGATATACATGCTGTTCCAGATGTTGAACGACCTGAGGTTGGTAGGTGTTATGTTCCCCTGTACGAAATCCAATGAAGAGTAATCGGAGATCATGATCGAAAATGCCTCATCACAGGCAAAGGAGCCCAGTTTGTCGAATTTGTAACCCTCGCCGGTATCGGATAAGCGCGTCCGTTTCTGAATCCCTGTTCCGGATCCCACTCTTTCACCTTGTCCCAAACATAAAGATTATTTCCAACCAACTGTATATCTGCCGATGACAAGCCGAAACGTTTAAGGTAATTCGACTTGAGATGGTAATTGAGTGTTACCTCCTGCAGGCGTAAGTAGCGTGAATCACCCTTCCAGAAAGTAGATAACTGTGAGTTATTGGCATTATATCCGTATGAGAGGCGCGGGAAGCGGGCGTTGGGATTTTCAGCCAAAGCCGGGTCAATACCGTTTGCCAAAGCATATTCCTTCGGTACCCAACGGTTGGATGGGTCATTGACCATTGTCAGCACATTCCCGATCCTTCCATTATTGAATGGCACATAACCTGGGCCATTGGTGCCGTAACTTGAATGGTAATACCCCACATGAAAAAAATCGGTTTTTCCTGTTCCCTTGAACAATATGCCTAACGTGAAATCTTTGTATTTCATCTCACCGCCAAAACCATACATTAATCGCGGGTAGGTAGGATCAGAAAGGAAGACCTGGTCGTCGGTATTGATCACACCGTCGCCGTTGATATCTTTATATTTGATATCACCGGGCATAACCTTAAATCCGCCAAATGACTGTTTTGCGCTGAATTCTATATCATCTTCGTCTGTAAACAGACCGGTGGCGATGTAACCGCGTATCGAAGACAAAGGATATCCGTTATAGGGTTGGTAGGGATACCTTGTAGGTGGTTGTTCCCAATTGATGATTTCGTTGGCTGAATAGGTATAATTGCCGCGTACTGTAAAATTCCACTCCTTATTGAATATGTGCGTATAGGAGATGTTACCGTCTGTACCGTAGCTGCGCATACTTCCCACATTACCATAGGGGCGTGCAGAATAGACCAACCCTACATAACCGGGGATCGTTTCCCTGCGTTGGAAAATATTTTCGCGTTTATCGTTAAAGAAATCCACTACTAATGTAAACCGGTCATCCAATAAATTGGTTTCAACCCCCAGGTTGGCTTTCAATGCCTTTTCCCACATCAGGTTATTGGCCCCGAACTGCAATTCGCTCACACCATTGAGTGTACTACCCCAACCCACAGGCTGGTTTTCTCCGATAATGGTCATGAACGGGAACCGGAAATCGGCAATACGGTCACTACCTACCGATCCATACGAACCGCGTAGTTTGAAATGGCTGAGCCAACTCATATTTTCGGCCACCCACTCATAACTGGTAGGTACCCAACCCAATGCAATTGATGGGAAGAAACCGAACTGTTTCCCGGGTTCAAAGTTTTCGGAACCGGTATAACCGAAATTGAAGTCGATCATATAGGTGTTCTTATACCCGTATGTTAATCTGCTGGATATACCCTGATACCTTTTGGGAAGAGCTTCCAGGGCACGACGTCCTGCAGCGGCATTATCAGCGTCATATGTGTCCTGCGAGTCACTCATATAATAGTAAAGTAACGCGCTTACACGGTGGTTGTCCGCAAGGACTTTATCCCAGGTGACCGTACTTTCGAAGTGATATTTACGTGACTGCCTCTGATAATTTGAATATTGGGGACTCACTGCATCTAAGCTCTTCGCCCTTTGTAATTCTCCCCAGGTGGTACGGCCGCTCGCCAGATACAATTCGGGCATTACATAGCGGGTTTCGTCTTTCCATGAGAGGTTGTCATAGGCTCCCTGCATCCTTAGTTTCAAGTCTTTTACCCAATAGGAGAAGTCATGCGCCAAAGCCAGTGTCGCCTTACCGATGTAATGCTGATTAGTCTGTTTTCCGGTGTAATTCAGCAGCACATAGGGTGATACCCCCCCTCCTCCGTCGGCTGAACTGTATGCAGGTAACTCTCCGGTCGAATATCTGATAGGAACGGTAATGGGAGTAAGCATCGATTGGGCGTTCCACATGGCATCTGTATTTGCAAAACCGGGTTGGGTCCTGAGCGACATGAAACCGTCAGTTCCGAAATACAATGTAGTGCTCTTAGTCAGGTCAATATCCAGATTGATACGGTAATTATATGTATTATAACCAACACCGGAGCGGATGGTGTTTTCAGGAGCTACTTTATAGGCGGCATCTTCCGCCGAGGTGCCCAAACTGATAAAATAACGAGCTGCTTGACTTCCGCCCTGTGCACTCACGTAATATGTCTGCTGGAAGCCGTTTCGTTTCATGATCTCATCCTGCCAATTGATGTCGGGATAAAGATCGTCATCCAGATGGTACTTGATCAGTTTCAACTCCATATCGTCATAAAGGATCTCTTCGTTACGTACGGCCCTTGCTTCGTTGGCCAAAACGGCATAATCGTAAGCCCTCAGATATTCGGGCATGCGTTTCAGATAGGAAAGTGTAAAGTTGGCTCTTGCCTTGATTTGCATCTTACCGCTTTGTCCGCGTTTGGTCGTAACCAATACTACTCCATTGGCTCCACGAACTCCGTAAACGGCTGTAGCAGAAGCATCCTTTAATATGGAAAATGACTCGATGTCGGCAGGGTCGATCGAATTTATATCACCCTCTAAACCGTCTATCAACACCAACGCCGAACTGCTTGCACCGAATGTACCGATACCGCGTACCCAGAACTCCGAAATGTTTTTACCCGGTTCACCACTGCCCAGTTGGGTAATCATACCGGCCACGCGTCCTCCCAACATGTTGGCAATACTGGTGGCAGGTGTTTGTAGTTCTTGTACATCGACTGATGTAACAGCACCCACAACGCTGATCTTTCGCTGAGTTCCCAAGGCGGTAACAACCACCTCTTCTATTTGAGTGGCAGTCGGCACCAACGTCACGGTAATATTGCTATTCTCAGCATCAACAAGATATTCCTTAACTTCGTAACCAATATAAGAAAACACAAGTACATCCCCTTTGGAAGCCTTGATCTTAAACTTTCCGTCGGCATCAGTAGCCGTACCGACCATTGCTTGCGCCTTCAGGTAAATACTAACTCCCGGAAGCGTCTCTCCATTTTCGTCAAATACGGTGCCACCCATGTTAAATACCTGTGCCGCAGCTAATAACGGGAGTAGGCACAGTAAACAAACAACCACTATTTTTTTATAATCAATTTGCATAATAAATTTTCAATTATTAATGGTAATTATTCTATAGTTAACTTTCGGACCACATTGTTTCCAAGGTCTGTAATATATATGTTTCCATCCGGTGTTACAGCCACACCTCTTGGTTGATTGAACAAGGCATCCTCGGGATTGCCATCCTGATAACCGGCAATACCTCCTTTTCCGATAACGGTAGATACCATGCCGCCGCCATTTCCGTCAAGGGTAATCATACGTATACAATGGTTGTTCCTGTCTGCCAGATAGAGATTTCCATTGGGTGCAACAATCAACTGGTTGGGAGTATTAAACCGGGCTTCCGACAAAGGTCCGTCTTGCCAGCCTGCTTCACCGTTCCTTCCCGCAAAAATTGTATGTTCATTCTTTTCGAAATCATATTTACCAATACAATGCAACGATGAATAGGCAATATACAGGATATTGGGGTTCACAGGGTCAAAAACAAGGTATGAGTCGGATGAGGTTAACGTTTCCGATACTAATGTCCCTTCCCTTGTATTAGGATCGATCTTGACAAGATGTCCCGAAGCAAAATAACGCGTATAGAGATCACCTGTTACCGGATGCGCTGCAAGGCTGTGTGCAGTACTAAATGTAAAGGGAATGCCATTAGCCCCTGCCGGCAGAATTGAACGTTGTCTTGGTGTCCAGGCTTCAAGCGGATCAAAAGTAAAGAATAATCTACCTCCATCGGAAATGGCAGAGACTGTCCCGTTTGCATCTACTGTCGGTGCACCCAATGCATAAGTGGCATCCGTTGAACTTCCCGGTAATACCGCTTCCACGATGTCTTCTTTCTCGTTGATTCTAACAAAACAAAACGGAACGCGCCAATGGGAAATAAAGATGTTACCCGTTGTATCCACAGCTATTGTGGAAGGCTGATGAAATTCGGCCTCAGATAATCTCCCCCCCTTGAATTGGGTCGTTCCTTTTCTTCCGGTAATGGTTTGAATGACATACATTGTCCTATACAAGTATTTCTTCTTCGTAAAAGCTGTGGAATCACCGTTCACCACAACAGAGATGATATTCTCCCTACCCGGCTGACGTGGAGTAATCGTGTAAATATGCTTTCCGTCAGAACCAATTACAGGTGCCGGCACATTATTGAAATAGACTTTGATCTTGGATGGATCCGATCCAAAGTTGTCCCCTGTAATGAAAACTTTAGTGGACATCCCACCTGAATCAGGTTCAAAGCCGGTGATTACGACCGGTTTTTTGGGATCATAATCTTGCCGCCCGAAATTATCGGACTTGTTACTTTCGCATGACCAAAAAACAGTAGCCACAACGAAAAAGATAAGATTTAAATCAGGGTCAACGCATTTAAATTTTCAACAACTGTAGCAAAAAGTTGTCATCCCACCCGGCCTTGAGACGTTTTGAAACCAAAGAACCCTTCGATGTGTCTTGTTTTAGAAGGTTGAGTGCTATTTTTCTGATGAAGGAAAAGTTTTGGGCGGAGTTCTTCGCCCTTTTCCTTTGCCGGTCTTCGTCAAAAACCATGTCCAATGTCCAGTGGAGTTTGTTTTCAATGCCCCAGTGCTGACGTATAAAAGTGTTGAAGTTTGCTGCTTGGTCAATGACACTGCTAATGTAGAAACGGGTTTCGGTCTCCTGTTTTTTACCCGTGTCCCTGTGGGCAGTAATCCTGACAATCGTCTTGAGTCCTTTCCAGTGTTCCCTGTTGTCGATGAAACCCAGGTTCGAGATAATTTCACAGGTACGTGTTTCAATCCGTCCGTGCCCTTTTTCCGTCACCTGATCGACCGAGTCCGGATTATGCCGGTTGAAACTGTCCTCCACCTGGGACAAAAGCTCTTTCTGGTTACCCTTGACCGAAAGGATATAATCCGCTTTATTTTCTATGATTTTTTCAGCAATCTTCGTTTGGGTACCAATGGCATCTATGGTAATAATGCTTCCTTCTATGTCAAGCAGGTCCAGCAATAACGGGATGGCCGTGATCTCATTGCTTTTCTCATCCACCTTGAGTTGGCCCAGGACCAATTGGTTTTCTGATGCCCAGGCGCTGACCATGTAGATGGGGTTCTTTTCATGAAAGCTGTCTTTGGACCCTTTTATACACTTGCCGTCCAAGCTGATAACCTCTTTTGTGATATGCTCATCCTTTAAAGAATCAACCCATTTGATGAAAGCTTCTTCAAAAAGACGTGGACGTAAACTGGAAAACACCCTGTTAATCGTATCGTGTGAGGGGATACCGTTGGGCAGTTTGAGGAACGTTTTCAGGAATGAAAGTTTTGTCTTGCCGAAAAGTTCAATTGAATCCCACGATTCCGCCCCACAAATAACGGCGAGTATCGACAGGATTATGATGTCGGATAGCAGGTGTTTCTTGTTCCTGTTGATTCGGTGGTCGGGAATGCACTCAAAATACCGGTGCAAAGAAGTGGCTGGACTTGTCATGTCTTTTTTGAGGCAAAGATACGCATTTACATTGCCTCAAAACAACACAAGTTATTAACAACCAGACGGATAAATTGTTGATAACACTGTCTTTTCTGATTTTTTTATGCGTTGACCCTGAGATTTAAATACAATTGTTTTTTCATGTTAAATAATATTATATAATTCACTAGTGTCCCATTAAAATTGGGACGTTATTAAAAATCAAATAAACCTGGTCCAAATCGTTCTTTGTTATTTTGAAATTTAGTTTTGTCGAAGAGGTCTCGAAGATGCGTTTTATCGGTCAGTGAGATGCTTAACATATTTGTCGCCATCATACTTTCGAACGATGTAATTGAATTTATTCCTATCTAAGAAGGCGACCAGCCGAGCGAACACAAATTTGTCTTTATGCATTTGCAATCCTGATTAGGGTCGCAAAGATGAGAATTCAAATCCGTTTAATCGAAAATCGTCTTCAACCAACTAAATTTCAAATATTTCAAAGAGCTATTTTAGATTTTAATGGTATAGCAATGTATATGAATAGTTTGACATGATTTAATTTAATTTCAACAACTCCCAGGATAATCTCTTCATATCATAGGTTGTAAAACATATTCGTTTCTCTTGTAAGAAGTGGGAAAATCGGTCTCGATAAACTCAAATGTCTGTCGATCATGGCAATACATAATTGCTTCATTGGGCCTTCGTTCATTATTGTTTTTTTGATACTTCGATGATTTCTAAACTTGTTACTTTAAAAACTCTACAACATTGTGGCCTTCCGGCTGACAATCAGTCAAATACTTTCTCGTTTTTTCCTAAACGGAACTGTTGAACATAAGTATTATTACGAAGAGATAATTAATTTCCACATTTACAGAAGCTTCCATAGTACAGTAAATCATATAATGCCGGTATTCCAGTATTAGTATCTCCTCTGAGGGAGTTATTGAATGTTAAGTTCATTTCGTTTAGATAGAAATTTATTTTACTCTGACACAAAAGTTGTAAAAAAGCCGTGTAACCCGTTCAAATTGCCGATAGAGGTTCTTCTCCCTCCCTATCTGAAAATTGAATTGATGAAAAGATAAGAATTTCGGTATTTCCATATTTCAATTTTAGCAAGAAAAAATAGAGAAACGGAAACTGCCATAAATGAGATTGGTAATAATTATACAAGTATACCCCTATGTTAAACTCAATTAACAAAAGATGGGAATGCCATTATATATACTACCCCAAATTTCATGCATTTATATCTTTACCTCATCTTATCAACGATTATTCGTTAAATATTCAATTAATTATTTAAAATTCAATGATATATGCAACATGGTACAACATAAAAATATGGCCAATCGGCTGATTATCAGTGTTTTTATGATTGATTAATGTCAATTAAAAACCAATATAGAGATATCTGCGGTGATGTTCTAATTGAACTAACTACGAAGTTAAACAAAAGTTTCAAATCATTCCTTATGGAGACGCTAATTTCCTATCTGGTCATTCCCGGCAGGATTAATTTCCTGCAATTGTGGAGATATGGCAAGTCGTGTGAACAGCGATTTCGCCAGAACTTCTCGAAGGATTTTGATTGGCTGGAGTTTAACTTGTCCTTGTCTGATAGGGTATTAACCGGAGATCGCAAGGCAATTGCCATTGATCCCAGTTATATATCCAAATCAGGAAAGAATACCCCTTGGATTGGTTACTTCTGGTCGGGTGCAGCCGGTCAGGCGAAAAGAGGATTGGAAATCCTGGGAGTGGGCCTTATAGACATCGACAACAAGGATTGCATCAATCTACAGGCCGTTCAGACTCCGGACCGTCAAACCCTGGAGAGTCGCGATGCCAACCTGATCGACTGGTACCTGCTGGTCATTAAATCGATGCGGGATAAACTCCATCGGACAAGCCGTTACGTGGTTGCCGATGCCTACTTCGCAAAGAACAACTTTGTTACGGGTCTGCAAGAGATGAAATTTAATCTGGTCAGCCGTTTCAGGGATGATGCCGTCCTTTATTACCCGACACGAGAAAAACCTACAGGTAAAAGGGGCAGGCCCAAATTCTACGACGGAAAGATTGACATGGCCAACCTGGATACAACCAGAGTGCAAAAGATCAATATTGATAACGGTGATCTCTACACCTTGGTAGCCTATTCCAAATCACTTAAACAGATGGTCAGGCTTGTCATCTGGTATTTCAAAGATGGGAAAAAACCAAAACTGTTCTTCTCTACCAATCCTGAGATGAGTGGAAAAGATGTCATAGAATTTTACCGCACCCGTTTTCAGATCGAGTTTTGCTTCAGGGATGCCAAAGGCTTCACCGGACTGATGCAATCGCAGGCAAGGGACGTAGCAAAGCTATCGTTCAACTTTAATGCATCTCTTACATCAGTAAACCTGGTAAGGATGTTGGCAAAGAAAAGAGGTATCCCTATTCGATGGCATCATCTAAGGTTATGATACACAATGTTTTTTGCTTGAACGATTTATTTGCATGTCTGGCATAAAACCGAACAGAAGATTAAATGATAAACTTGTTAAAGAACTCATTGAGTTTGCAGCCATTGCTGCTAAAATCTAAACTATAATTTTAATGAACTCTTCTATTAACAGAATAAGTTAAATATTTTCGCAAATATAAATAGGGTCTGCTTATTAATTCCCAATCAGGCACACAATTTCATTTGTGGCCCGAGTGGATAAATGTTTATATTTCTCACTATCATTAACTTCTGTAGTAACGAGACAAAATAAGGTAAGGGAATATCCCTCATATGCCGGATCAGATTCATCACAAAAATGATAGCCCCTATCCAACTCCTTGACGTCGAGGAGAGTCTGGCCCGGATATCATTTAAACCATATCCACGCTTGCCCTGTCCAAACTTCCCTTCAACCTGGTTGCGTTCCGCCGTCTCTCGTCGCTCTTTACGTTTTTGGTATCTGCTCTTGATCTCTTTTGCCGGCTTTCGTCCCAGTGGTTCCCCGGTGTAGCGGATTCTTTTCTCTTTCAAGAACCGTCTGTTCTCCCGGGTAAGATATATCTTGTCCACCTGAACCAGCTCCGGATACTTCCCTGTCAGCTTCCTGAAGCGTTCAACCTGTGACTGAAGATCCTGCCCCTCATTGAACGCATCCCAGTGGAAATGATCTACCCTGGCATAGCCATCCAGCAGGCTGATGTTGATCTTGGCGCCAAACTCCGTCTTGGCCTTGGCTTTACCACGGACGATGGGGCGAACATGTGGCTGATGAATGTTCACTATGCGATCTTCTACTTGATGGCTCTTCTTCTTATACATCGTCTCCTGTTGTTCCAGCAGATGCTGGATGACAAAAAAATACTTTAGTTGCCGCCGGTCGAAGGGAATCGGTTTATCCTTTATGGTGTCCAGTATCCCGTTGATAGTCCGCACATCCCGTTTCAGGTAGTTGATCTGCTTGCGTATCGCTTTTCGTAACACGTTGGCTGGTTTTCTCTTCATTTTCGACACATTCAAAAAATCCTTGCGTGCAACCCTTCTGTATGTACGGGGTTTATCTTTAATACCCAGTTTCAAACACAACTCATCGATCAGCTCTTCTGCCTTCTGGCGGCTCTCGTTCAGCAGATCCAGATCGGTGGGATACTTGATATCCGCATCACAGACCGTTGCATCCATTTGGAGCTTCCCCTTGTTCCCGGGATGCGGATCGGGATCGTCATCATTATCATCTTCTTCATCCTTCGCATCCTTGTCAACCACTTCTTGATTTGCCCCGGCTTTTAGCTTCAACCCTTTTCTTATCAAGTCGTCCGTCAATGATTCAAAGACATCAAGGTCGATTCGCTTTCTGATGGAGACCAGCAGTGACGGTGTCATCACCTGTTCATAGGTGAAAGCTTCGAGACCAAGAAAATACTGCATGTAGGGGTTCTCCTGTATCATCTCTATTACTCCACGGTCGTCACTCTTCATGATGTGCTTGATGATGATTACTCCCAGCACAAGCCTGGCATCTTTGGTGGGGGCACCCCGGTTGCTTTTGAAGTTCTTGTAATAAAGCCGGGCGAACTCTTCCCAGGGAACTATTTTTGAAAGAATAACCCACCGGTTATTCTCATCCAGTTTTGCCTCAAAGGGCATCTTGAACTCTGAAATTGAAAGCTGCCTGGAGCTCTTGTATCGTATCATAAAATGCAAGGTTTATGAAGTAAAAATACTCAATTTCTTGCAGTTATGCAAATTTTTTACCAACTAATTTACTGATATACAACACAAATGCCAATTATTCAGCAAACCCTAAATATATTTTTTATTAATGGCAATAAAATTGAATTTTACACCAGGGTCAACGCATAAAAAAATCAGAAAAGACAGTGTTATCAACAATTTATCCGTCTGGTTGTTAATAACTTGTGTTGTTTTGAGGCAATGTAAATGCGTATCTTTGCCTCAAAAAAGACATGACAAGTCCAGCCACTTCTTTGCACCGGTATTTTGAGTGCATTCCCGACCACCGAATCAACAGGAACAAGAAACACCTGCTATCCGACATCATAATCCTGTCGATACTCGCCGTTATTTGTGGGGCGGAATCGTGGGATTCAATTGAACTTTTCGGCAAGACAAAACTTTCATTCCTGAAAACGTTCCTCAAACTGCCCAACGGTATCCCCTCACACGATACGATTAACAGGGTGTTTTCCAGTTTACGTCCACGTCTTTTTGAAGAAGCTTTCATCAAATGGGTTGATTCTTTAAAGGATGAGCATATCACAAAAGAGGTTATCAGCTTGGACGGCAAGTGTATAAAAGGGTCCAAAGACAGCTTTCATGAAAAGAACCCCATCTACATGGTCAGCGCCTGGGCATCAGAAAACCAATTGGTCCTGGGCCAACTCAAGGTGGATGAGAAAAGCAATGAGATCACGGCCATCCCGTTATTGCTGGACCTGCTTGACATAGAAGGAAGCATTATTACCATAGATGCCATTGGTACCCAAACGAAGATTGCTGAAAAAATCATAGAAAATAAAGCGGATTATATCCTTTCGGTCAAGGGTAACCAGAAAGAGCTTTTGTCCCAGGTGGAGGACAGTTTCAACCGGCATAATCCGGACTCGGTCGATCAGGTGACGGAAAAAGGGCACGGACGGATTGAAACACGTACCTGTGAAATTATCTCGAACCTGGGTTTCATCGACAACAGGGAACACTGGAAAGGACTCAAGACGATTGTCAGGATTACTGCCCACAGGGACACGGGTAAAAAACAGGAGACCGAAACCCGTTTCTACATTAGCAGTGTCATTGACCAAGCAGCAAACTTCAACACTTTTATACGTCAGCACTGGGGCATTGAAAACAAACTCCACTGGACATTGGACATGGTTTTTGACGAAGACCGGCAAAGGAAAAGGGCGAAGAACTCCGCCCAAAACTTTTCCTTCATCAGAAAAATAGCACTCAACCTTCTAAAACAAGACACATCGAAGGGTTCTTTGGTTTCAAAACGTCTCAAGGCCGGGTGGGATGACAACTTTTTGCTACAGTTGTTGAAAATTTAAATGCGTTGACCCTGAATTTTACACCCCTCTCTTTTTAGACAAATTCAAGCGGCCGCCCGATAGATATCGACCTGCCTTTTATATTCCAGTCGCTGATGGGGCCTTCCTGTATTATATTACGTCATATACTCCTTTATTTTGCAATATAAATCCAAACCGTTATCAGACGGCTCAAGATAGATTTTCTCATACTTGATATTGCGCCAGAATCTTTCAATGAAGATGTTGTCGATTGCACGTCCCTTACCGTCCATACTGAACTTTAAACCCTCATGTGAAGAAAAGTAGGCCGAAAACTCGGGACTGGAGAATTGACTGCCCTGATCTGCATGGGATAGAAATTGGCGCTACCTGGTGGGGATATGACCAGGATGAAGTTCATTCTTCCTGGTATGCTCCTGGACTGTTTCACGTTCTTGAAGGGTTTCTAAAACTATCTTTGTTTAAAGCCGGCGCTGTAAGTTTTCCTTTTCTTCATGACAGCAAAAATAGTACATTTTTTTAACGATACGTGTTGTCCAAGATTCGGGGGGAATTTAGTATAAAAAATCACGAAAAAGGAGTTCAGATTTACAGGCTCTACAAAAAAATAAAAAACACTTGAATATTTGATATTCAAGTGTTTTTTTAAGTGGTGCCACCAAGAATCGAACTAGGGACACACGGATTTTCAGTCCGTTGCTCTACCAACTGAGCTATGGCACCAACATTGCTTTATTTGCGAGTGCAAAGATAAAATATTTTTTCTCCAAATGCAAATTTTTCAGGTGGAATTTTTGGGGGGCAGAGTCAAGCAGCAAGTGCAATTTACATTAATTGTTTGTAAAACTCAACTTTGGGTGTGTTAAAGTCCAATTTTTTCCTCGGTCTTTCATTCAGCCTGTGCTGTATCCGCTTCAATCTGTCGGGTGGATAGTTCTTGAAGGACGCCCCCTTGGGGATGTATTGCCGGATGAGCTTGTTCGCGTTTTCGATCGATCCTTTTTGCCATGCCGAATAGGGGTCGGTGAAGTACACCGGGGCTTCCAGCATCTCCGTGATCCGTTCGTGCGCCGCGAACTCCAAGCCGTTGTCCGTGGTGATCGTCCTTATCACGTCCTTGTAGGGTAGCAACATGCGGCACAGCACCTTGGCCAACCCTTTCGAGTCCCTTCCGCGGGGCAGTTCCCCGATCATCACGAGGTTCGTCTTCCTTTCCGTCACCGTCAGTATCGCCTCCGACTGGTCGGCCCCTATCATCGTGTTCATCTCGAAGTCGCCGAAGCGCTTCCCGTCGGCCTCCACGGGCCTTTCCCGGATGCTCCTGCGGTTGGGGATGCCTCTAACGGAGCCCACCGGTCTCTTGCGGTGCTTGAGCCTGTGACGGCAATGCTTGTAAAGGTCGCCCCCGGCCTTCTTGTCCTCCCGGATCCACTTGTAGATGGTCTCGTGGGAGACCCGGATATTCTCCTTCTTTCTCAGGTGTCCGCTGATTTGCCCGGGCGACCAGTCCTTGCGCACGAGCCGGATCACCTTTTGTTTGATCCATTCCGGGGTGGACCGGTTGCCGGGCAGGCGTTCCCTTCTCTCCATCGCCATCTCGTGGGCCAGTCGCCACGAGTAGCCCCCGCGCTTGTCCTTGTTGCGCTGCAACTCCCTGGACACCGCTGAAGGACTGGCACCTATCAAGCTCGCGATCGTCCGCTGGGTGTCACCGTTTTCTAAACCTAAATAAATCGCGTACCTTTGTTCTGAAGTTAACTGTTTGTATTTTTTCATAAGCAACATAATAGTTAATTTTAGGGAGACTTCGGTCTCCTTTTTCTTTTATGTTGCTGTCCGACTCTCTTCGGGGGCTTGCGCGCCCCCGGCCGTTAGGCAAACCCCCGCGGTGTTTTTCATGATTGTTGTGAAGAATCATTTCAAAAAACAACACGTGGATGTTGCACTTCTAAGTTGAACTTAGGGGAAAATGGTGTTATTTTTCCAACGGATTCCATCCTTGCGCCTTCAATTTCATCTCCTGCCCGTCGCGGGTAACCAGATAGCACCCTTCATCAGGTTTGGTGATGTGGCCTACCAAGTGTATGCCGGGCAGGGTAGACATCTTGTCGTGGAGAGAGAGGGGAACGGTAAAGAGCAGTTCGTAATCCTCTCCGCCATTCAATGCGACGGTTGTGACGTTCATATTGAACGTTTCGGCCATCAGGGCAGTCTGGTAATCGATGGGAAGCCGCTCCTCAAAAATGCGGCAACCCGCGTTGCTCTGCTTGCAGATATGGAGGATGTCTGATGAAAGCCCGTCGGATACGTCGATCATGGATGTGGGAACGATCCCGTTCTCCGACAGTATCCGGACGATATCTCTCCGGGCCTCAGGCTTGAGCTGACGCTCCAGGATATACTCCTTGCCGGAGAAATCGGGTTGGAAATCTGCATTTCCCTTCTCCCCGAAAACAGCCTTCTCACGTTCAAGTAGCTGCAACCCCATGTACGCCGCTCCCAGATCGCCCGATACATAAATCAGATCGGTATCTTTGGCCCCATTGCGGTAGACGATCTTCTCTTCATCGGCTGTACCGATACAGGTTATCGAGATTGAAAACCCTGTCAGCGACGAGGAGGTGTCGCCACCCACCAGATCAACACCGTAGATCTCGCAGGCCAGCAACACTCCGGCATAGAATGTCTCCAGATCCTCCACCGAAAAGCGTTGGGATATACCCAGTGAAACTGTTATCTGTTGAGGTTTTCCGTTCATCGCATAGATGTCGGAAAAGTTGACAATTGCCGCTTTGTATCCCAAGTGTTTCAGCGGGACGTAGGTCAGGTCGAAATGGATGCCTTCGAGCAACAGGTCGGTGGTGACAAGCGTATGTTTCCCGCCGTTGTCGATTACGGCGGCATCGTCACCTACACCTTTTCTGGTTGTGGGCTGTGTAAGTTGGATCTCCTTGGTGAGGTGGTCTATCAGTCCAAACTCTCCTAGCGTGCTTATTTCTGTGCGCATAGGTTTATATCCTTTCCACTATGGTCCGCATAATCTCCGCCATCTTGGGCTGGGCGATTTTTGCAGCTTCCTGGACCTCTTCGTGTGTCACTTCCACGATCTTTCCGATGACACCCAAATCGGTAATGATGGAAAAGGCCAGAACCTTCATTTTGGCATGGTTGGCAACGATAACTTCCGGAACGGTAGACATGCCTACGGCATCACCTCCGATAACGCGGAAGAAATGGTACTCGGCAGGAGTTTCAAAAGTGGGTCCGGAAACGCCGACATAGACACCATGCTGCAACTTGATATTTTTCTCTTTTGCAATCTCCATGGCCATTAACCGGAGTTCCTTGTTGTAGGCCTCACTCATATCGGGGAACCGTGTTCCCAGCTCGTTGTAGTTCTTCCCGTGAAGCGGATGTTCGGGAAACATGTTGATGTGGTCTTCGATAAGCATGATGTCGCCTACGTCGAAGCTGGGATTCATACCGCCGGCAGCGTTGGATACAAAGAGGTATTCCACTCCCAGTGCCTTGAAAACACGGATTGGAAATGTTACCTGTTTCATGTTGTACCCTTCGTAATAGTGGAATCGTCCCTGCATGGCCAGCACCCTTTTGCTGCCCAGATTGCCGATGATGAGTTTCCCACTGTGCCCCTCTACGGTAGAGACGGGGAAATTGGGGATCTCTGTGTATGGAATTTCGGTCTTGTCGGTAATCTCCCGGGCAAGTTCTCCAAGTCCGGTTCCTAAAATGATGGCGGTATTGGGCACATCTCCGATTCTATTTTTTAGATAATCGGCTGTTTGTTTGATTGCTTCTAACATGTTTGTTGATTTTTTTATTGAATGACTCTTTTTCTCTTTTTTTCATGAATTGTACTCTAACCGGAATATAGTAGATTCTCCGTTTTATATTTTCATCCAGAAAAGACAATGCCCTGAAACGGATGGCATCTTTCTCGGTGGTTACAATTATCTTGTCGTCCTCGTCCACATCCAGTGTCTCCATTTCATCGGTTATCTTCCTGATGTCTTCCTTATTGAAGAAGTGGTGATCGGGGAAGAAGATCGGATAGAGGTTGTAGGTTTTCAACTCCAGTTTTTCCACCAACGGTTGAGGGGAGGCAATTCCGGTAACCAGAAATACATGTTTTTTACGTAAATCGTCTGGTTCCAGTGTCTCCTGCTGCAACTGGGGAAAGACCGGCATCAAGTTCCCATAATCGAAAGTGGTAAAGTAGAGATCCTGATAGGGATAGAGGTCTAGACCGTTTTCATAGATACGGAAGTCGATGGGTTGCATATCACGGCTGCACTTGGTGACGATGACGATCGAAGCGCGATCCTTTCCCCGTAATGGTTCTCGCAGATATCCTGCCGGGAGGAGCTTGTCCTCATATACCGGACGATTACTGTCGACCAGCAGAATGGAGAGGGAAGGGGAGACGTGGCGGTGTTGAAAACCGTCGTCCAACAGAATCACCTGCGGACGCTCCTCTGCATCGATGGAGCGGATCTTTTCAATGGCGCCTCTCCGGTTCTTGTCCACCACAACAAGTGTTTCGGGAAATTTCTGCTTTATCTGGAGTGGCTCATCACCCACATCCTGAGGTTTCGAGTCCACATCTACAATCCTGAACCCTTTTCTTTTACGCTTGTAACCCCTACTCAGGACTGCCACCCTGTATCTCGACGACAAGAGTTCAATCAGATATTCGATATGGGGAGTCTTGCCAGTACCCCCCACGGTGATGTTCCCGACGCAAATAACCGGAATGTCGAACTTATGCTGTTTCAGTATCCTTGCGTCAAAAAGCCAGTTCCGGAACCTTACACCCAGCCCGTACAGCCACGAAAGTGGCAGTAGTGAGCGACGAATATTGGGAGGAGGTAATTCCATCTTTGAAGTTTGAAATGGCAATATCAGTTGATGTTCAACTCAAAGGGGATGCGGGCCTGGATATAATCCTGCTCCTTGATCCCCTTCAAGAGCGTAAACAGCTCATAGCTCTCTCCAAGGTAGCTCTTCAGCGTTTTGGCAGCCAGTTCCTCCTTGCCCTTGCTGAAAATTTCCTCGAGCGGAGATTTGGCCTTCGGATACTCGAAAACGGCATAACTCTTGCCCAGATTGGCCAGGTCTGCAGCAATGCGTACGGCCTCATCCACGCCACCCAGCTCATCTACCAGCCCGATCTCCTTCGCCTGATTCCCGGTCCATACACGACCTTCGGCAAATTTTGCCAGGCTATCTTTGGCTATTCCACGACCCTCCGCACAGCGGGTCAGGAAGATGTCGTACCCGTTGTCCACATAAGCCTGCATCATGGCCGCCTCCCGTTCATTGAACGCCCGGGATGGGTTGCCAAAATCGGAAAAATCGTTGGTCTTGACTACATCAGAATTGATTCCCAGTTTATTGAAGGTCCCGCTGAAATTGGGGAACATGCCGAATATACCGATAGAACCTGTTATGGTGGTGGGTTGAGCCACAATCTTGTTGGCATTGCAAGCGATATAGTAGCCGCCAGAAGCTGCGACATCTCCCATCGATACAACCACCGGCTTTTCAGATTTCAAATCGGAGATGGCTTTCCATATCTGTTCCGAAGCGTATGCGCTTCCGCCTCCAGAATTGATGCGGAAGACAACCGCTTTGATGTTCTTGTCTTTCCGGAGTTTTTCAATCTCGTTTACATAGTATTTATCCTGAATACCCGATGAACGGTTACCGGACATGATGTTCCCCGTGGCGTAGAGCAGTGCGATGGAGTTGGTAGATTTCCTGATGGCAGGTGTCGTTTTTACCGACCTCATCTCTGCTACCGTTGCCGAAGGAATTTTCTCGTCAGCATCTACTCCGAGAAGTTCCCGCAGGTACTGCTTCATTTCGCTTTCATAGAGGAGAGTGTCAACCAGATTTGACGCCAGCAGGAAATCGGTTTTCCTGAGCATCGGAAACTGGTTGGCGATAGAGTCGATCTGGGCTGGCTCCAGTTTCCTGGAAGCGGCCATCTCGTTTTTCATGTTGTTCCAGATATCGTTGATGAATGAGGTGATCTGTTCCCGGTTGGCGTCACTCATCTCGGTCTGCGTAAAGGACTCGGCAAACGACTTGTAGGTTCCCACCTTGAATAACTGGATTCCTACCCCCATCTTTTCCAACGCATCCTTGTAAAAGAGGAGAATCGATGAGAGGCCGTGAATGTCGAGCATTCCCTGTGGATTGATCGCAACCTTGTCGGCGACAGAGGCCAGGTAATAGCCGCTCTGGGTGTAGGTATCGGCATAGGCCACGATGAACTTTCCGCTCTCCTTGAAATCTTCCAGCTCCTGACGTATTTCGGCCAGTGTGGCGTTGGATGCTGCAAAAATCCGGGTATCGAGGTAGATCCCTTTTATCTTGTCGTTATTCTTGGCCTTGCGGATGGCTCCAATGATATCGTTCAGACCCATTGCTGATGGTACGCCACCAATCAGCTCAATGAAAGGATCATTTTCTGCAATTCGTTCCTGTACGGTGCCTTCAAGTCTCAGATTTAATACGGAGTTTTCCTGTAACACAAATGTATCCTGTTTGCCGAAAGAGCCCATCAAGGAGCCCATCAGGGCAAACATGACCAGCATTGAGACGAGCGAGAATATGAGACTCGCAATGATGAAGCCCAATGCAGATGCAAACATCATTTTAAAAAAATCTTTCATAAATTTGTGTCCTATAGTGATTATATGCACAAAAATAGGGAAAAAAGAGTTATATTGCAATTGAAACTAGACACATTTTCATTTAGTAATCTTAGCAGAAAAATATACCTCCGATCTGCTGGAGGTAATTTGATGATAAGGAAACCCGATGTTGGTTAAAAAAATATAAAGAGTAGAGGAAAAGAGGTAACCGGTGCAACGTTTTTACCTTTTTTTCATCTTAACTAATGTAAGCGAAAAGCATGGATGATTCGCAACTGATAGCAGCATGTAAGAAGCAGAACCGTAGTGCCCAAAAGGCATTATACGAGTTGTACGCTCCTAAGATGATGGCTGTCTGTATGCGATATTGCAAAGATAATGAGACTGCTCGCGATCTTCTCCATGACGGTTTTCTGCAGGTTTTTACACAGATTGGCTCTTATGCGGGCAAGGGTTCTTTTGAAGGTTGGTTGCGCCGGATTTTCGTGAATCTGGCTCTTGAGAATTATCGAAAGGAGAAAAAGAGACTTGATTTCTTGAACGATTACGGAAAAGAGAATGAAGATTTTTTAGATGCTCCGGAGGATGACTGCCTCGAGGTAGGAGACGTTCCCCGGCAAGAGTTGCTGGATATAATTCGTGGAATGCCAGAAGGTTACAGAACGGTGTTTAATA
Organism: Petrimonas mucosa; assembly: GCF_900095795.1. Taxonomy (NCBI): domain Bacteria; kingdom Pseudomonadati; phylum Bacteroidota; class Bacteroidia; order Bacteroidales; family Dysgonomonadaceae; genus Petrimonas; species Petrimonas mucosa. The sequence goes on from NZ_LT608328.1 coordinate 1,240,197, forward strand.
TGGTAGTCTTTGAAGATATGCCACATAAGGAGATAGCTGCCATGCTGGGCATAACGGAGAATGCTTCTCGGTCGCAATATTTCAGGGCCAAGACTTTTCTACAAAACAAGGTGCAATCGATAATGAAGAAGAAATACATATGAATATCAATGAACGAAGAAGATATATTTAAAGAACAGCTCAGGTCAGTTTTCAGCGATTATGAGGTTCCGGTGCCCTCCGATGGTTGGGAGAGACTGGAGCAATCGCTCGACAGCTTGCAGCGGACCAGAATAGTTCGCCGCAACTGGTTTATCGGTTCGGCTGCTGCTACTGTAGCCATACTCCTGGGAAGTCTCTTCTTTTTTAACCTGCCAAAGCCGATTGAACCGAATGTTCATCCTGTTCTGGCGGAAGAGATGACATCTGGTGAGATAAAGATACCCGATATGCAACAAGAGATTGAGGTAGCCAGATCTGAATTTCCGGTGAGGCAGAGAGCGGGCGGTGGTAGACAGGAGGTGTTGATTGCCAAATATACCGAAAGGGAGGCAACTAAATCGCAGATCGCAAGCGATAAGCCTGAACATCCGGAGCAAATGGTTGTTGATGATCAGATTGAAGATCTTCATGCCGATAATGACGCTGTGACTGCGAGATCACGTATTGCCCAACCCGACCCAGAAGAGATAGAACGGCTCGTCAAGGAGTTTGAGCATGCCGGAAAGGCCACCGCTTTCGAAGGTCTCTCACTCGAAGAGGAGAATAAGAAGCCGATGACGTTGGCAATCAATGCGAAAGGAGGGCTGACATCCTCCAGGAAAATAGTAAACAGTCCCATGACCCTTCGCAGTACATCAGCTGCCGGACCATCAGAGATGGCCTATGCAGCCTTGCCATTGAATACCATGAGTGTTGCGGATAATGTGGCCCAGATGGTACACGATCAGCCCGTATCTATCGGCCTTACCATCTCCAGGAGCATTGTCGACCGGCTATCGGTTGAAACCGGTGTGGTATACACCTACCTCTTCTCCCGGGCAAAAAATACCAGCGTCGATTTTCAAAACCAGGAGACGCAGCTTTTCCACTACCTTGGTATCCCTGTCAACCTGAATTACAATTTTGTGAATATCGGAAGGCTGGGTATGTTTGCATCGTTTGGAGGGATGGTAGAAAAAGATATCTACGGTGAATTCAGGAAGAGAGAACAGAGTGTTTCCAAGGAGTTGAACAGTACGGCTCAGGGCGTTATCAGTACCAAAATCAGTCAGAAGAACCCGCAGATCTCGGTAAATGCCGGGGTAGGGCTCTTCTATCCCATTTACGGGGGATTTAACCTGTATGGCAAGATTGGCGGGGCTTACTACTTCGATGCAGGAAATTACGATTATAGAACGATATATACCGACAAAAAGATTGTCTTCGATCTCAATGCCGGTATCCGGTTTGACTTTTAAGAATTTTAAACAGTAATAATTATGTACATGAGAAAATTGATTTTACTTTTTGCAGTGTTGGTCTCCGGCCTCTTTCTGACATCATGTCTGGAAGCAGGAGACAGTAATCTTGCCGGTTCAGGGCAATTGTTTTACATTACCCAATCGGAAGGGACCCAAATTGCCCACAACGGGGGATTTGCCATGACTTCGAACGAGATAAAGATGCAGGAACCCGAAAGATGGTACCTGATCACCTGGTCGTGGACAACAGCCAACGGGATGCTCTCTTCCACCGTACACAACGCCATTACGACGGATATCGAGCAGATACCTTACGGTCTATACCTTCACGAGGAAGCCCCCGAGGGGAGTTCAACTCCAATCAACTCCTTCGGCATGATCAGTGGATTACCTATAACCGGAGGATTCGGTGATTTTCTGATACTTCAATACAGTTGGGCCAAGAAAGAGGGTGAGTCTGTTCAGGTAAGGCTATATAACGAAACGATGCAACAGACAGCAATGGACCAGTTTACACTGGAGTTGCGGCTGGAGAAATCGGGAACTGCCACCGGAACTACTGAAAAGAATGAGGATGCATTTGCTGCGATCAAAATGGCTCAACTGCGTAACCTGATAGATTTCAACGGACAGGATTATAAGGATATCCAGTTGAAGTTCAACTATCTTAAGGGCAGTTCTGCAACACCTTCCAGCGTGACAAATACGGTGAGGATATATAAACAGTGATCCACCGATCAAGTTCAAGAAACGATAAGAGGCTGTCTCACAATGAAGACAGCCTCTTTCTTATTATCGATCAGCGTAAGGATTACTCTTCGCTTGTCGTCTCTTCAGTTTTGTTTTCTGCAGACTCATCGGTCTCGGCTTTTTGGGCCTCAAGTTCAGCTGCCTTGGCCTTCTCACTGGCTTCTTTCTTGAAAGCAGCAACCTTCTGGTTATCCAGTTTCTCCTTCAATGCGGCGAGCTCTTCGATATCACCCAGCGTGGTCTTTTCCATTACAGGCATTGCCATTGCTGACGATGAGCCCTCTTTCTTGCCTGAACGTTTGCCTTTCCGGCTCTCGTCACCGCCACCCTGAGCATCCTCGTGGATCCGGCTGTGCGAAACAATAATCCGTTTGGCATCTTTATTGAACTCGATCACTTTGAATTCCAGTTTCTCGTCAACCTGAGCCTGTGTGCCATCCTCTTTCACCAGATGCTTGGGAGTGGCAAAGCCTTCAACGCCGTAAGGCAACGCAATCACAGCTCCCTTATCTACAAATTCGAGTACGGTGCCTTCGTGAACTGAACCTGCGGTGAAGATGGTTTCAAATACATCCCATGGATTTTCTTCCAACTGTTTGTGCCCAAGGCTCAAACGACGGTTCTCCTTGTCGATTTCCAATACCTGTACTTTAATCGGAGCTCCGATTTCGGTCACTTCGCTCGGGTGTTTGATCTTCTTTGTCCAGGAGAGATCGGAGATGTGGATCAATCCTTCAACACCTTCTTCAATTTCAACAAAAGCACCGAAGTTGGTGAAATTCCGAACGGTAGCAGTGTGGGTGCTTCCAACAGGATATTTCTCTTCGATGTTTTCCCATGGATCGGGTTTGAGCTGTTTTACACCCAGCGACATTTTTCTCTCTTCGCGGTCGAGTGTCAGGATAACAGCCTCTACCTCGTCGCCTACCTTCATGAAGTCCTGGGCGCTGTGCAGGTGCTGTGTCCAGCTCATCTCAGAAACGTGGATCAAGCCTTCAACACCTGGAGCTACCTCTACAAATGCTCCATAATCGGCAATGACAACCACTTTACCCTTAACGATGTCGCCTACTTTCAGGCTGTCGTCCATAGCATCCCATGGATGAGGAGTCAACTGCTTCAAACCAAGAGCGATACGCTTCTTGTCATCGTCGAAGTCGAGGATAACCACATTGATCTTGTCGTCCAGTTTAACCACTTCGTCAGGGTGTTGAATACGGCCCCATGAAAGATCAGTGATGTGGATCAAGCCGTCAACGCCGCCAAGATCAACGAATACACCATAAGAGGTGATGTTCTTGACAACACCTTCGAGCACCTGTCCTTTTTCGAGTTTCGAAATAATCTCTTTTTTCTGTTGTTCCAGCTCTTCTTCAATGAGGGCTTTGTGTGAAACAACCACGTTCTTGAATTCAGGATTGATCTTGACAACCTTGAATTCCATGGTTTTGTCAACAAAAATATCGTAGTCGCGGATCGGTTTCACATCGATCTGTGAACCCGGAAGGAATGCTTCGATACCGAAAACATCCACAATCATACCGCCTTTTGTACGGCACTTGATATACCCTTTTATTACTTCGTTGTTTTCCAAAGCTGCGTTTACGCGATCCCAAGAACGCGAAGCACGTGCTTTTTTGTGGGAAAGAATCAATTGCCCTTTTTTGTCTTCCTGGCTTTCGATGTATACTTCTACCTCGTCGCCAACTTTCAGATCAGGGTTGTAACGGAATTCGTTCATCGACACTACACCGTCCGATTTGTAACCAATGTTTACAACCACTTCGCGTTTGTTCATGGAGGTTACGATACCGGTCACCACTTCCTTGTCGTTGATCTTGCTCAACGTGTTGTCGTAGCTCTCGGTAAGTTTTTCTTTGTTTTCTTTGGAGTAGACGTCACCTTTTGCGTAAGCATCCCAATCGAAATTCTCTAAGGGAGTTACATTTTTTAAATTGTCTGTCATTTGTTGTTTTTAAAATTTTAATAATTAAATAAGTTAGACTTTATATTGTCAAAAAAACGGTGCAAAGATAGTCGGTTTTTTCTTAATAACCAACTCTTTGCACCCTGAATTTTCGAGAAACATCAAGAAGGGGCTAACCGAAAGTTCCGTAGCCGGATCAGAGCAGCAACCCTTCCTGTACCTCTTTTCTCGTTCCTGCACCTGCAATCGTTTCTACCAGTTCCAACGCAAAGTCGAAAACCAGACCGGGACCTCTCCCGGTGATAATGTTGTTGTCGACGCTCACCTTGTCGCCGGTGACCTCCGCTCCTCTCAGTTCTGTTTCAAAACCGGGGTAGCAGGTGACTTTTTTCCCCTCCAGCAGGCCCAAACCGCCTAAAACCATCGGTGCGGCACAAATTGCGGCTACAACCTTGCCCTTTTCGGCATGCTCTTTTATTGCCGCTTTCAGCTCTTTCTGCTCATTGAGGTTCTTTGCGCCGGGCATACCGCCTGGAAGTACCAGCAGATCCATGCCGGCAAGATCCACTTCGGAGAAGGTCGCATCGGCCTGGACGGTTATGCCGTGTGCGCCGGCAACACTTTTTTCGTCGGTTATCGATACGGTCTGAACAGGAATACCTGCCCTGCGTAGAATGTCTACGGTACCCAAGGCTTCAATCTCTTCGAAACCATTGGCCAAGAATAATGCTACTTTCTTCATCGGATTAATATTTAAACGTTAGGGTTGTTTAGACATTGAACAAGGTGGAAGCGACAATTGTTCGGCTCCCGCACATCCGGGATGTGGTGGCCCTGTGATGTAGATCTATTGCAATCAGTTGAGGTTGAACTTGTAGGTGATGGTCCCCTGCTGGTTGTTGGTTGAGTTGATGGCGTTGAATTTGGTTCTGAGTGCGGCACGTCGCGCTTCGTTAAGTAGTGCGGTATTGGGAGTATTGGTCCCCTTTCCGATCTCGGCCTTGATGACATTTCCATTCGGATCTACCGTGATGTTGACGACAACTGTTCCGTAATCGTTTACCGAATATTTAGGCTGGATCAATCCGCCGGGTCCAACGCTGCGACCGCCCAGATCGTAGGTGCCGATACCTCCGATACCCGATTTGGCACCCTCGGTAGCGTTGCCTGTGGAGACCCCCTGTGTGCCGCTGCCCTGGGTTTCACCCCGGTTACCGGCATTTTCACCGAAAAGGCCGCTCATCTTCTGGTTGATCTCCCGCTTTTTGGCCTCCTCCTGTTCGCGCCGTCTCCGTTCAGCCTCCTCCTCTCGTCTGCGCTGTTCTACCAACTCGGCCTGACGCCGCTCGGCCTCCCTCCGTTCAGCTATCTCAATGGAGGGTTCGCTCTTCTGTGTAATCAACGGTTCGTTGGGTGTCGGTTTCGGAGCTGCGGGGGTAGGGGCTGGTGTAGGTTCAGGTGTGATCTCATGCTTGGGCGACTCGGTAGAACCGAACGCCTCATCCACATTCCCGAACATGACAGGAATTCCTTCCAGTTCCTGTGGTGGAAGTGCCAGTGTGAAATAAGAGAACATCAGGATAAGCAGTAGCAATATGGCAAAGAGGATTGTCCCTGCTATTCCTGCTGTTTTTTCCCTTGTAATCTCCATTCCGTTTTAAAATGAACTTTTTTATTAGTTCGGCCTTGTCATCAATACCATTTTAAACCGGTTCTGATTGGCAATATCCAAAATCTTCACTATTTCGCGATAAGGAACCTCCTCATCGGCGTAGAGTGCCACAAAGATGTCGGGTTCGGCCGTGTAGACCGATTGCAAGAAGGGCGTGATCTGCTCGAAAGTGACCTTCCGTTCTCTCTCGTTTGCGTTGGCTACATAATAGTTCAGATCCTTGTCGATGGTAACCCGGGTGATCGGTTTTGCCTGGGCCTGCTGTTGAGCTTTGGGCAGCAACACCTTTATGGCATTGGGGACTACGATGGTGGATGTGATCATGAAGAAGATCAGCAGGAGAAAGATCACATCGGTCATCGAGGCCATGCTGAAACTCGCTTCTACATTGAATCGCTGTTTTAATGCCATCTTCTTACCCTTTTATGCCACCGGCTCGTTCAAAATATCCATAAACTCCATGATACGCATCTCAAGTTTGTTGACGATGCCCTTTATCCGCGTTGTCAGGTAGTTGTATGCAAAAAGTGCAATGATACCCACAACAAGTCCACCAACGGTTGTTACCAGCGCCTCGTAGATACCTGTCGACAGGATGGTTACATCCACGTTTGCACCGGCGCTTGCCATGCTCATAAAGGCCTTCACCATTCCGGTGACCGTTCCGAGGAACCCGATCATGGGAGCACCGGAAGCGGTGGTTGCAAGCAGTGGCAGCCCCTTCTCCAGTTTGGAGATCTCGATATTTCCCTGATTCTCGATGGCCGACATGACATCGGCTGTTGGCCTGCCCAACCGGGAGATGCCCTTTTCCACCATACGTGCGGTGGGGGTGTTGGTGTTCCGGCAAAGCGACATTGCTGTCTCAATTTTTCCATCCAGGATGTAATCCTTGATGCGGTTCATAAAGGAGCTGTCCTCCTGTCTGGCTTTGTTTATCACCAATGTCCTCTCTATCAATACATATACCGAAAGGAGCAAGAGAACCAGCAACACGATCATCAGCCATCCACCCTTAAAAGCCAGGTCTAAAGCATTTGTCGTTGTCTGGGGTTCAACCGAGGTCGTGATCTGCTGCAATGTATCCTGAACAGAAGCAATTTGTAACAAGTTCATCGAGTAGGGTAATTATAAGTTTCTGTAAAGATAAACAATATTCTAAGGTTTAGGGCTGTCAAGTGGCCTATTTAAGCAATTTTTATATGCTTTGATTGTTTTTTCCAACCCCATGTAGAGTGCATCACTGATGAGCGAATGTCCGATGGATACCTCTTTCAGCCAGGGAATATTTACGTAGAGATAGTTGAGGTTCTCCAAGTTCAGGTCATGCCCTGCGTTTACTCCCAGTCCCAGTTTCTTTGCCATGGTTGCCGCCTCGATGTAGGGTGCGATGGCTTTTTCCCTGTTGCTCTTGTACTCCATGGCATAGGGCCCGGTAAAGAGTTCGATCCTGTCGGCACCGATTTTCGATGCCATTTTTATCATCTCCAGGTTTGTATCCACGAAGATGGAAGTGCGTACCCCCATCGACTGGAACTCGTTAACCACATCGGTAAGGAAATCCTTGTGCTCGACCGTGTCCCAGCCGGTATCGGAAGTGAGCACATCGTGGGCGTCCGGAACAAGTGTTACCTGTGTGGGACGTATCCGTTTTATCAATGAAATAAACTCCGGTGACGGATTTCCCTCAATATTGAATTCTGTATTTATCCTGGGTTGCAGGTCGATCACATCTGCATAGCGGATATGACGTTCATCCGGTCTGGGATGGACGGTGATCCCGTCTGCGCCAAAAAGTTGACAATCAATAGCCACCTGGACAACATCCGGAATATTCCCCCCTCTGGAATTTCTAAGGGTGGCCACTTTATTGATGTTTACACTTAGCTTTGTCATTTATTTTACCTTATTCTCTTTGTAAAAATATTTGCTATTTTCCCTGATGTGGAACGATAAAAAACTGCCAATGGCCGTTTTTTACCAAAAAATTCCCATCTTTGTAAGACGTTACAAAATTAATACGAAATAACGGTTTTGCCTAAAAAAACAGATGAAAGATTTTATCACTCATCAGATAGAGAAACAGTCTCTCTCCTTTACTGCAGAGAGTTTTCTCGGACTATCCGATACGGAAAATTCACTGGTTCTGGTTGAGATTCCGCTGGCTGATTATACGCTCACCGAGATCGCCCGGATCGTGGAGAGCAACAACGCCCGCGTCATGAATCTTTTCGTCCTCCCGGTGGCCGACGGCAATACCTTGATCCTCTCCATCAAACTGAACCTGCTGGATGTCTCCCCTCTACTGATGAGTCTCGAGCGGTTCAATTACAAGGTTCTGCATTACGAGATGAAGGAGGGGAGCGTTACCGACACCCACAAAGAACGCCTGGATGAACTTTTGTATTATCTGTCGATGTAAAAAAGTTCCCCTTGCCCCACGGGAAGGCAAAGATAGATATTTTTGACAAGCTGAAAAAATGAAAATAGCACTATTTGGAAGCCTTTTTTCCGGATATACTTCGCAGTCTGAGAATCAACTGATAGATGTCTGTCATGCAGTGACGCGACATCCAGCAGCGCTCTACTTGCCCGAAACCCTGTTCTGTTCACTCTCGCGACCAACACAGGACAACATCCGTCCCCTCTGCCTGCTTTTCGACCATCTTCCACCGGTGGATCTGGCACTGAGTGTCGGCGGCGACGGAACTTTCCTGCGTACGGCAGCTGTTGTGGGTGACTCGGGTATACCTGTCCTGGGTATCAATACCGGCAGGTTGGGCTTTTTAGCCGATGTCAATTTCAGCGACCTGGATCAGACACTTTGCGAGATTTTTGCGCAGGAGTATATGATAGAGGAGCGCTCCCTGCTCGAAATATCGGTAGGTGAAATATCGGCAGGTGAGCCCGGTCGGGCCTTGAATGAAGTGGCTATCATGAAACAGGACACCGCATCGATGCTGACCATCCATACCTATATCGATGACGATTTTCTTACCTCATACCAGGCCGATGGGCTGGTCATCGCCACGCCGACCGGATCGACAGCCTATTCGCTCAGTGTCGGGGGACCGATACTTGTCCCCAGTTCACCCAGTATTGTGTTGTCGCCCATTGCTCCACACAACTTGACGTCGAGACCGCTGGTCATCCAGGACGATGCCCGGATCAGGTTGATGATCGATAGCCGTAGCAACACTTTTCTGGTATCGCTCGACGGTCAGTCGCAAGTGTGCCATGTCCGCACCGAGATCGAGGTTCAGAAAGCAGACTTTACGCTTAAGGTGGTCAAGCGAAAGGGGCATACCTTTTACGAGACTCTGCGCGATAAACTGTTGTGGGGTGTAGATGTAAGGAGAAAGTAATACCGGAGGAGAATTTTACTCCTCCGGTTTTGCCTCCTCCTCATACGGAAGCAGTTTGTCCAGCCAGACGATCAGCAGGTAAAAGATGGCCATGAAGACAAAGATGCCTGCTATTCCAATAGCGGCAATCAACAAGGTGTTTTCTATTGTCGTTATCATATGCTTCAGTTTTTAAGCGAATAACGGAACCAGTGTGAGAATTATTCCTCCTGCAACAACCGATCCGATCTGACCGCCTACGTTGGCACTGATGGCCGGCATGAGCAGATAGTTATACGGGTCCTCCTTTTGTCCCATCTGGTGGATAACACGGGCCGACATGGGAAACGCAGAGATACCGCATGCCCCGATCATGGGATTGATCTTGTTACCCTCCTTCCGGAAAAGGTTGAGGAATTTGGCAAAGATCACTCCGCCAAAGGTGTCGAAGATAAAAGCAAATAATCCCAGGGCGATGATCAACAGGGTATCTACCCTGACAAACCGGTCGGAGGTCATGGTGCTGGCAATGGTGATTCCCAGCAGAATGGTGACGAGGCTGGCCAGTTCGTTCTGGGCAGAGAGCGACAATTTGTTCAAGACCCCACATTCGCGGATCAGGTTGCCAAACATCAGGAATCCGATCAAGGCTAGTGATGAGGGTGCAATGATGCCGGCAACGATGGTGACTACGATGGGGAAGGCAATCAGTGCCTTTTTTGAAATCTTCTTGTTGGCATGACCGGTTCCCGTCATCCTGATCAGCCGCTCCTTGCGGGTGGTCAGCAACCGGATCACCGGCGGCTGGATAATGGGCACCAGCGCCATGTATGAGTAGGCTGCTACCGATATGGGACCCAGCAGGTTGGGAGCAAACCGGGAGGCAACCACTATGGAGGTTGGACCGTCTGCAGCACCGATAATGCCGATTGAGGCAGCCTCTCTCAGATCGTAGCCCAGGCAGGAGGCCAGTACCATGGTCATGAAGATACCGAATTGTGCCGCCGCACCGAACAAAAGCAACGAGGGACTTCTGAAGAGTGGCGAGAAATCGATCATCGCCCCGATTGCGATGAAGATGAGCAAGGGGAATATCTCCGTTGCAATCCCAGCGTTGAAGAAAACATTGAGAACACCTTCCACCGCCTCCCCGGTAGCAGGGTCAAGCTGTGTGATGGCAGACGATAGAGGAATATTCACCAAAATAGCCCCGAAACCCATCGGCAGAAGCAGCGTGGGTTCATAATTCTTTGCAATGGCCAGGTAGATGAGGATTAGTCCGATGGCTATCATAACCAGGTCTTGCCATCTCATTCCTGCGATAGCAGGCATCAATTGTTCAAATCCCATAGTTTAAAGATTTTAATGTCAAATATTTTGTAGCAGTAGGTCCATTTTGTACAATAAGGGCATTGCCTTGCGGCAACGCCCTTTTACAGACCACTTGGGTCCGGTGAACGGTATCAATAGAGGAACCCGAGCATGATACCGGCAGCAACGGCTGAGCCGATTACACCGGCAACATTGGGTCCCATAGCATGCATAAGCAGGTAATTGCTGGGATTGTATTCTAGTCCTACCACCTGCGATATCCGTGCTGCATCAGGTACTGCCGATACTCCTGCATTGCCGATAAGCGGATTGATTTTGTTCTCCTTTTTCAGGAAGAGGTTGAAGAACTTGACAAAGAGAATTCCTGCGCAAGTAGCCACCACAAAGGAGAAAGCACCAATTACAAAAATCTTGATCGATTCTGGACGCAGGAAAGTGGTAGCCTGGGTGGAGGCACCTACGGTAAGTCCCAACAAGATGGTGATGGTGTCGATCAGCGGACCACGTGCAGTCTCAGCCAGTCGACGGGTTACACCCGACTCTTTCAACAGGTTGCCAAAGAAGAGCATACCCAGCAGGGGAAGTCCCGAAGGCACCAGGAAAGTGGTCAGTAAAAGACCAATAATGGGAAACAGGATCTTCTCCGTCTGCGAAACCACACGTGGGGCCTTCATCTTGATCATGCGTTCCTTCGATGTTGTCAACCATCTCATGAAGGGGGGCTGGATCACCGGAACCAGTGCCATATAGGAGTATGCCGATATGGCAACTGCACCCAGCAATTGAGGAGCCAGTTTCGATGTGAGGAAGATGGCCGTTGGACCGTCCGCACCACCGATAATACCGATAGAACCTGCCTCATTGGGCGCAAAACCCCAAGCAAGTGCAACGATATAAGCACCGAAGATGCCGAACTGGCAAGCAGCGCCGATCAAGAACAGTTTCGGGTTGGCAATCAATGACGAGAAGTCGGTCATCGCGCCGATACCCATGAAAATAATTGGAGGATACCATCCTTTGACAACACCTTGATATAAAATATTCAGAACCGAACCCTCTTCATAGATTCCGACCTGTAAGCCGGCAGCCTCATTGAAAGGGATGTTCCCGATAAGAATACCAAAACCGATGGGAATTAACAGCAACGGTTCATATTCTTTTGATATGGCCAGATAAATAAAGATTAAGCCAACCAGAATCATGATGATATGACCGGAGCTGGCGTTTGCCATTCCGGTATAGTCCCAGAATGTTTTCAGGTTGTCGCTCAAAGACAAAAGTGTATTCATTTTCTCCTTGTTTATTCTATGGTTACTAATTCGGCTCCCTCAAGTACAGAGTCTCCTTTGTTAACCAAGATCCCTGTGATTTTACCGTTGGCGTTTGCCAGGATGTTGTTCTCCATCTTCATCGCTTCCAGGATCATGATGGTCTGTCCCTTCTTCACCGTATCTCCTACCTGGCACTTGATATCGAGAATAATACCCGGAAGCGGCGACTGTACAGTATTTTTTCCGGTAGTCTCTTTCGGTCTGGTCACAAGCGGAGTAGATGCAGTTTGTGGTGTAGGCGTGGTGATGGCCTGTTTCTTGATTTTTGAAAGCGGTTTGCTCTCCTTCTTCTCCAGTTCAACTCTATACGGTGTGCCGTTCACTTCAAGTTCAACGACTGAACTGTCCGAACTGTTGATAATCACGCGGTAGGGAGCACCGTTGATTTTATAATTAAATTCTTTCATAAGGAATGTTTCTTTCTGAATAAGTGGATTAATGAATTATCTACGGGGATCTTGACGCAAGGTGTAGAGTTTGGAACTCCAGGGTGAGTATTTGCGTTTCACTTCACTGATGGTAAGGATGGTGCTCTCCACATCGTGAACATCCTGGTTCAACTCATAGATTGCTGCAGATATGGCGGCTAATACTTCACCGGTAAGCAGGCTTTCACTTCTTACCGCCGACAGGGTTCCGGTGCTGGCCACCCGTTTGTTGGAGATTCTTTTTGCCGTGTTGCCGATTGCCCTGAATATGAGATAGAGCAGGAGCAATCCCACAAACACCACCAACATGGAGGTCATCGTCATCATAACCCCCCACGGGTCACTTTCACTCAATAGGGTGACTTTGGGGTTCTCTTCCAGAACTGCATTGTTGCTGCTTGGAGTCACCCTTTCAAGCTGGGCTGCCAAATAGTTTCCATCCTTGTCGTATTTGACGCCATCGGTAGGATAGCCATATGTCTTGTCCGTGGGTAATCCGGCCGGGATGACGATCTCGTCGAGCAGTGTCTTGCCGTCGTTCTCGTACAGCGCGATGTAATTATCCTTGGTTGGATCGAGCTTAAAATTGACATGGAATGTTCCGTTGAACGGTTCATTGTCTGCCCAGAACAAAACATGCTGACGGGGCGGGATTTTTGTGAGGACGTCCCCCCTGGGAATCGGATATTTCTTTGGATTGTTGGGGTCGTCGGTAAGAAATCTTCCACCCAGATCCTGAGTCTTATAAGTGTTGTTGAATATCTCGATCCATCCGTTTCGTTGCCCGAAGTCATCCATGTAACCGGTCTGGTTATCCACCATGACTTCATTGATCACCCAGTGTGGATTTTCATCCTTGACGGCGCAACCCACAAGCAGGATCAATGCAGACAAAAACAACAGTTGTTTAAATTTATTCATGCTGTTCTAAATTATAGTGGTAAATTATCGTGTTTTTTGGGAGGATTGATCAACTTCTTGGTCTGTAGTTGCTGCAATGCCCTGATTACACGGAAACGGGTATTTCTCGGTTCAATTACATCGTCGATATAGCCGTAACGGGCAGCCTCATAGGGGTTGGTGAAGAGATCGTTGTACTCCTTCTTCTTCTCTTCCACAACGGCCGCCACTTTTTCGGGATCCTTTTCGGCTGCAATCTCCTTGCTGTAAAGTACCTCTACGGCTCCTTCTGCACCCATTACCGCAATCTCTGCGCTTGGCCATGCGTAGTTGATGTCGCCACGCAGCTGTTTGCAACTCATTACGATGTGTGCTCCTCCGTAAGATTTGCGCAAGGTAACTGTCACTTTCGGCACGGTAGCCTCTCCGTATGCATAAAGCAGTTTTGCGCCATGGGTGATTACGCCGCCATATTCCTGTCCGGTACCGGGAAGAAATCCGGGAACGTCAACCAATGAAACGATGGGGATATTGAAGGCGTCGCAGAAACGTACAAACCGGGCTGCTTTCCGTGATGCATTGATATCGAGAACGCCTGCCAGGAACTTGGGCTGGTTGGCAACAATACCCACCGATTGGCCGTTGAATCGGGCAAACCCTACGATGATGTTCTTTGCATAGTCGGCATGTACTTCGAGGAATTCGCCATGGTCTACAATGGCACCGATCACCTCATACATGTCGTACGGCTTGTTGGCGCTGTCGGGGATAATCTCGTTCAGGCCATCCTCCAGCCGGTCGATCGGATCGGTGTTCTTGACCGTCGGCGGCTCTTCCAGGTTGTTCTGTGGAATGTAGGACAACAGTTTCTGGATGATCTGAATGGCATCCTCTTCGGTTTGAGCGGAGAAATGGGCGACACCCGACTTGGTGGTGTGTACCGAGGCTCCTCCCAATTGTTCCTGGGTAACGTCTTCTCCGGTAACTGTTTTTACTACCTTGGGACCGGTAAGGAACATGTATGAGGTTCCCTGGGTCATGATATTGAAGTCGGTGAGGGCAGGCGAGTAGACGGCACCTCCTGCGCAGGGCCCGAAAATACCGGAAATCTGCGGAATTACACCCGATGCCAGAATGTTGCGTTGAAAAATCTCGGCATATCCGGCCAATGCGTTGATCCCTTCCTGGATACGTGCGCCGCCGGAGTCGTTGATCCCGATCACCGGTGCACCCATTTTCATGGCCTGGTCCATCACCTTGCAGATCTTTTTGGCGTGCATCTCGGACAATGAACCGCCTGAAACGGTGAAATCCTGTGCGAAAACGTATACCAGACGGCCCTGGATGGTACCATATCCTGTAACAACCCCGTCGCCAAGGAATTTGTTTTTTTCCATGCCGAAGTTGTGGCAGCGGTGCTCTACGAACATGTCGAACTCTTCAAAACTTCCTTCGTCAAGAAGCATGGCCAGACGTTCGCGAGCTGTGTATTTACCTTTTAAGTGTTGGGCTTCGATTCTTTTCTCTCCACCACCTAAGCGAGCTTTTTCCCGCAATTGAATAAGCTCTTTAACTTTTTCGAGTTGGATGCTCATAAGATTATTGTTTGTTGTGAATTAAATTTTGTGTTCAGTTGCTGCATCTGCCGCTTTTGTGCAACAGCGGGTTTACCCTTATTCCGGATGTTCGCACAGTTCAGTCAGGACACTGCCGGTGGATTTTGGGTGTAAAAAGGCGATGTTTAATCCTTCTGCGCCGGCACGGGGTTGTGCATCTATCAGGCGTACACCTTTTGCTTCAATCTCCTTAAGGGAATCGCTGAGGTTTTTAGTGGCAAATGCGATGTGATGAATGCCTTCACCTTTTTTTTCGATGAATTTGGCAACAGTGCTCTCTTCACTGGTAGGTTCCAGCAGTTCGATTTTTGTTTGACCGATCATGAAAAAGGCTGTTTTTACCTTTTGGTCTTCAACTGTTTCGATATTGTAGCATTTTAGACCCAAAACTCCCTCGTAATATGGTAGTTGCTCCTCGATGCTTTTAACGGCGATGCCGATGTGTTCGATGTGTGTTAATTCCATATCAATCTATTAAATATTTGTTTTATTTAAGAAATGCAAAGGTAAGGTTTTTAAGTTGTATGATAAAATTTATTTTCACGTTTAGATAGATGAGATCTTGAGAACCTCAAGCAGTTCTGGGCTGATCTCTCGATCCTTTTTAATAGCCCGTTTGAACGGCACATAGTCGATCTCGTTCTCCCGGATACCGATCATTACGTTGCGCTGGTTCTCCAGTAACGCCTGGATGGCAGCGACACCCATCCTGCTTGCCAGGATCCGGTCCTGTGCCGTAGGCGATCCGCCCCGTTGCAGGTGTCCCAATATGGAGACCCGTACATCGTACTGTGGATACTCCTTTTTTACCCTTTCCGCCAGGTTCATGGCTCCGCCGGTCACCTCGCTCTCGGTGACAAGAACCATGCTGCTGCTTTTCGACTTGCGGAACCCTTGATTGATGAGCTCCGCCAACTGATCCTTTTCAATGCTTATCTCCGGTATGATTGCCGCTTCGGCGCCGGAAGCTATTGCACTGTTGAGGGCCAGGTATCCGCAGTTTCGTCCCATTACCTCTACAAAGAAGAGCCGTTCGTGAGAAGTGGCCGTATCGCGGATCTTGTCCATCGACTCCATGATGGTATTCAGGGCGGTGTCGTAACCGATGGTGGTGTCTGTTCCGTTCAGGTCGTTGTCGATAGTACCCGGCAGTCCAACGATCGGAATGTTGTATTCGTTGGCAAATACACCTGCACCAGTCAGTGATCCGTCACCACCGATAACCACAAGTGCATCTATTCCATGACGTTGCATGTTTTCGTAGGCCGTCTTTCTTCCCGCCTCGGTCATGAACTCTTCACAACGGGCAGTTTTCAGTATCGTTCCACCCTTCTGGATGATGTTGCTGACGCTGTTGGTCTTGAATTCCTCTATTTCGTTGCTTATAAGCCCCTTGTAACCTCTGTAGATGCCAAAAACGCGCATGCCGTTAAAAATTGCAGCGCGAGTCACGGCACGGATGGCCGCATTCATGCCCGGTGCATCCCCTCCTGATGTGAGCACACCGATGCTTTTTACATTTGAATCCATATTGAAATTCGTTCGTTTTAAATTGGTTGAACCTGAATACAATCGGCTGCAAAGGTAGTTTTTTTTTAGGAGGCGTACAAAAAAAAGCTGCTTTAAAAAGCAGCTTTTTCAACTTCCGTTTCCGGTATCAATTCCTTTATCTTTTTGGCGACAGCCTCCATCTGCCACATGGGGGTTGAGGTTGCTCCGCAGATGCCGATGCTGATGTCGTCCCGGATCCATTCCGGGTTGATCTGGTCGGGATCATGTATCAGGTAGGAGTTCTCGTTGTGCTTTTTACATTCGGCAAAAAGAACCTTTCCGTTGGAACTCTTTTCTCCTGCGATGAAGATTACCAGATCGTGCTTCTTGGCAAACTCATGCATGTTCGGCACACGATTGGATACCTGGCGACAGATGGTGTCGTAGAACTCAAATGTCGCACCCTCTTTCATGCGCGATTTGATCAGCTCGCCGATCTCCTGGAATCCGTCGAGTGGCTTGGTCGTCTGAGAGAAGAGGCTGATGTCGCGTGAGAAATCGAGTTTCTCGATATCCTCTTTCTTCTCAATTACAATGGCCGTCTCATCTGTCTGTCCCATCAATCCGTTCACTTCGGCATGACCTTTCTTTCCAAAGATCACAATCTGTCCCTCTTCATCCTGTTTGGTGATGAACTTCTTTTTTATGCGTTTCTGCAGCCCAAGGACGACGGGACAGGAAGCATCGATCAGTTCGATGTTGTTCTCTTTCGCTATCTGGTAGGTGCTTGGGGGTTCTCCGTGGGCACGAAGCAGTACACGGACATTCTTGAGTTGCTTAAACTCTTCGTGATTGATGGTGATCAGGCCCATCTTGGCAAGACGTTCCACCTCCACATTATTGTGAACAATATCGCCCAAACAGTATAGCGTACCGCCTTTCTTCAGTTCCTCCTCTGCCTTGCTGATGGCTTTGGCCACACCAAAACAGCACCCGGACTGCTTGTCGATTTCAATTTTACTCATGTTGTGTTGTGATTTTGTTAAACATATCCATTGCCCATTGCAACTGTTCTGTTATCGTGACATTTGAATTGTCCAGTTCAATTGCATCGGGAGCTTTTCGTAGCGGGCTCTCCGAGCGTGTTGTGTCTCTTTCGTCCCGTTCGATGACGTTGGCCAGAGTCTCTTCGTAGGAGACAGGCGTGCCCTTGGCCTGAAGTTCTTCGAAGCGACGTCGAGCCCTCACTTCGGGGGAGGCTGTGAGGAAGATCTTCAATTCGGCATCGGGGAAAACCACGGTGCCGATATCTCTGCCATCCATGACCACTCCCTTCTTTTTCCCCATAGCCTGTTGCTGGCGCACCAGCTCCTTCCGTACAAACCCAAGGGTGCTTACGCGGCTTGCGCCATTTCCAATTTCGAGCGACCGGATCTCCCGCTCGACATTCTCGCCGTTCAGATAGGTCTCCTGTTGCCCTGTGGGAGCTGTCTCAAAGGAGATGACGATTTCTGAAATGTGCTTCTGTAAAGCCGCCTCATCAATTGTTGTATCGGTCATCCAACCATTGCGGTAAGCAAACAGGGCTACCGCCCTGTACATGGCCCCGCTGTCGATATAGGTATAACCCAACTCCTTTGCCAATCCTTTGGCTATAGTACTTTTGCCGCACGATGAGAAGCCATCCACAGCGATATTTATTTTTTTCATCCCTGTCGAAAAAACAATTGCTGACCTTGTAAACAACTACACAGTCGGAATGTTTTCGCAATTGCAAGGTTTTTCTTTAATCTTCGTCGGCCAGAAAGTTCGGATAGAGGTAATTTGTAGGTGGAACAAACGTCTCCTTGATGGTCTGCGGCGATACCCAGCGGAGCAGATTGAACAGTGAACCTGCCTTGTCGTTGGTGCCCGATGCACGGCCACCGCCGAACGGCTGCTGGTCTACAACGGCTCCGGTGGGCTTGTCGTTGATGTAGAAGTTGCCGGCAGTATGGGTGAGCCGGGTTGTCAACTTCTCGATATTGCTCCTGTTGCTGGAGAAGATCGCTCCAGTAAGCGCATAGTCGGTGGTCGTGTCGAGAATATCGAGCGTCTCGTCCAGCTTCTCCGGTTCGTAGAGATAAACGGTGAGTATGGGGCCAAACAGCTCTTCCCTCATCGTGACGTAGTCTGGCTTTTTGGCCAGGATAACGGTCGGCTCAATGAAATAACCTTTAGACTTGTCGCATTTTCCACCCATGATCACTTCGGCATCGGGCGACTGTTGTGCCTCGGCAATCTTGCCTGCCAGTTTATCAAACGACTCCTCGTCGATAACCGCGTTGATAAAATTGGTGAAATCTTCCGGTACGCCCATTTTTATCGACTGCAGATCCGCTTCCATATAACTGCGTACCTCCTCCCAGATGGTTGTGGGGATATAGGCCCGGGAAGCGGCAGAACATTTCTGTCCCTGGTATTCGAACGCTCCACGCGTAAGGGCGGTGGCCACCTCCTTGGGGTTGGCAGTTGCGTCGGCAAAAACATAATCCTTCCCTCCCGTTTCACCTACAATACGGGGATAAGACCTATATTTCTCCATATTCCCGGCGATGGTTTTCCACATCCCGTTGAATACAGCAGTAGAGCCGGTGAAATGGAGACCGGCAAATTCCCGATGATTGAAGATCACGTCGGCAGCTTCCTTGCCACCTGTGTAGACCAGGTTGATCACACCGTCGGGCAGTCCCGCCTCTTTCAACACTTGCATGATGAGGTGAGCCGAATAGACCGCCGTTTTCGACGGCTTCCAGACTACGGTGTTGCCCATCAGTGCGGGGGCTCCACCCAGGTTGCCGGCTATGGAGGTAAAGTTGAAGGGGGTGAGTGCGAAGACAAATCCCTCCAGCGGTCGCCAAACCGTACGGTTCCATGTTCCTGGAGCCGAATTGGGCTGCATGCCGTAGAGTTCATACATATTGCGTACGTTGAACCGGTAAAAGTCGACCAGTTCGCAAACGGCATCGATCTCCGATTGGAATGCATTTTTAGACTGGCCGATCATGGTGACGGCATTGAAATCGTACCGGTAGGGACCGGCAATCAGTTCGGCCGCCTTTAGGAAAATTGCCGCACGGCTTTCCCAATGCATCGCTTCCCAGGCAGGTTTTGCCTTGAGTGCGGCCTCGATAGCCATTTGTACGTGGGTTTTGTCGCCCTGATGATAATGTCCCAACAGGCGTTGATGGTCGTGCGGAGGGCGGATATCGGATAGATTTCCCGTCCGGATCTCTTTCCCGTCGATGATCATCGGGATCTCCAAACCTCCTCTATTCAGTTCAGAGAGTTTCTGCTTCAATGCTTCTCGTTCAGGTGATCCCGGTGCATAGCTTTTTACGGGTTCGTTCTTGATTTCGGGCAATTTGTAGACTCCTTTTGGCATAATGCGTACAATTTTTGTGCGGTTAATTATTGTTGTCACAAATCTACAAAAAAAGGTGGATAAGTGGGTTTTGTAGATGGATAAATTGTAAAAAATATAGCAAGCAGCTCTTGTGCAGGATCTCTAATGGTTGTTTGAGAAAGTTTTGGGAAATATTTTTTAACATTTTTGGAGCAGCGTTTCTATTATTTTTTCATCTATAATCTGTATTATTGTAACTTGGTTTTGGTTATGAGTGGGATGAGAAGGAATACCATTGTAATGTTGTTCGGGCTTCTGATGGCCATATTGTCGGCTCTGCCCGGCTGTTCGCGCGTCGATGAGCTGGGGTTGGAGAGCTCGCTTTACCGGCAATCGCCTTACGGTAAGTGGAAACTGCAGGGGTATGGAAGCAAGGGAAGTCAGCTGAAACAGTTGGCCTTGGGCAAAAATCCGAATGCCTTCACGCTGACTCTGCATGCCGACGGCACTTTTAACGGTATCTCCTCGGTCAACGAGATCAGGGGAACCTACAGTTGCGACCTGAAGCACCACAACATCAGTTTTTCACAGATCGATACCGAGAACAACCGCAGGGCGAGTGAAACCAGGGAGGGCAATCTCTATCTGGACCGGCTGGTGAAGGTGTATAAGTATGAATATAAGGCTTCTGCGGATCAACTCTATCTCTATTACTCCAATACCGAATACCTGCTCTTCCTGAAGTTGCCCGACAAGTGAAGCGCCCTGGCCGGCCAGCGACTTCCCTCCAGACATATTTTTCGGTCAAAAAATGGGGCCGGCTGGAATCAGATTGGTAAAAACTGTTTATTTTTGTTCCTGAAATCTAAATACTCAACAGAATATATGCCGTTGACACATCATCTTATCGATTTTGACAATTCAGAAATAGCCTTCCGGAACAGATCGAATGCCGAATTGAGACGGGCCCATCTGCTGTTTAAGGTAATGAACAATGCCGGTCTGGTAAAGACGGGAAAACAACTGGTCAACCTCGCCTTTGCCATCCGTTTCCCGATCAGTGGAATTTTACGAATAACCATTTACCGGCAATTTGTGGGTGGAATGTCGATTGACGACTGTGCTGCCACCATTGAAAAACTGGCTGCGCGTAACGTGGGGACAATCCTCGATTTTGCAGTTGAGGGGGAAGAGCGTGATGATCTGTTTGACGCCACCTGCGCCGAAGTGATCCGGACGGTGGAGTTTGCCCACAACAACCGGAACGTGCCCTTCAGTGCATTCAAGATTACCGGTGTCGGCCGGTTCGATCTGCTTGCAAAGGTGAGTGAGAAGGCCGAGCTTACTGAGGATGAATCGGCAGAATACAAGAGGATTTACGACCGTGTGGAATCTATCTTCAGACGGGGTTACGAACTGGGGGTTCCGGTGCTTATCGACGCGGAGCATACCTGGATCCAGCCTGTGCTGGACAATCTGGTGCTGGAGATGATGGAGCGATATAACCGGGAGGCGGCCATTGTGCAGAACACCTACCAGATGTACCGTCACGATGCTATTCACCGGTTGAAGGAGCATCACCGGATTGCACTCGAGAAGGGGGTGAAGTTCGGGTTGAAGATTGTGCGCGGGGCCTATATGGAAATCGAGCGAGCACGAGCCGCCGAGATGGGTTATCCCTCCCCCATCCAGCCAGACAAGCCGGCTACGGACAGGGATTTCAATGAGGCGATCCGTTACTTCGTGGAAAATGTCGATACAATCCACTTTATGGTGGCTACCCATAACGAGGAGAGCTCGAACCTGCTTGCACAGTTGATCGATGAACGGGGCTTGCCCCACAACCATCCGCACATCTATTTCTCGCAACTTTACGGTATGAGCGATCACATCACTTTTAACCTGGCCGAGAAGGGTTACAACGTGGTAAAGTATGTGCCGTACGGGGAGGTGAAGACCATGATGCCCTATCTTTTCCGCCGGGCAGAAGAGAATAGTTCGGTCAAGGGCCAGTCGAGTCGTGAGTTGAAGCTTATCGAAAAGGAGGTTGAGCGAAGGAGGGGTAAATAGGGACCGGTACGATCCTTCCTATTTCAACAGTATGATCAGTACCGATCCGGTGACCATGATGGCAGATCCAATAATCTTCCTGCCGATTGATTTTTCGCGGAAAAAAGTGTATCCGAACAGAATGGTTACGATGGCCGAAAGCTGGAATAGCGACAAGGCATATCCCACCGGCATATGATCGAATGTGTAGTTGGTGGTGAGTTGCATCATTCCTATACATCCGGCCAACAGGAGAAATTTGCCCGTCCGGCCCGATTTTGTTGCCCTGACGAGCTCCGATTTAAGGTTCAGCTTGCCGGAAAAAAGCACGAGAAAGGAGAAGATTGCGCCAAACAGGCACCAGCTCATAAAGGCCACCGCGGCCGATGATACCGCGATTACCTTTTTAATGAAGACCGCCTCGACGGCGGTAAGGAGCATTGCCCATATCCTGAACTGTATCTCGGGGCGGTTCAACAATTTCCATGAGAATCTCGCCTCGGTTGTATCCAGGACGAAGTAGCTGCCGTAAATGATCAATGCAATTCCCAGGATACCCCAGCCATTGGGGATCTCCGAGAGAAGGAAGATGCCGAAAATAATCCCGACAACCGATTTGTATGAGTTGATGGGTCCCAATACCGAGAGGTCGCCCAGTTGAAGTGCCTTTACCAGCAATCCGTTGCCCAGCGCACCAGCGATTCCGCCAAGGATCGAGTAGAGCCAGAAATCGCTGTCGGGTGAGGGGATCTCTGTAAAGAACAGCGAAATGCCGCAGGCCACAGATAGCAGGAAATAGGTCAGAAAGTTGACAACCAGCGGATGGTTTCCCCGTGATGCCAGTTGTTTCTGGAAAACATTGGCAAGCGGGTTGGAGAGTATCCTCAAACCTACCGCTATGGTCACTGAAACGGTTTCGCCCATCCGGTCTACAGCTCCAGTAACTCTTTCTCTCCGCTGCTCTTTCCGAAGAGCATATCTGTGGGATTTTCAAGTAACTGTTTTACCCTGACCAGGAAGCCAACCGATTCGCGCCCGTCGATCATTCGGTGGTCGTACGACAGCGCCACATACATCATTGGCCGTACAACTATCTCTCCGTCAATCACCACCGGCCGGTCCATGATATTATGCATCCCCAGGATGGCAGACTGCGGGGGATTGATGATCGGCGTAGACATCATCGATCCGAAAACACCTCCGTTGGTTATTGTAAATGTTCCACCGGTCATTTCGGGAATGGCGAGTTTCCCTTTGCGTGCCTTGTCGGCTACTGCGGCGACAGCCTTTTCAATCTCGGCCAGCCCCATGCTCTCCACATTCCGGATTACGGGGACCAACAGACCCTTGGGAGTACTTACAGCTACCGAGATATCGGCATAGTCATAACTGGTTATGTTTTCTCCCTCCATCGTCGAGTTTACGCTCGGAAATTCCTGCAGCGCAATGGCACAGGCCTTCATGAAGAACGACATCATGCCCAGTTTGATTCCGTGTCTTTCGACGAACTTGTCCTGGTATTTTTTCCGCAGATCCATGATCGGCTTCATGTTTACCTCGTTGAAGGTGGTCAGCATGGCCGTCTCGTTCTTTACAGCAACCAGGCGCTCACTCAACTTCCGGCGCAGTGAACTCATCCTGCTGGTTTTGGATTCCCGACTTGCCGGCTTTTTCAGTCCGCTTACGGGAGCTACACCGCTAGCCGATAGCACCGCCTCTACATCCGAACGTTTCAGCCGGCGCAGCCCGTTTATCACATCCTCCACCGACAGGTCATTCTCTTCCATTACCCGTTTGGCCAAGGGAGTAACCTTTACGTTTTCATATTCGCCGGTTGCAGGTTTTTCCCCTTTTTCGGGCTGTTTGGGCGTTGCCGGTCCGGCTGCTGCCGGTTGTTCCGGCCTGATGGCTTCCGGTGAAGCAGGCTTCCCGCTTTTCGGTTCCGGCTCTGCCGTTTCGGGTTGAACGGCGGTGTCGATGGTGCAAGCCAGGGAACCTACCTCCAGGCTATCGCCCTCTTTAGCTTTCAGCGATACCTTTCCCGATTCTTCAGCAACCAGGGTCAATGTTGCCTTTTCAGACTCCAACTCTGCAATTTCACTGTTTTTAGTGACGACAGCGCCGTCAGCAACCAGCCATTTGTAGAGTTCGACATGTGTGATCGACTCACCGGGACTGGGAACCCTTATCTCTATTATTGCCATGATGAATTACGATTTATGCTATTTCATTGCTTCCGTTATGATCTCTGCCTGATGTATCTTGTGGAGAGCTGTCAGCCCTTCCGCGGTAACACCGCTTGGGGGGCGGCTGATGATTTCCAGTTTACAGTCGCCCATCCACTGTTTAACAAACAATGCGGCTCCCATGTTCAACGGTTCTTCCTGAACCCAAACAAGCTTTGCATCTTTCCTGTATCCTTTCAAAATCTTCTTGAGCTGCTTTTCGGGGAAGGGGTAGAGCTGTTCGATGCGGATGACGGCGATATGACCGGCACCGGCCTTCCTGCGGGCGGCCTCCAGTTCGTAGTATATCTTTCCCGTACATAGCAGCACCTTGGAGACTTTAGACGGGTCCGCCTTGTCGTCGCCAATCACCTCCCTGAAATGACCTTCGGTGAAATCGGCAAGGGTTGAGGTACATTCGGGGTGACGCAGCAGACTCTTTGGCGTGAAGAGAATCAGCGGAACCCGGATGTCGCGGTGCAGCTGCCTGCGGATGACATGGAAATGGTTGGCCGGGGTGGTGGGGTTCACCACCTGCAGGTTGAGGTTGGCACACTGGGTGAGAAACCGTTCCATCCTGCCACTCGAATGTTCTGCTCCCTGGCCTTCATAGCCGTGAGGCAGGAACATCACCAGACCCGATTTGACGCCCCATTTCTCGTGTGCAGCCGAGATATACTGGTCGACAATTACCTGACCCACGTTGAAGAAGTCGCCGAACTGCGCCTCCCAGATGGTTAGCCCGAACGGGTTAGCGAGTGAATAGCCATACTCAAAACCCAGCACGCCATACTCGTTAAGAGGTGAGTTGTAAACACGTACGGTAGCATGTTCGCCTCCCAGGTTCTTCAGCGGGAAATATTTCTCTTCCCCGTCTTCGGTGATGATCTCCGCGTGCCGGTGTGAAAATGTGCCCCGTTCGGAATCTTGTCCACTCAGCCTGACCGGATAATTCTCCTTGGCCAGTGATGCGTAAGCCATCAACTCACCCATGGCCCAGTCGTAGGCATCGGTTTTGATCATGTCGGCCCTTTGAGAGAAAAGTTTGATGGTCTTGTTGTAGAACCGTTTCCCTTCGGGCAACGTGGTAATCCGTCGTGCCAGATCGAGGAACATCTCTTTGGAGATGGCTGTGTTGCAAACTGTTTCGAAATCTTCCGGCAGTGGCGACCGGATCTCCCGGTACTGTTCCTTGAGGAAGGAGTGGATGTTCAACTTTCTGCTTTGGTTAGCTTTTGCATAGGCCTGATCCAACACATCCTGAAACCCTTTCAACCGGGTTTCATACTCCTGCCGGGTGAGCACCCCTTCGTCGATCAGTCTCTCCGCATAGATGTCGCGAGGATTTTTATGCTTGGCGATGATTTCGTACAGCTTGGGCTGCGTGAAACGGGGTTCGTCCCCCTCGTTGTGCCCATATTTCCGGTACGATAGTAGATCGATAAAGACATCGATATTGAATTTCTGCCTGAACTCCAGTGCCAGTTTGGCTACAAAGACCATCGCCTCCACATCGTCACCATTTACGTGAAATACGGGCGACTGCGTCACCTTGGCAATATCGGTACAATAGGTGCTGGAGCGAGCCTGTAGATAGTTGGTGGTGAACCCGACCTGGTTGTTGATCACGATGTGAATGGTTCCGCCCGTTTTGTATCCGTCCAGCTTTGAAAACTGGATTGTTTCGTAAACGACTCCCTGTCCGGCAATGGCGGCATCGCCATGGATCAGGATGGGCAACACCTGGTTGTACTGGTAATCGTGTGCCAGTTCCAACCGGGCCTTGGCGATCCCTTCCACCACGGGTCCCACTGCCTCCAGATGGGAAGGATTGGGCGACAGGTTCACCGAAATTTTCCGTCCCTCATGGTCGATGGTATTGTTGTACCCCAGGTGATATTTAACGTCGCCATAGAGGTTCTCCTCTTCGTAGTTCTCTGCCGTGAACTCCCGGAATACCTGATAGTAGGGTTTCTTCATTATGTTGGTCAGCACGTTGAGCCTACCCCGGTGTGCCATTCCGATAACGATCTCGTTTACATCGTAGTCGCCTCCCAGCGTGAGGATCGCATCGAGCGCGGGGATTATCGCTTCCGATCCCTCCAGGGAGAACCGTTTCTGTCCTACATATTTCCTGTGCATGTAATCCTCAAATCCTGAGGCTTCAACCAACCGGTCGAGGATATGCAGTTTCTGCTCTCCCGAAAGAGGCTCCTGATTGCGGCACCCCTCCATCTTCTGTTGCAGCCACTGTACGATCTCCGGTTTGGTCATGTAGCGATATTCCACCCCGATCGACTTGCAGTAGGTCTCGTTCAGGTGTTCAACAATTTCCCTCAGGGTTGCCCTGCCTATCCCGATCTCCTTTCCGGCCTCGAACTCTGTATCCAGGTCCTCTTCGGAAAGGTTGAAGTTTTGAAGGTCGAGGGTAGGGGTGTATGACCTCCGCGTACGGACCGGATTGGTCTTGGTGAACAGATGTCCCCTGCGCCGGTAGGCGGTGATCAGGTTCATCACGGCAATCTCCTTGGCCGGAACTCCAGCACCACCCTCCGTTTTCCGGGGTTTAGTCGGGAAGTGCTTGATAGCCAGGTCGAATCCCTGAAAGAAAAAGCGAAAACTCTCGTCCACATTTTCCGGATTCTCCTTATACTGCTTATACAATGCCTCTATGGCTCCTATATCCATAAAATTTATCTTATTTCCGGTATCCATCGGTATGTTGTAATCGTTAATCTATTCAAACTGTTAAGATGATGATTTTGTTCACTTTTTTGCAATATATTTATAGGATTATAGTCCGATATGTGATAATAAAAGGGACGGAGCAGGCCCCGTCCCTTTCTATACTGTCATATATGACCTGTTCGTTACCTATTTGATCTCCCAGATATGGGCAGAACTCATCAGAAAATCGGTAAACGATTGTTTGCCGGTTTTCCTTTGCACTTCGGCAATCTGCTCCTCGTAATCGCTATCATAGGATGGCGAATCCACCGAACGGATAACGCCCAGCGCAACCGGCAGGTCGTTGTCGTAACCCATCAGACTGAGCTTGATGTGCAGTGTATTGTCGGGTGTAGTGGCGTCGTGAACCAGAACATCGTCGATCGTGTAACCCTCTTCACCGAGGGTTACTGCTTTCAGGTTCCAGCCATCCAGGACAATACCCCGGTCGTTCTCCTTTCCGAAGAGCATCTTCTCGCCATGTCTCAGCATCACCGTCTTTTCGGCTTTCCATGCACGATCGGCAATCTTGTCGTGGATACCATTATTGAAGATGATGCAGTTCTGCAACACTTCCACCACCGATGCTCCTTTATGTTTAGCTGCAGCGACCATGATCTCGGTGGTGTTCTTCATGTCCACGTCGATAGCCCTGGCAAAAAAGGTTCCTCTGGCACCGAAACAGAGTTCCGACGGACGGAAGGGATCCTCGATAGTTCCGTACGGTGATGATTTGGAGATAAATCCGCGATCGGAAGTGGGGGAGTATTGACCTTTGGTAAGCCCGTAAATCTTGTTGTTGAACAGGATAATATTGATGTCGACATTCCTCCTTACGGCATGGATAAAGTGATTGCCGCCGATGGCCAGTGAGTCGCCGTCGCCAGTCGTCACCCATACGTTCAGGTTGGGGTTGGCCACCTTCACGCCGGTGGCTATGGCAGCTGCCCGGCCGTGAATGCCGTGAAATCCGTAGGTATTCATGTAATAGGGCAGGCGTGACGAACAGCCAATTCCTGAAACCACTACCGTTTCATGGGGATGGATATTCAGTTCCGCCATGGCTTTATGCACGCAGCTTAAAATGGCAAAGTCCCCGCAACCGGGACACCAGCGTACGTTTACATCACTTTTATAATCCTTCTGGACATATTTGGTTTCGATCTTATCTGCTGTTGCTGTTTCCATATATCTCTTTTTTGTTATCCGACTGCTATTTAGATGGCCGTTTTATTTACGGTGACAAAATAACATCGGTTGGTCTACTTCTCTTCTATGATTTTAATAAACTCGTTCACCAGCTCGCTAACGCTGAAAGGTTGACCTTCCACCCGGTTGAACCGGTCTATCTTGAGGTCGTTGAACTGGCCCGACAGGTAGGATGCAAAGTGGCCGGTATTTTGTTCAGCCACGATAATCTTTTTGTACCTTTTCAGGATATCGTAGGTGTTACGCGGCAAGGGGCTGATAAACCGGAAGTGGGCCAATGCCACCCTCTTCCCCTTGTCCTGGATGCGCATCATCGCTTCCAGTAAATGGCCGTAAGTTCCTCCCCAGCCTACGATCAACGTGTCGGCATCACTGCTGCCGATCACCTCCTGTTCGGGGATGAAATCGGCAATCTTCTCGATCTTGGCCTTGCGGGTATTCACCATCAACTGATGGTTCTCGGGATTAGACGAGATTACGCCTGTCAGGTAATCCTTTTCCAGTCCTCCGATGCGATGCATGAATCCTTTGGTGCCCGGTACGCTCCAATACCTGACCAGGCTCTCCTTGTCGCGGAGATAAGGCCTCCACTCTTCACTCTCTCCGGTAAACTGTTTCTGAACATAGGGCGGAGTGATGGCGGGGTACTCGTTCAGATCGGGAATCTTCCATGTAGAGGCTCCGTTGGCAATATATCCGTCAGTTAGCAAAATTACCGGAGTCATATGTTCCAGTGCAATCTTCGAAGCCCAGTAGGCGCTGTCGAAACAGTCGGTGGGTGTGGTGGCGGCAATCACTACCAGCGGACTCTCGCCATTTCTGCCGTAAAGTGCCTGGAGCAGGTCGGCCTGTTCGCTTTTTGTGGGCATCCCCGTTGAGGGGCCACCCCGCTGTACGTCGATCACTACCAGCGGCAATTCGGTCATGACGGCCAATCCCAGTGCCTCGCTTTTGAGTGATAACCCCGGACCGGAGGTGGATGTGGCTCCCAAGCTTCCGGCAAAGCTGGCGCCGATGGCGGTGCAGATACCGGCAATCTCATCTTCCATTTGGAGTGCCTTTACCCCCAGGTTCTTCCTTGCGGAGAGCTCCTGAAGGATATCGGTGGCCGGTGTGATGGGGTAGGAGCCGAGAAACAGCTGTACACCCGCCTTCTCGGCAGCCGCTATCAGTCCGTACGCCGTGGCGGTATTGCCATTGATGTCGGTATAAAGACCTTTGCCGGTTTTTACGGTGTCGATCCGATAGGTGCTGGCTGTCAGGTGTGTATTGTGACCGAAATTATATCCGTCGGTCAATGCTTTTATGTTGGTTTCAACCAGTTTTGGCCTTTTCTTGAATTTGTCCCTCAGCAACTGTTCAGCAATTTCGATCGGCCGGTTAAAAAGCCAGCAGACGATGCCAAGAGAAAACATGTTCTTGCTGCGCAAGATATCTTTGTTTTCCATCCCGCTATCGGCCAGTGACTCCTTGGTCATCGAGGTGATGGGAACCGGAATGGGTTGAACGTAACCGAGGTCAAGTTCGTTAAAGGGATCTTCACTCTTGAACAGTGCTTTCTCCAGATCTTTGCGGGTAAAGGAATCGGTATCGAAGATCACGATTGACCCTTTTTTCAGGTGTTGCCGGTTGACCTTCAGAGCGGCTGGATTCATAGCAACCAGTACATCGGCTTTGTCCCCAGCATTGAAGACATCCTTCGATCCTACCCGAACCTGAAAACCTGAAACTCCGTTTAACGTGCCTTGCGGCGCGCGAATCTCTGCCGGATAATCGGGAAATGTGGCGATTTCATTTCCGAAAATAGCAGACAAGGTGGAAAATAACGTTCCGGTCAACTGCATCCCGTCGCCCGAGTCGCCGGAAAACCGAATCGTTACCTGCTTCAAATCTGTAATAACAGTTTCATTTGTCATAATAAATGTTTTGATTTATAAATCATTAACCTCTATGCGTGGTTTTTCAATCGGGCTCAGAAAAATTGCTGCTTCAATCTCCTGACAGGTTAATACCATTGTTGATAATGAAGTTGCAAAGTAACAAAAGAGTTGGGGAAAAAGCAAATTTTTATCCGGATTTGAATCTACCTCCGCTCAATGTTTGCTCCCAGTCTGTTCAACCTTAAATCGATATTCTGATATCCCCGGTCGATCTGATCGATATTGTGAATGGTGCTTACTCCCTTGGCGCTCATTGCCGCTATCAGCAGGGAGATCCCGGCGCGAATATCGGGTGAGGTCATGGTCATTCCGCGGAGTCTGAACCGGTCGCCCAGGCCGATCACTGTTGCCCGGTGGGGGTCACACAGGATAATCTGCGCTCCCATGTCGATAAGCTTGTCCACGAAAAAGAGACGGCTTTCAAACATCTTCTGGTGAATCAATACGCACCCCTCTGCCTTGGTGGCGACAACCAGCATGACGCTCAGCAGGTCGGGTGTGAGTCCCGGCCATGGGGCATCGGCCAGTGTTAGGATCGATCCGTCGATAAATGATTCGATGGTGTAGCTCTCCTGTGGAGGGATGTAGAGGTCATCACCCTGCTGTTGGACCGTAATTCCCAACTTGCGGAAGCTCTCGGGGATGATTCCGAGATTTCCTACCGATACGTTCTTTATGGTCACCTCCGATGTGGTCATTGCTGCCATCCCGATAAAACTGCCCACCTCGATCATGTCGGGGAGCAACCTGTGACGGCATCCCCCAAGTCTTGTAACTCCATTTACGATGAGCCTGTTGGAACCGATCCCCTCGATTTTTGCCCCCATGCCGACCAACATCTTGCTCAGTTGCTCCACATAGGGTTCGCATGCAGCATTGTAGATAACGGTTTCACCTTCTGCAAAGACTGCTGCCATCAACAGGTTGGCAGTTCCGGTCACCGATGCCTCGTCCAGCAGGATGTACTGGCCGCGTAGCCGCTCGGCAGAGAGTGAAAAGAGTTGTTTCTCCTCATCGAAACCCAGTTTTGCCCCGAGCTTCATGATCCCGTTGAAGTGGGTATCGAGCCGCCGGCGACCGATCTTGTCGCCTCCCGGTCTGGGGACAACAGCTTTTCCAAATCGGGCCAGAAGCGGGCCGATTATCATGATCGATCCGCGCAGGGCGGCGATCTTCTTCATGTAATCTTCGGTCTTGGTAAACTCCAGATCTATGGATGACGCCTTGAAGGAATAGGTGTCGGGACTCAGTTGCCGTACCTCCACACCCATATCCTTGAGCAACGCGATGAGGTTGTTCACGTCGAGGATGTCGGGAATATTTTCGATCACAACCTCCTCTTCAGTGAGGAGTGTGGCGCAGATGACCTGCAACGCTTCGTTTTTGGCTCCCTGGGGGACTATTTCGCCCTTCAGTCGATGCCCGCCTTCGATAATAAATGATGCCATACGTCGATTTTCTATGTCAGAATTGGGTGAGTACAAATTTACGGAATTTAGTGTTAACCTGCCCCATGTTTTGCACAACCCCTTAAAATATCCATACTTCGGGCTCCAGTCCGATGTTGAATCTGGTTTGTACCTCTTGCTGGATCTCCCGGACAAAGTCGAGAATCTCGCTACCGGTCCCGGTTCCATAATTCACAACGATCAGCGCGTGCCGGTCGTAAATACCTACATCTCCCTTTCGTCTCCCTTTGTAACCCGCTTTTTCGATCAGGTATGCCGCCGAGGTCTTATAACTGTTATTGCCAAAACGGTATATGGGTGCATCGGGTAGTAGCTTGAGCAGCTCATCCTTCTCCAGTTCAGTCAAAACCGGATTTTTGAAAAAACTTCCGGCGTTGGGTAATTTCAGGTGGTCGGGAAGCTTGCGGGTGCGGATCCGGATAACGGCATCCCTCACCTCTTGTAGTGAAGGGTGGGGATTCCCCTGCAGTTCCTGCTTCAGATCTGCATATTTTTCCACATAGCTGAATTTTTTTTGCAACCTGAAGATTACCGAAGTGATTACAAATCTCCGGGTCTCTTTAAAGATGCTGTTGCGATAGGTGAAGCCGCATGCGGCATTTGTGAAGCTCTCCCTGTTGCCGCTGACGCTATTCACCGCTTCGACGCGGGTAATCACATCCTTCACTTCGGTGCCGTAAGCGCCGATATTCTGTATCGGGGCGGCTCCCACTGTTCCGGGAATAAGCGAGAGATTCTCTACTCCTGCAAAACCTCTGGAGACGCAAAACGCCACGAAATTGTCCCAATCTTCCGCTGCTCCCGCTTCAATCTCCACCCAGTCGTCGTTCTCCTTCAAAACCTGGATGCCGGAGATGTCGGGTTTGATGACCAGACCGTCGAAATCACGGGTAAAAAAGAGGTTGCACCCCTTTCCGATAACCAGTTTATCCTCAGATTTATATCTGGCAAGAATCTGCTGCAGCGCGGCAACGGTTGCCGGCTGTGCGAAAAGTTTGGCCACTGCTCCTGTCCTGAAGGAGTTGTAGGGTTGTAACTGGATATTATGTTGAATCTCCATTCGAATCGGGTAGCTATCTGTAGATAAGAAAAACAGTCGGCTTCTTGTGCATGTCGGGCAGATTGTCTCTCCATGCCTTTACCGGTTTTGTTACAATATATTCATCTTCACACGAGATGTTCATCGCAATGCATAGCAAGGTTTCCGCTCTGCAATGCTGTAGGATCTCCTCTGCCAGTTTCCGGTTGCGGTAAGGTGTTTCAATAAAGAGTTGTGTCTGGTTTTCCGAATAGGCACGGTTTTCCACCCTTTTCAGCATCTTTATCCGCTCCCCCCCATCAATGGGAAGATAGCCGTGAAAGGCGAAGCTCTGCCCGTTGAATCCTGATGCCATTACCGCCATAAGCAGGGAGGAGGGGCCCACCAGCGGCACCACTTTGATCTTTTCTCCTTGTGCAATGGCCACTACATCAGCCCCCGGGTCGGCAATGGCCGGACACCCTGCCTCGGAGATGATTCCCACGCTCTCTCCCCGCCGGATCGGCTCGAGGTAAGCCGAGATGTGATGCCGGTCGGTATGTTCATTCAGTTCGTAGAATGTAAGCGAGTCGATATCGATCTTCGTATCGCATTGTTTCAGAAACCGTCGAGCCGTACGGATATTTTCGACGATAAAGTGACGTAATCCGGAAACTATCCGGATATTATGCGCGGGCAACACCCTGTCGACCGGCGTACTTCCCAATGTTGTGGGAATCAGGTATAGGAGCGCTTCTTTCATATGAGACGGTGTAGAGCCATATACTTCCATAAGGGGGCAGCCATGGTTGCCTGGATGATTTCGCCATTGATCAGCAACTCTTTTAGCTCCTCGAGCGAGAAAAGATGTACCGATAGATCTTCCGATTCTTCAAGGGCCTGATCGTTTATCTTTTCCACATCTTCAGCAATAAAACAGTAGGAGAGGTTGGTATTTGCACTTGCGTTGGGCGAGAGAGTGATGAATTCACTCCATCTCCCGTTCCCGTAGCCGGTCTCCTCCATCAACTCCCGCTTTGCCGATTCGAGTGGCGACTGGTCATATTTTTCACAAACGCCTGCACACAGTTCATAACAGACCTGGCCGATGCCATGACGGTACTGTTTCACCAGGATGAATTTCTTCTCGCGGGTAACAGCAATGATATTTACCCAGTTGGCATATTCCAGCACGTAATAGTCGGAGGCAATGGTGCCGTTGGGTAACTGCAGGCGCTCCTTCCTCACGGTCAACCACGGCTCATGGTGAAGATATTCGCTCTCCAGCACTTCCCAATGCAGGGCTTTGTTATCGCTTTTCAGAATCATGGGTGGACATTTTCCTGCAAAATTAGGCAAAAATGTCCATAGATATGCTCTTTTTACCAATCAATAACCGAACCTGAGGAGGTCGCCGACTGAGTGGATCGATATCTTTTGGGCGAATTCACCGATCAGGTTGATGTCGGCAAGCGCCATGAAGAGAATCACGGTAAAGGCAATTCCGTATAAGCTGCCGGTAATGTGTGCGGAGTGATTGATCCCCCCGCCCTGTTTTTTGTCGAGTGCGACAGAGATGAGCAGGAAGATGGTGCCGAAAAGGAAGGCGGGAAGCCAGATCGGGATAAAGAGGATGCCCATGAAATTCATCGGATGGATCAGGATATATGCGAAAATTACGGCCGAAACCGCTCCCGACGCACCCAGACCTCGGTAGTTGGTGTTGTTTTTCTGCTTAAAGTAGGTGGGCAGGATCGATATGGGTAGTGCAGTCAGGTAGAGCAGCAGGTAGCAGATAACACCTGTCTGGTCGCCAAGTACCGTCTTGAAGGTGTGCTCGATTACTCCGCCAAAGAAATAGAGCGTGAACATGTTGAAGATAAGGTGCGCGTAGTCGGCATGCAGTACGCCGTAGGTAAAAAAGCGATACCATTTTCCAGGCCCGGTTTCCGCGGGCCGGAAAATGAATCGCTCCATTATCGTGTAGTTGCCGAAAGCGACTACTGATATCAGTACGGTAATTCCGATGATCAGGAATGTAATCATCCCTATTTTGTGGCAGCTATTACCCCGCGGAAATAACCAATCGATTCGGCGATACCGAGGAACGGGTCGTCCATGTTGCGTTCATGTTCCAGGCTGCATACTCCGTCGTAACCCACTTTCCGGAGCATCTTGACAAATGCCGGGATATCTAGGATTCCACGTCCGATTTCAACCGAGTAACCCTGCTTGGAGGCACCCGTCACATCCTTGATGTGAATGTCGAAAACGCGCGACTTGTATCTCTTCAGATCCTTTACGGGATCTTTTCCGTTACGGCGGTCGTGGCCGATGTCGAGACACATCCCGATACGCGGATCAAGATCCTTTACATTGTTCCAGACATCTTCAGCGTCGGGATAGAGCGGCATGTCGGGTCCATGGAGGTGGATGGCATACTTGAAGTCATACTCCTTCACCTTCTTGTCAACGTAGGGCAAGAGGTCATAGTTGGGGACGCCAACAATCATCTTCACCCCCACACGCTTCGCATACTCGAATGCCTTGTCTACCTCCTCCTGCGACCGCATATAGATGGGCCCCACGGCGTAGCCGGTCACGTTTTTGGCTTTCAGCTTGGCGTGAAAAGCGGCAATCTGTTCATCGGTACTGTTCAGTGGCAGGTGAAAATCCTTGATGCAAAGGTAGTGTACATCGCAACGCTGCATGATTTCCAGCGTCTTGTCCAGATCGAACTTCACAAAGGTGTATCCGGCCATTCCCAGCTTAAATTTCTCGGACGTCTCAGGTGCCGGTTGCGGATCGGGCCGTTGTTGCGCATGAACCAACAGGGAAAATAGTACCCACGTTAGCAATAATAATGTTTTTCTCATCTTGCGTTAAATTAAAAGGTGTTATGTGTTCGTCCACAAAAGTACAAATTTTAAGGAGAAACGGGAACTAAAAGTCAATTTTGTTCAAAAAAACCTCTTACTTTGTGAAAAAATCATCCGGTTGATACAGAGATGGGGGATGCCGGATGCTACATGGAGAAATAGATCGGCCAGTCATGATTGGATCAGTTGATAAAAAATAACCAAAAATATAAGATTATGAGAACAGTGCCTTTTTATGTAGCAGCGTTATCGCTTGTTTTGATGATTGGATGTGCTCCAAGGGAGAAGGGTTTCAAAGTGAGATTTGACAGCTCCAAGGAGGTGTCGGGCAGGAAGTTTGCCATAAAGGATATTAACCCAGATCTGCCGGCCGATTGGGATGATTTCAACTATGTGGTACTGGAGTTCAGGATTACCACGGCTCAGCGCTTTCACGTGGGTTTTACCACCGACAACGGATACAACGAACTCCGTGTAATGAGTTATGTGCCCAATGCCTGGAACCGGCTCGCCATACCGTTGCGTTTTTTCAGGGAACTTCCCGACGCGAGGCACGATCTTGCGGCAACATACAACCAGCCGCGTTATACCGGCTGGATTAACCTGGGCGGAAAACGGGGAGCCCTGCACGGGGTCGATTCGATCGGGATCAGGATGAGGGCGCCGATTGGAAATCCTGAGTTCGAGATCCGGAATATTACCCTCACGGTCGATGATCCGGGTGACGAGTACCTGGAGCCTGTCCCTGCCATCGATGAGTTTGGTCAGTCGAACCTGGTGGAGTATGAGGGCAAAATTACCTCCCTCGAACAGCTGCAGGCTGAATGGAAAACCGAGGAGGAAGAGACGGTAGATAGCACTCTCTACAACTATTCGAAATTTGGAGGTTATAAGCAGAAGCGGGTGAAGGCGACCGGTTTTTTCAGGACCGAACAGATCGATGGGAAGTGGTGGTTTGTCGATCCGGAGGGCTACCTGTTCCTCTCGGTAGGGGTAGACTGTATACACCCCACGCCAGGTGGATTGGCAAAAGATGTGGATAAACGCGAGAAGATGTTCAAGGTGCTACCTCCCAGGGAGCTGTTCCCGGCTGATCCCCGCCATCCGAACGACTATTCGTTCGGAGAGTGGAACCTCTATCGCCGTTACGGTAATGATTACAGGCAAAAAGCGAGTGAGGCGGTTATTCGCCGGATGGAAAAATGGGGGATCAACACCATTGCCAACTGGTCGAGCGCCGAGATCATGAAGATGAACCGGAAGGCGTTCGTTACCTCCATGCGGACAGCCGGGGTTGAAGGGCGACTCATGGGTCTTGCCGACGTATATGCTCCCGGTTTTGAGGAAAATCTGGATGAGGCGATGAGAAATTCAGTGGGCGTGCAAAAGGAGAATCCCTGGGTGATCGGTTTCTTTGTAGGGAACGAACCTGCCTGGATCGGAAATGAGGAGCGGGTTTGTGCAATTATCATGGAGGGAGAGGATTGCCCCATCAAGCAAAAATTGACGGAATATTTTGCCCTGCACGGGAGATCGCCTGAATCGTCACGGAAGTTTATCTGGGAAACCTTTGAGCGATTTATCCAGGCAGTAAACAGGGCACAAAAGAGGTATGCTCCCAACCACCTGAACCTGGGTTACCGGTTTGGAAATCTGGATGAGATTGCGGATGAAGTGTTGTTGATCTGTAGCAGGGCCTTCGATGTGCTTAGTTTCAACAGTTACTCCCTTGCCCCCAGCAAGAGCATGATGGATAGGGCATTGCGATTGACTAACCTGCCGATGATCATCGGGGAGTACCATTTCGGTACTGTAGACCGGGGGTTGGCCCAATCGCTCTGGCAGGTGGATACGCAGGAGGAACGGGGGGTTGCCTATCGTTACTATACAGAGCAGGCATATGCTCACCCCGGTCTGATCGGTACAGCCTATTTTCAATGGAACGATCAGGATATCACCGGCAGGCGATACGACGGGGAGAATTACAACTGCGGGTTGATCGACGTTACCGATCGCCCCTACAGGCATCAGGTAGAAGCAATGCAGGAGACGGCAAAGGTTCTTTTTGACATACATATGGGGACAAAGGCACCGTACGACAGGAAACCGGGTCGGGCCCGCGGCCATGGCGCCATCCCCGATCTGTGGGAATAACCCTTTCATCTCTATGAGCACTTTTTTCGTTACTTTGCAGACAATTTAAGGTAAAAGATACGGATGATTCCTATATTTGAATCCTGGAGGCAACCGGTGAAGCTTCTGTTTATGGCTGTGGCAGTTGCTGTTGTCCTGGTTTCGCTTGTTTTTTCGAACAGGCTTGTAAAGCAGTTGGCAAAAGAGGAACGGAGCAAGATCGAGATATGGGCGGCCGCCATGGAGTTGTTGCCCAAAAGCGGTGAGAGCAGCGACATGAAACTGGTGTTGCAGATTCTGCAAAGCAACAAGACGATTCCGGTAATCTTGCACGACAAGACGGCTGGCTCCTTTTCCGCCAACAACCTGAAGATCCCAGAAGGGGATGCGAGCGGTTACCTGCTGAAAAAGACAGTCGAGTTTGAAAAAAAGCATGCTCCCATTGTGCTTGAAGAGCTCAACCAGTATCTCTATTATGACGACTCCTACATCCTTAAACGGCTGCAGCTCTATCCCTATGTACAACTCTCGGCAATTGTCGTCTTCATAGTATTGGCCTTTACGAGCCTTGTCAGTTCGCAAAGGGCGCAACAGAACAAAATCTGGGCCGGCTTGTCCAAAGAGACGGCACATCAGCTGGGAACTCCGCTCTCGGCCTTGACGGCATGGACGGAATATTTGAAACTGAGGAGCTTCGATCCGGTATTGATTGCCGAGATAGACAAGGATGTGGATCGTCTCAGGGTGATTGTCGACCGGTTCTCCAAAATCGGTTCCGTTCCGGAGACCGGCACCGCCGTATGGCAGGAGGTGGTGAGGCGATCGGTCGCATATCTGGAAAAACGGATTTCCGGCAAGGTGGAGCTGCGCTTCAAGTTTCCCGAATCACCGGTTGTCGTACAGCTCAACGAACCATTATTCAGCTGGGTGGTGGAGAATCTGACCAAGAATGCAGTTGATGCGATGGGGGGTGAAGGGGTGATCACCTACACGATGGGAGAGAGAGGAAATTACTGTTACCTCGATATTGACGATACCGGGAAAGGTATTGCCAAATCGAGATTCAACCGCATCTTTCAGCCTGGCTTCACGACCAAGGAGCGGGGGTGGGGATTGGGGTTATCCCTGGCAAAACGGATAGTGAAGGAGTATCACAACGGTAAGATCTTTGTAAAACAGTCGGAAATCGGGAAAGGGACCACTTTTAGAATTCTGTTGAGGAGAAGATGGTAATCTCGCGCGCTTCCGCGTACTTCTTCAGCAATTCCACCGAATAGGAGGTTGCTTCGGGCAGACCCTTCCGGCCGGAATAGCCGTTAATGATCATCAACAGGTGGGTTGTCTCCGCTGTAATCTTTGTACGTTCCTCGTCGCTGGTGGGGGTGCCTATTCCACCCATCTCATCGCGATATACCGGCAATCCTTCAATATTCAGCAGCCCGCGTCCGATCGCCTCAAACCTCTCGCCAGCCATGCCCACGCCCAGTTCGAGGTTGCCCCTTATCTGGTCGAGATCGAATCCGCCGATGGAATAGCCGGTCTTCAGTGAAACCAGGTTGATCAGGTCGACCAACGTATCGATAGGGTAGAGGCTGTTGCCCTTCATGATCCTCCTGCAAAGCGCTTCGGCAGATGGCCGGTACCTGTTCGGGTCCTTTCCCAGTTTTTTGTATGCCTGGCGCGTGGCAAGAATGGCCTCCCGCTTGTTTATCTCCTCCATGCTGTACCGCGACCGGAATTCTGCCGAGAATGCTTCCAGTTCTTCCCATAGTTGGTTGTTGTGTGGAGTGTTTTTAACCTTGCACCGGATGGCGGAAAGACAGAATTGGGGACAAACCCTTAAAATCTCGTTGCTGACAGTAAGCTTCACTTCGTTCATGTTGATTCAATCCCTATGAAAAAGAACCACAAAATTACAAAATATCAACCAATCTTTTGGAAATCTGACGCAATGAAATGAATTCATGAAAAATAAGCCATGAAAAGTTGTGAAAAACCGGAGCAATGACTATATTTGTGTGAGTTTTTGTTTTTCCATGACTGAAGAGAAAAAAAAGTTGTTGACTGACCTGGAGTTTCGAGTAAGACAGGTGATGTACATGTGCGACACCCTCAGAAATGAAAATCATCGGTTAAGATCTGATTTACAGGTTGTACAACAACAGCTTGTTGATAAGACGGAGCAACTCGACCAGCTGAAAACAAAATACGATAGTTTAAAAACGGCAAGAACCATTACTGCTGCATCGGTGGATGTTAAAGTTGCCAAGAACAAGCTGTCCAAGTTAGTGCGAGAAGTTGATAAGTGCATAAATTTATTGAGCTGAAGGTAAAATTTATGCTATGGGCGACGAAAAATTTTTATTAACATTGGAAATTGACGGGAGGAAGTACCCTCTGAAGATCAAACAATCTGAAGAGGAGGCTTTCAGAAAGGCCGCCAAAACAATACACAATAAAATCAATCAGTACCGGGCCAAATTTGGGGAAAACCCCGATCTGACCGTACAGGACTTTATGGCATTGATAGCCATACAGGCATTGGTAGAGAATTTTTCTATTGAGAGTAAGAATAATACGAAACCCTATGAAGATACCATCGGTTCGTTGATCAAGGAACTGGATATCTTCCTGCAGAAATAGAACAGACCCCGATTATCGGGAGTAACTTGCATCGCACTTTTATACGGTTGATTCCTATCATGCCGTAAAGGTGCGTTTTTTTGTTGGAAATTGATTGAGTGTTAAATATTTAATATAGTAGAGTTGTTTCCTGTATTCGTTTGGTAAATTGGGTGCAGGAATTTTATAAATCATTAATAAACATAAGTATGGAAATAGTTATAGGAATTATCGGATTAATTATCGGGGCAGTTCTTGCCTGGTATTTAACCGGTAAGGCAGCCAATTCACGAGCTCAGAATATCTTGAGCGACGCTGAAAAAGATGCTGAGGTAATCAAGAAGAATAAGTTGCTGGAGGCCAAGGAGGAGATCATCTCGATGAAGGCCGAGGCTGAAAAGCAGGCCAACGCACGTGCCTCGAAACTGCAGATTGCAGAGAATCGATTGAAACAGAGAGAGATGTCTTTGAATCAGCGGCATGAAGAGTTGAGCAAGAAGGGACAGGAGATCGATACGATCCGTCTTAATCTGGAGAACCAGCAAGAGCTGCTCGATAAAAAGAGTGCCGAGTTGGAGAGAATTTACCGTCAATCGCTCGAACAGCTGGAGGCGATCTCGGGGCTTTCGGCAGATGAAGCCAGGGAGCGACTGATCGAGTCGATCAAGGAGGAGGCGAAAACCAACGCCCAGTCGTACATCAACGAGATCATGGAAGAGGCGAAGATGACGGCAAACAAGGAGGCCAAGCGTATCGTTGTACAAAGCATTCAGCGGGTAGCTACCGAAACGGCTATCGAGAACGCCGTCACTGTCTTCCACATCGATTCGGATGAGGTGAAAGGTCGCATCATCGGACGTGAGGGACGCAACATCCGCGCACTGGAGGCTGCAACCGGGGTAGAGATTGTTGTGGACGACACCCCCGAGGCGATTGTGTTGTCGGGTTTCGATCCTGTACGGCGTGAAATTGCCCGCCTATCGCTGCATCAGCTTGTTGCCGACGGTCGTATCCACCCGGCCCGGATCGAGGAGGTGGTTGCGAAGGTGAAAAAGCAGATCGAGGAGGAGATCGTAGAGACCGGTAAGCGGACAGTAATCGATCTCGGTATCCACGGGATGCATCCGGAGTTGATAAGGCTGATTGGAAAGATGAAGTATCGCTCCTCATACGGACAGAACCTGCTGCAACACTCCCGCGAAACGGCCAATCTCTGTGCCATCATGGCTGCAGAGCTTGGATTGAATCCGAAGAAGGCTAGACGTGCCGGGTTGTTGCACGATATTGGAAAAGTTCCCGATGATGAACCGGAGTTGCCACACGCTTTGCTTGGTATGAAACTGGCGGAGAAATACAAGGAGAAGCCCGATATCTGCAATGCGATCGGATCACACCACGATGAGGTGGAGATGACAACTCTTCTGGCTCCGATCGTGCAGGTTTGCGATGCGATCTCAGGTGCCCGTCCGGGAGCAAGACACGAAATCGTGGAGGCGTACATGAAGCGCCTGAATGACCTGGAAAACTTGGCACTTTCCTATCCCGGCGTGGTGAAGACTTATGCCATTCAGGCCGGTCGCGAACTGCGGGTTATCGTGGGTGCCGACAAGCTCGACGATCAGGATACCGAGAAACTCTCTGCAGAAATTGCCAGAAAGATCCAGACCGACATGACCTATCCTGGACAGGTGAAGATAACCGTAATCCGTGAAACGCGGGCGGTAAGCTATGCGAAATAGGAGGGACTAAAAAGTATATGACAAAAAAAGCCGCAGTTCTTGCGGCTTTTTTTGTCTTTTGTATCTTCCCATTACCTGCCTCCCGAAGAAGATCTGGATGATCTCGATTCGCTCGATCTTGAAGAGGATGAGCTGCTGCTGCGGGATGAGCTGCTGCCCTGGTTCGAGGAGCGGGTGGTAGTGGCCCTGGTTGTCGAGGATGAACTGCTGCTCCGGGTTGCGTTGGCATCACTGCTCCGGTTGGTGGAACGGGTGGTTGTTTTGTTGGCTGCCGGCGCCGGAGTGGAGTTGCTCTCGCGGGTGGTGCTGCGGGTAGAGGAGTTGGCGTTTCCACTTGTAGCAGATGAGCTCCGTGTTGTGGAGGAGGAACCTCTTGTGGTCTGGTTCGTTGTGTTGGCCGACCTGGAGACGCCGCTGCTTCGCGGATTGCTGTTTACCGGTGCATATGCGTTAACCGACCGGTCGCTAACCGTTGTTCTGCCTGAACGTTCATTTACCTCCAACTTGCGTACATCTACGCTTCTTCCTGTAGTAGTGCGGTATTCATTGACTGTAGGACCGCTGTAGTAACGGTTATTGTTATAGATGTAGGTGTTGTTGATGATCGTGGTCCTGTTGTAGATAACCTGATATTGATTCCTTTTGGGATAATACCTGTGCATGTTTCTGTTGTACATGTATCTGTCAGGCAGGAATACCCAGTAGTTTATCGGCAGGTTGATCTGTATGTTGATGCCCATCCGGGGACCCATCGGTGCCCATCCGTAATATCCACCGCCGTTCCTCCATACTACCCAGGCTGGTGCCCACTCATATCCAGGAATCCAGGCCCATCCGTAATAATCATCGTAGAACCACCGTCCGTAGTGGAAAGGTGCCCACCCCCATGAGAAATCAGACACCCAGGTGTTCCCGTAATCGGTCATTACCCAATAACCGTTGGTTGCATAGGGATGGAAATTGCGTCCCACCCTTGGTATCCAGATATCGCCATACCTGCTGTCTCTGATCCATCTGCCGTGAGGCCGCAGGGCATCGTAGAACAGCTGGATGCTTACTCCGCCCTGGTTATAGTAATTGTTATCGCTGTAGTAGTACTCATTGCCATCGTAAGGGCTCTGGGCATATGCGCCACCATGTAATGTCATGCAGGATGTAAGCAATATGGTTGCGACGGCTGCCAGGAGGGAGTTTATTAACTTTTTCATATCTGTACCAATTAAAGAGTGAAACGTCGTTCTGTTTACCTCTATGACAAACGGGCGGGCGTTTGGTTTAACGATCTGTCCAGCTATTCGGGGAAAAAGGAGTGCTTATTTGAATACCTGGTCAATTCCTGAGAATCCCATAAACGCCATGGCGATTATGCCTGCGGTAATCAGGGCGATAGGTATGCCCTGCATGGCCTTGGGTACCTTGGTGAGGGCAAGCTGTTCCCGTATCCCCGAGAAGATGATCAGCGCCAGCGCAAAGCCGATTGAAGTGGAGATGGCAAAGACTACCGATTGCAACAGGTTGAAATCTTTCTGAATAACCAGAATAGCAACTCCCAGGATGGCACAGTTCGTGGTGATCAACGGCAGAAATACCCCCAATGCCTGATACAGTGACGGTGAGACCTTTTTCAGGATAATCTCTACCATCTGTACCAATGCGGCAATAACCAGAATAAATGAAATGGTCTGCAGGTATTCCAGTCCGA